>NZ_JBNCMT010000032.1:0-67984 GCF_049846925.1 Brevibacillus nigriterrae
GGTGGCTTCCTTCAAATCTGGAGAATATATTGCAGAAGTTCTCGACATTATTGGACCAAAAGTGTTGATTCAAACATTAGCAGTACATAAGTTTCCTCTTCAGGGAGACCTCCATCATCCGTATCAGGCAAATGTACCAGTTTTTCACCAACGCAAAGCACTTTCCTATAGAGAGCGTGTGATGGTTCCACAAAACACGATCATCCCGTTTAACGGAGAGGTTCCTGATTATACAGATTCACTGAAGAGTGCGTTGGAAGCTGACCTGCAAGAGTTCCGATCTAGATCAGGGAAATGGGAAGAGATGGCTGTTACAGCCTTAGAAGAATTGAAAAAAGAATACTTCCCGAAGTAATGTCAAGAAAACCACCTTGTTTTGAGGTGGTTTTTTCTATTTCCGAACTTTTCCTGGGAAAGCGCAGATTCAGACAAAAGACGCATATAACATCTGATCTTGTCGTAAAAAGACAGAATATTCAGCTTGTTAGAAGTACGGCAACTCTATTATTCTAGTTGTATATTCTACTAATGGATCTGGAATCATAGGAAGGAGCAAAGGACATGTCCATCGAACGGAAAGAAATTATCAACATACTTCAGGGTGAGAAGGAAAGATACGACCAACTGATCGAAAACAGTAAGAATGAAGAGGAAATCAAAATGCTACAATCACTTTTGAATCACATTCTGTTCAAGTTAAAAATTCTTGAAATCAAAAACCACGCCTCCTAGAAATTTCAAGAGAGGAACAAACAAATGGAAGGTTCCAATTGGTCACAAATCGTCGTTATTCTGATCGCTATATTCTTGCTTGCAGGTGTTGCCTACTATATTTATAAATGGAGATGAGGGAGCTGTTGGGGCTCCTTTTTTGTGTGGGCAAACACCTATCTGAAATCATCAGAATATACTTCATTATCCCGATAAGAAGTTCAAAAAGTCCGGGAAACATAGCGTTCGAATTTCTGCGTTGCGTTGCCCCTCCGCTGCTCACGTAGACTCACCTACGTTGCGCTGCTCGGTTCTTCCGCGCCTTGAACTTCGAGGCTCTGTTTGTCCTCCTTTTTGAACAAGATCCTCATGGGAAAGCAGTCTGTTAGGAGTGAATCTGATGACAGCAAGGCATATTTTTGCGTCAGGCAACACAGCAAGGGGCTACTTTGATCTTTATGACTCCGTTTTGCAAAATGTAGAGCTTGTTCATTTTCTGATTGGAGGTTCAACATTTGCCAAATCAAGAGTCATTCAATCAGTGGGAAATCGTTTGGAGGAAAATGGAATACCCGTCGAATATATTCATTCCCCGATGCACCATGAACAGTTGGAAGGGCTCGTGTTACAAGAGCAAGGAGTTGCAATCGTTGATGTCCTTGCACCACGCCACTGGCAACCCAGAGCGATTGGGGTAATTGAACAATATGTCAGCATCAGCAAAGCGTTTAACCATCTGGAACTTTCGAAAAAGATCAACAATATTAGACAAAACAATGAGAAGATGAGAGCAGCCAAGCTGAAAGCGTATGATACTTTTGCTCATGCCCTGCGCATCCATGATGAGTGGGAAAAGTACTTTATTTCCAATATGGATTTTGAAAAGGCAAATCAAGTGACGAAAGAAACGATCTCGCTTCTCGTCGGTTACCAGCAAGTCGGTGCAAAGACACAAGCTCGGGAAATGTTTTTTGGAGCGGCTACACCAAGTGGCGCTGTTGATTTTATTCAAAAGCTAACCGAACATGTTCCGAAGCGATATTTCATCAAAGGCAGACCGGGCTCAGGAAAGTCGACCATGCTCAAGAAAATTGTAAGCGAAGCAACCAAGCTTGGCTTGCAGGTAGATGTCTATCACTGTGGTTTTGATCCCAACAGCTTGGATATGGTGGTACTTCCTGAAAAGGGTTTTGCTATTTTTGACAGCACCGCTCCACATGAGTATTTTCCTGATCGAGAAACAGATGAAATCATTGATATGTATTCACTGACAATCAATCCAGGGACAGATGAAGAGTACGCAACACAAATAAAAGAAGTCGCCGAGCGGTATTCGAAGGCAATGAAACAAGCGACAGCCTACCTGAAAGAGGCACAAACGTATTTCCTGCAAAATGAACAAATCTATGAGAACTGTCAAAATGCCGAACAGCTTGAAGCGATCGCAGAAGACATCACTTCTTCCATCTTGTCAACAGTTTCATAATAAAACAGACGATTTCCATCTGAAGGAGGACTCCAATAGGGAGCCCTCCTTTTGTAGTGTGCAGTACTGGAAAGATTTGTTATAATAAGTTCTGTGCATTTTCCCGGTAACTATCGTGCAGAAAGGAGTAGGTAAATGAAACATCATACACTTTGGATGTTAATCAATATTGTGATTCTGCTCGTATCTGTTGTTGTTACATGGTTTATCCGCCCACATGATTCACAGTCAGAAGTTTTTGGGGTGTTTTTTGCTCAGGTAAGTTTTATTCTTTTTTTAATTAATGCAAACATGTATTTCATTTTTCTCGTCATTCGCAAGTCGCCCGATCGGGATGTTAAAAAAATGTTTGCAGCGCTTTCGAGACGAGTCATGCGAGGGCATGTTCCATTTGCCATCGTTGGTACCATTCTCATTCTGATCCACGCAGGTGTCATGCTGCAAACAGCAGGGGTGGTGCTCGGTCTTACACACCCTAAAATAGTGACTGGGTTCACGGCACTTGGCATTCTCGCTGTCACTTTATTTGCAGGTAATTTGCGTCGCAGACGTGCCTCTGGATTTCGCAGGAAGTTTCATTTGGTTGTGGCCTTAACCTTTGCAGCGTTCATGTTGCTCCACTTGTTAACACCAATTACTGCCAAGTTTTTCTAAGGTCGTAATAAAAACAAAAATAATGATATAATAGAAGTCCTTTCAACAGAGGAAAGGGGATAGGAGGTTTGTTGTCATGAGTGAACAACAAATTCTAGAAGAGAAATATAGAAAAAGAGAGAATAGAAGTATTGGAAAAAGTGTCACCAAAAACATTGCAACGAGTGATCGCAAACGAATGATGACAATCGGACTCTCTGTTGCGCTTTGGGTAATTCTGGTTGTCGGAGGATTTTTCATGGCGAATCAGTACGTCCAGGATACCCAGAACTACATCGATCAGCGTTTAAATCAGATCGAGGCAACTAACCAGGAACAAATGAATCAGGTGGAAAAACAGATCGAGTCAGTACATGATGAGATTTCCAATATTCATCAGGGACTAGCCTATATCGATGAAGAATTGAAGCTTACGGGTAAAACAATCGGTGGTTCTGATAAAACCAAACAGGCGCTGCAACAACGAATTGACCAGCTTAACACACAGCTTGTTGAGTTGAAAGCTTCGCTCAAAAAATTGGAGGAAGCAACTCGTGCATACTAAATTGCATGTATTTCTTTTATTTTTGATAGCGCCTATTCTTGGATTATCATTCGCATTTTATCAGACCAATCCCGTACAAAGCTTAGGCGACCAACGATTACAAATACCCGTCACACAAACATTGAATAAACTGGACTCGATGTCCGAGCAATTGGAAGAAACAGATGAAGTGATTTCATCAACAACGGAGTCACTCGAGCAATTAAAAGGCAAAGCAACTTCAGAAAAGAAAGAGTTAGAGCAACAGAACAAAAAGGTTAACGACTTGCTAACCACGAGTAAAACAACTGTGAAACAATCAGGAGAAGTATTGGACCAGATTCTCTCTAACATGTTAGGAGAGCCTATTGGACAAACCTTTACGGACAATGCCACGGTCAAAGTGTATTCTCTAGAAGAATCAGGCTATCGTGGCTACATGGCAAAAGTCCGCCTGAAAAACCCGAATGCTCTGAAGGTTGTACTAGCTAATGATCGACTTGTTAGCAAAGGAGAAACGACCAGTCATGCCGGAAAAAGAACGGGAGCTATCTTGGCGATCAATGCAGGTGGTTTTAATAAGGATAGCAAAGGCTATCTCAGTCCGATTGGTATTACAGTAGTGAATGGGCAGATCAAGACCTTCTCTGACAACAAAAATGTCAGCTTCGTCGGATTCAACAACCAGGGCAGGCTTGTAGGGGGCAAAATCAGTTCCCAAGCTGAACTGAAGAAAAAAGGTATTTTACAGGGTGCCAGCTTCCTGCCAACCTTGTTAAAGGACGGGAAAAAACAACCAATTCCTCGAGAGTGGGCACAGGCACGACACCCGAGAACATTAATTGGTCACTTTGATAATGGAGATCTGTTGCTAATCGTCATTGACGGTCGCCGCAAAGGCTGGAGCGGTGGTGTTACTTTGGAAGAGGCCCAACGAAAACTGCTTGAATTCCATGTACGTGATGCCTACAACCTGGATGGTGGCGGTTCTAGTGCGTTCTACTATAAAGGCAAAGTGTTGAATCGACCATCAGACGGAAGAGAGCGTCCAGTTATTAGCAATATTGTAATTACACCTTAGTGAACTAAGCCGAAACAATAGGAAAAGCCGCTGGCGTTTATGCGCCAACGGCTTTTTTGTTGTTGCTGTGGGAGAGAGCTTACTTTGCCTCACCAAGGAATTTCTTACCAGTGCCTTCATATTTGTACGCATATACCGCAGCGTATTTGTTATCGCCTTTTTCATCGAAGGATACTTTTACGAATTGACCTTGGAAGTCAGAGATTTTGTGTACAGCATCCAATACTTGCTCACGTGATGGTTTTTTGCCACCGTTTGCTTTGATTGCTTCTTCCACACCGTGCAGGATTACGTTCATAGAATCAAATCCATAGGAAGTGAAGATACCGGATTTTTTGCCAGATGCCTTTTCGTATTCAGCAACCCATTTCTTGCCTTCTTCTGTAGAAGCTACATCGTCAACAGTTGACGTGTATACAACGCCTTCCACCGCAGGGCCAGCAATCTTAGCCATATCAGCAGAATCAAGACCGTCGCCACCCATGAAAATACCTTTGTAGTTTTTCTCACGAGCTTGTTTTACAAGGATTCCACCTTCAGCATAATATCCACCGAAGTAGAGCAGGTCAGGGTTTTTACCAACAACCTGGTTGATTACAGCACTGTAATCTTTTTCACCTGGAGTGATCCCTTCGAAACCAAGAACTTGTACACCATCTTTTTCTAATTGTTGTTTCACTTGGTCAGCCAGGCCTTGTCCATAAGCACCTTTATCATGGATGATGAATGCAGTTTTCACGCCAAGTTGGTTTTTCGCATAGATAGCCGCTTTGGAACCTTGTTGGTCATCACGAGCACAGATACGGTGAACGGTCTTTTTGCCATCATCCGTCAATTTGGAACCAGTGCTGGATGGGGATACCATGACCAATTTTGCTTCTTCGTATTTTGCAGAAGAAGGAATGGAAGAACCAGTTGTAATATGACCCATTACAGCAAGTACGTCAGGGTTAGAGATAACCATCTCTGCACTAGCAACGCCTTGCTTCGGATCTGCCTGGTCATCTTGTTTTAACAATTCTAGATCAAAACCAAGCTTTTTGAACTCTTCTTTTTTCAAGTCAAGCGCATATTGAGCACCAGAGATTGCAGAGTCACCGTAGTCAGAAGCAGAACCAGAAAGCGGCCCAATACCTGCGATTACGATTTTACCACCCGCACCGCCAGCACCGCCTGTATTTTCTCCACCGGATTGTTGAGGTGCAGGAGTGCTGGTTTGGCTACCACAGCCTGCCAGAGCAGTACTTAGTGCAACTACAGAAGCAATACCAGCAAAAGTTGATTTTTTCATCATATTAATCTCTCCCCTTTTTCTTTAAAAATAAATAATTTTCAAATAATTCTGATACAACACATTTCCTATGCTATTAAATAGTTTTGTATGGAAAGTAAGTATCTTCGGCTCTTTTCTTATTTTAATGAAAAATGAAAAAATTGCAACAAAAATAATATTGGTAATTCAGAAAAATAAATTTATTTGCAAATAACATATACAAACTAGAGATAGTATAGAATTTCCAGAGTTTTTTGCTAAAGGCATACAAAATTCAATCTGGGTTCACAATACTAGCGAACAATACCGAAAAAGGGGATATTCTTATTTTTACATTAAAGAAAAGAAACACCGAATTCGCTTTGGAGACAGGCAGTTATCTGGAATCGATCGTCAAGGTAACGTCTGCAAAAATCATGCTGGGATCTATGCTTTTGTTTACAATTCCATTATCGCCTGCAGAAGCACATGTGCAAGCGAACCCAATTTACCCATCAATCAGCTACACAACACATCAGGTAACCCAAGGAGATACGATCTGGACAATCAGTGTACAATACGGTGTTCCGATGAGTGAATTGCTGCAGAAGAATCATTTGACGATGAATTCAAATTTGAGCATTGGACAGAAGCTATCTATCCCTGTTCATTTTGTGCCTACCAAACCAGTGATCACACCGAATCATGGGGAACTGCTCAATTGGTGGACAGAAGCGCAATATGTCTTCACCATTGGTAAAACGGCAAAGATTATCGATTTTCAAACAGGCAAAACATTTTATGTGAAGAGAACGATTGGAGCCAATCATGCTGACTGCGAACCACTTACAGTAAAAGATGCAGCGATGATGAAGGAAGTGTGGGGAGGGGCTTATTCGTGGAAACTACGGCCTGTGCTTGTAGAAATAGATGGAAGAAAGATTGCGGCATCGATGGCATCCATGCCACATGGGATTGAATATATTACGGATAATCAGTTTACCGGTCATTTTGACATTCATTTTCTAGAAAGCACCAGGCATAAGGACGGAAAAACTGACTGGAAGCATCAGCACAATATAAAAATTTCCGCAGGGTTGCAATCACTTTAAATGAGCAATGTTCTAAGGAGGTTACAACAGACATACATAAGTAATGAAGCATACATTCTTGTTTCCTCCCACATATCCCCGCATCCATTCTGCAATACTCCCTATAGCAAAAGGAAGTTCTCTACATATTTATAAAAGGGGGGATTCCATTTTACTCTTTTATGATAAGGGGAGTGATCGAATGCAAGGGCAGTACTCACCCAAGAGTGATCCTGCTGATGTAGAGAAGAACAAGGTTATGGCATTACTATCCTATCTGATCTTCTTCATCCCTTTGTTAGCTGCAAGAGAGTCTCCGTTTGCCATGTATCATGCGAACCAAGGACTTATTCTATTTTTAGCTGCGCTCTTTATTAATGTAATTGGAACCATCATTCCGATTATTGGCTGGTTTATCCTCATTCCAATCGGAAATTTACTCGTTCTAGTCTATGCAGTCATGGGAATTATCAATGCGCTCAATGGGCAAACCAAACCACTGCCCTTGATTGGAAAATTCCAGTTAATAAAATAGCTGCCGATTGTCTCGGCAGCCTGACTCCCACCCAAAGAGGGCGGGAGTTTTTATTTAGAATCAATCAACATTTTCCTCAAGCACAGAATGCAAAAATTGATACAAATTCTTCATTTCGAAGTAACTCAGAGTAATGCTTCTCGCAGGCTTGTATCCATCCTTATCGGAGGTATCAGATCGGAGTAGAACAAGTGTCTCGCTGGCGCCTGTAAACGTGGCTGTCAAAACTTGCATTCCGTGGTCGTTCAAGACAGCAGATTTTGTCTTGTTATTCATGTTACCCCTCCATATAGACATGCATTTGTAATGTAATGTATTCTGCATAGTATCAATACATGCCAGTTATCTGAATGGTTGTGAAAAATGTAAAGATAGAAACAAGATATTCGAATCGATATTATTAAATTGACATTATTGAATCGCGCCTATAGCATTGGGGATATATGTCATCAATATGAATTAAAGGTGATGGGTTTGACAACATATCGTACTCCTGAAGGGCTTTCTATTGATATATGCATTTTCACAATTACCTCAGAAAATAAAAAGAGTGTCACGAAATCATTGCCACGACGTGAGTTGTCTATCTTGCTCAAGCAGCGCAAAGTCCCCCCTTTTAAGGATTTGTGGGCAATTCCTGGTGGTTTTTCAAAGGAAGATGAAACACTGGAAGAAGCCGCGTTCCGAGAACTGCAAGAAGAAACAAATTCGGGACAAGAGGTTCATATTGAGCAACTGCAAGCCTACTATTCCCCTGGTCGTAACCCGAGAGGCTGGATTCCTTGTGTCGTTTATGTGGCATTGATAAACGAAAACCTACTTGCCAGCCAGGAAGCGAGGGACGAAGCTGCCGCTGTCAGGCTCTTTCCTGTATCTCAGGCTTTGCAGATGGAGCTTGCATTTGATCATAACCATATCCTTGCCGATGCAGTGCGACACGTGCAACAGAAAATGATGACAACTACCATTGCCAAAGAGTTGTTGAATGAAACATTTACTATCGGCCAGTTGTACCAGGTAATCCAGACCGTCGTGCCTGAATTTCAGGAAGAAAAGCCAAACTTCATCCGTAAAATGGTTTCAACCAAGACGAGGAAAGGATTGTTGGAAGAAGTGCTGGATGAAGAGGGGCTGCCGCTATACTCGGATCAGTTTTCCCAGCGAAAAGCCAAACTGTATAAATTTAGTAATTACCAACCTCATTTATCGATTTATAACTCATACATCTATTAAACAGGTACTTACTTGAGGAGGAGAGAGAATGACGAAAGCATTGCTTGTGATTGATTACACGTATGATTTTGTAGCAGATGACGGGAAACTGACATGCGGGAAGCCAGCGCAAAAAATCGAGCATCGAATCGTAGAACTAGTGGATCAATTCTTGAATGAAAATTATTGCGTTGTTCTTGCGGTTGACGGACATGAGGAAAATGATCCTTATCATCCAGAGACGAAATTGTTTCCTCCCCATAATATTTTTGGAACGAAAGGCAGGGAGCTCTATGGCGATCTGCAGCAGATTTATGAACACAACAGGCAAAAGTTGGTCTGGATGACCAAAACACGCTACAGTGCTTTTGCTGGCACCGATCTGGAGATCATGCTTCGGGCAAGAGGGATCAATGAGGTACACCTGGTTGGGGTGTGTACCGACATTTGCGTCCTTCATACAGCAGTTGATGCCTACAATCGAGGATACACCATCGTTGTACATGAAGATGCCGTACAAAGCTTCAATCCTGCGGGACACGAGTGGGCATTGCAGCATTTCACAAATTCACTGGGGGCAATTGTAATCAAGCAAGAGGGATAGAGCATGTGCGACGAGAAACTTGCACTCCATAATTGTCCTAAGGAAAGGAACCCATGCTCACGCATGGGTTCAAGAGCAACCAACCAAATTCAAATTTCTCAAAAACAAAATGAACAAATTGGCATTTTCTTGCAAAAAGTCATTTGTAAGTTGTAGGATGGTTCTAGGAGCAGGTATTTTTTGTGCGAAAAGAAGGGGGGTTGAGCGTTGTGAGGGAAAGAGGCATACAAACAGGTTATGTAATGGGAGTTGCAGCACTGCTTTCCTCCATTATTTACTTCTTTGCGGCAAACTGGGGCGGGCTTGATCGTTTTGGAAAAATCGGGTTAAGTGTGGGTTTGCTGGTCATGTTTTATTTAGCATCTTTCGTATTGGGATGGTTTAGTAGACGTAACTTTTTGACCAATATCCTGCTTTTGTCAGGCTGTATTGCCTATGGGGTAAGTACTGCTTTATTAGGCCAAATTTACAATTCACATGCAGATAGTTACCTTCTTTTTCTGATTTGGCTTATCCCTGCGTTGCTATTATCGGTGATTACCCGTTTCCAGACGTTTTATGTCCTGAGCTTCTTGTTAACCCAGTTAACCATGTGGTTCTATCTGTTTCCATCATCTGTTCGAATAGATAGACCGGAGACAGAGTTGATGCTTTATTTGCTTGGTGCAGCTTTGGTAAACGGTTTCGTTTTTCTGATAACCGAGCTTGGCCGCATCCAATCAGAAATTCTCAAATTTTTAAGTTTTTTCATCGGACAATCCATCCTGTTGATCTTGGCAAATACTTTGGTATTTGAAAGCTATCAAGTGCTAAGCAATGTTCTGTTTGTGGCTGTCATTTTGGGTGAGATCTTCTATTTTTTACGATTTTCAGTGCAAAAGTCATATGCGATGCTAACCGGCTTGTTTGCTTCTTTTTACGTCATATCCAAGTATATTGAACTCGCGGCAGAGCATTACTCGGAGCTGTTTTTTCTCTTCGGGATTTTCTTTTTCATCATCATCTTATTGCTCAATTTGGCTTTTCTCCGCTTCGTCCAAACCTATCATGCAACGACCAACGAAACGGAAGAAGTTGAACAACCGAAGGGGCGTGTCAAGCGAGATAGTGGTTTACTTGGCCATGTAGTAAGCATCTCGTTTACTGTCGCAGCCATTTTTATCGGGATTATCTCCATTGTCGGATTCACGATGATGATCTTTGAGTCTGAGCTTACCTTGCTGATCATATCGTTCTTAATGCTGGTTGGAACTTTGCTTCAGAAAAATGCACAAGCTCCTGTTCGGTATACTTTCTTGACGACGGGTCTCGCCATCGGATTAATAGGTAGTGGAATGCTTGAGGCAGGTTACATAAGTTTATGTTATGTAATCTTGTTGGGAGTTTGTTGGGTCAAAGCAAATAACATTGTGGAGCGAGTTCTCATCTATTCCACATTTGCGATTCAAATACTCCTTCTCTTCTTTGAGTTTGACTGGGAGCCTTACCTTGTGATTATGGGGGCAGTACTCATTCACGCGGGTTTATTCATCCTTCACCTGGTTTCAAAAGATAACCGATTCCTAAGCAACTTGAAAGAGCTGAGTTATCTGTTTTTCCTTGGGTTTTTCTTTGTGCTTACTTTTATGCGGGAGGATATCTCTCATTTTCATCTTACAACGAATGTATTGTTCTTTATCGTAGCTACACTTGCTGTATTTATCTTTTTGCGCAACCATCAAAGGTATTTCTTCGCAGTTAGCTTAACATTCTGGTTCTTGTACATTGTCTACAAGTACTATGATGTGTTTTGGAGCCTGTTGCATAAATCCATTACGCTGCTGTTTGTAAGTGCCCTGTTTTTGTTCGGCACATATGTTTACGAACGAAGGGGTCAACTCATCCTTGATTCAGCAAAGAGCATTATTCAGCTTAAAAAACTACCGATCCTCCTTGCCATTGTCATTCAGTTTGTGTTTATTGGGACACAAATCGTTAAAAGTGAAACGATTTTAGCAAAAGGTACAGAAGTCACACTTTTGCTTGCACCAATTGATCCTCGATCGCTATTACAGGGAGATTATGTGAGATTGAATTACGAGATCTCCTCTCCTGAGGGCTTGATTACTGTAAAGGAGGATTTCCTCCAGCGTGAGAAGGTTCAGGCTGTGTTACGACCAGACAACAAGGGAGTTTATCATGTAGAAGAATTGTTCCGCTATGGTGAGCGCAAACCGTCGGATACCGTCTTTATCAACGGTGTGACAACAGGCGGTCAGCGAGTGATTTATGGTATTGAGAGCTTTTTCATTCCCGAAGGTTCAGGCCGGATCGTCGAGGAGAAAGCAAAATATGCGTTAGTCCGGGTTGCTAGTAATGGAGATGCCATCCTTGTACGTCTTCTCGACCAAGACAGAAATGCCATCATGCTGAAATAACGGGTTGTTATAAATTTTTTTTGGTAATAATAGAGAAATTCGTTATAATCAATTGCATGTAGAGGGTTTTTAAAGGATGAGGGAGGGTTTTTTAGCATGTCGTTGGAGCAGACACAGACTATTCACCAATACGATCACCGCAAGATCGAAAAAAAGTGGCAGACTTATTGGGAAGAAAACAAGACATTCAAAGTAGTTGAAGATCCAACCAAGAAAAAATTTTATGCCTTGGATATGTTTCCGTATCCATCAGGAGCGGGTCTGCATGTAGGTCATCCTGAAGGGTATACGGCGACTGACATCGTTTCACGATATAAAAGAATGAACGGGTATCAGGTTCTTCATCCAATGGGTTGGGATGCGTTTGGGTTGCCAGCAGAGCAACACGCACTCGATACGGGAAAACACCCAAGAGACATCACCAAACAAAATATCGACAACTTCAGAAGACAGATCAAATCATTAGGATTCTCTTACGATTGGGACCGTGAAATATCAACAACGGATCCTTCATATTACAAATGGACACAGTGGATTTTCCTCCAGTTGTACAAAATGGGGCTTGCCTATGTTGATGAAGTGCCTGTTAACTGGTGCCCTGCTTTGGGAACAGTGCTTGCCAATGAAGAAGTAATCGACGGCAAGAGTGAGCGTGGGGGACATCCCGTCATTCGTAAACCGATGAGACAATGGATTCTGAAAATTACTGCTTACGCAGAGCGTTTGCTCGAAGACCTGGAAGAAGTGGACTGGACAGAAAGCATCAAGGACATGCAACGCAACTGGATCGGCAAATCAGAAGGGGCCGAGCTTGACTTCCCGATTGAAGGTCACGAAGCGGCATTAACAGTATTCACAACCCGTCCGGATACATTGTTCGGTGCTACCTATTGTGTAATTGCCCCTGAACATAAACTGGTGGAACTCATTACGACTTCAGAGCAAAAAGAAGCTGTCGAGGCATATGTCAAACAAGCGGCAAACAAGAGCGACCTGGAGCGAACTGACCTCGCGAAAGACAAGTCAGGCGTATTTACAGGTGCCTATGCGATTAATCCGGTAAATGGTGAAAAGCTTCCGATCTGGGTGGCAGACTACGTATTGGTAAGTTATGGAACGGGTGCTATTATGGCAGTTCCAGGTCATGATGAACGGGACTTTGAGTTCGCTACGAAGTTCTCTCTTATGATTAAAGAAGTAGTTTCTGGAGGCAACGTGGAAGAGTCTGCATACACCGGTGACGGACCACATGTCAATTCAGACTTCTTGAACGGTCAGGATAACAAACAAGCAATTCAAACGATGATTGAATGGTTGGAACATAATAATAAAGGGAAGAAAAAAGTAACGTACCGCCTGCGTGACTGGTTGTTCAGCAGACAGCGTTACTGGGGAGAGCCAATCCCGATTCTTCACCTGGAAGACGGAACCATGAAGCCGGTTCCAGAGGATCAACTGCCGCTTTTATTGCCAGAGGTTGATTCGATTAAGCCTTCTGGTACAGGTGAATCTCCGCTTGCGAACGTTTCAGATTGGGTGAATACTATCGATCCTGAGACAGGAATGAAAGCTCGTCGGGAAACGAATACCATGCCACAATGGGCAGGCAGTTGCTGGTATTATCTGCGCTATATTGATCCACACAACGATCAGGAATTGTGCTCTAAAGAGAAACAACGCTACTGGATGCCAGTTGATCTATACATTGGTGGAGCCGAGCATGCGGTGTTGCATCTGTTGTACGCTCGTTTCTGGCATAAGGTTTTGTATGATCTTGGTGTGGTTGATACCAAAGAACCATTCCAGAAGCTGGTAAACCAAGGGATGATTCTTGGCGAAAACAACGAAAAAATGAGCAAATCTCGTGGCAATGTCGTAAATCCAGACGATATCGTAAATGAATTCGGTGCCGATACGCTTCGTGTGTATGAGATGTTCATGGGTCCATTGGAAGCTTCGAAACCTTGGAATGCGAATGGGGTAGAAGGTAGTAACCGATTTATCCAACGGGTATGGAGACTGTTTGTTCAACCGGATGGAACACTCTCGAACAAAATTACTGATGATGAAGGTAGCGAATCGTTCCTGCGTACCTTGCACAAGACAGTAAAAGCGGTAACCAATGATATGGAACACCTGCGATTCAATACGGCGATCAGCCATTTGATGGTGATGATGAACGAGGCGAACAAAGAAGATCAGTTGCCAAAAGCAGCGATGGAAGCCTTTGTTAAAATGCTCTCTCCAATTGCACCTCACGTAGCAGAAGAATTGTGGAGTCTGTTGGGCCATTCAAATACCGTGGCTTACGAGGCATGGCCTACCTACGATGAAGCGTTAACAGTAGATAATGAAGTAGAAATCGTTATCCAGGTAAATGGAAAAATCAAGGATCGCCTGTTAATTGCTGCAGATGCGACAGAAGATTATATGAAAGAAAGCGCTTTGGCTCTAGAAGCGGTGAAAGAAGCAATCGAAGGAAAAACGATCCGTAAGTGCATCATTGTTCCGAAGCGACTGGTCAATATCGTGGTAGGATAAGCAAGAACGCAAAACTAGCGGGTAAATGGAAAGAGGATGCCGAGTAGGATGGCATCCTCTTTTTTCAGTCTAAAAAACAGTGGAAAAATAATTGATTCATTTGTCTCGTGTGGTATAATGCAATCTGGTGCTTTTTTGTAAAGCGCGGGTGGGAGAGGGATGACAGAAAAAAGAAGGAGTTTCATTGCGTACCAGTTTGAACCAACTATTTCGGTTGAAGGAGCATCAGTCTTCAGCGAAACAGGAAATGCTAGCAGGTGTTACTTCATTTTTCACGAGCGCGTACATTATGGTGGTCAATGCCATGATTCTCTCAGATGCAGGCATACCACTTGAAGCAGGAGTCATTGCGACGGCACTAACTTCATTTATCGGTTGTGTCATCATGGCTTTCTGGGCGAATTCACCCATTGTTCTGATTCCAGGAATGGGGATCAATGCTTTCTTCACGTATACCATCGTGCAATCAATGGGGTTGTCCTGGCAGAGCGCACTGGGAGCCGTATTTGTTTCAGGGCTCATCTTTACTTTTATTGCGTTGACAAAATTTACCCATCTGTTGTCACAGGCCATACCGCAATCGCTGAAAGATGCGATAACTGTAGGAATTGGATTGTTTCTTACGTTTATCGGTTTGCAAAAAGGCGGCATCATCGTCAAACATGAATCAACGTTTGTTGCATTAGGTAATTTGGGTAGTACTCATGTAATCATTACGTTGATTTGTCTCTTGATCGCATTAGTTCTGTTCGTTCGAAATGTGAAAGCTAGCTTTCTGATCAGTATGCTCATCGGCACAATCCTGGCGATTGCAACCGGAGAAGTCAGCACGTCATCAATTACGTGGGAATCGTTTCATTTTACGACGTACGCTTCGGTTTGGGGAGCATTTTCTTTCGCTGATTTTGTTTCCTTGTCGTTTTGGATTGCTTGCTTTTCCTTGCTGATGATTATTGTGTTTGAGAACATGAGCCTCATTCACGGTTTGCTGCCTGATCAGTCGAAATTTACTCGCAGTTATCGGGCGACAGCAGTCACTACAGTTGTATCCGGCATTTTCGGCACAAGCCCGACTGTCGGTTCTGTAGAAAGTGCTGCAGGGATTAATTCGGGAGGAAGAACTGGGCTTACCAGTATGACGACAGGGGTTTTGTTTTTACTCTCTGTATTTGTCCTGCCTTTCGTGAAGTTGATCCCGGATAGTGCAGTAGCACCCGTTCTGATCATTATCGGCGCATTGATGATCCAGCATATTCAAGGAATTCCGCTTCATGATTTCTCGGAAGGATTTCCTGCTTTTCTCATCATTGCCCTGATTCCTTTAACTGCCAGCATCGCTGATGGAATTGCATTCGGATTTATTGCCTATCCGATCTTAAAAATAGCATTAGGCAAGGCGAAGGAAATTCCGGCACCATTGCTCCTGATTTCCAGCCTGTTTTTCCTGAATTTCTTGCTTCATTTTACAGTTTAAATGAACAAAAACAGCTACCTTCGTATGGGGTAGCTGTTTTTTCTATTCATCAGTAGGAATTTGATGACGCCGATACTCTTGTGAAAGTTTCCCCAGCAACATGCACAGATACATACGGAAGTCTGCTCGAAGGGACCACAATGGGTAGCCAAATGTGGCCGGTTTGTTTCCCTCGATAAAGAAATGGCTGTACCAGGCAAGGTCGTAATATTTTAAATATTCTTTCATGTGATAAGAGTGTTGCATGAAGACCCGTCCAAATAGAAAATCCGCTCTTGCCCATGAACGTGTGAAATGGATTGAAATATACTGCAATTATCTCCAATGAATTGGAAAGGAGGGGAATTCTCTGCCCGATGAACCGGTCATTGGAAACATACACCACTACGGAAGAAACAACGTTACATGGGCAATTGCCAATCGTTCAAATGGAAGAGGGGAATTGCAGGTATCTCTTAATACAGCAACCTGTCTCAGGGCAAGCGGATTTGAATGAGCAGGGAGCGTTCTCTTATACTCCCAATGAGGGCTTTTCGGGAACGGACCAGTTCATTGTAGAGCTCATCGGAGTGAATACATGTTGTTCCACGACTATTCTCATACATGTTACCCCTGCACAAGATGATCAGGATTTTCAGGAAACTGCCATCATAACTACTGAAAATACTACATTCAAAGGTTGTTTGGCGGGTAAATACCGAGGGAAGTCTTCTTATCGTTTCAGTTTGGCCTCTTCCCCAAGGAATGGGTCAGTTATCCTTAGCGATGACGGGAGCTATATATACACTCCTAAAAATTGTTACTGCGGAAATGATTCCTTCACTGTTTTTGTGACAGAAGATAAAGATAATACAGAAGAGGTGCAAGTAAAAGTAACGATTACTTCAGGTGATAAACCATTCCAGGCAGTTTCAACGAAAAGACCAATGATTGTTTTTCCTGCTCCCATAACCATCACAACCAGAAAGCGAAAAAACCCGATCATCTTTGCGCCTGAAATAACGATTACAGAAGCTGGCATGTCTGTACAAGGTAGGGTTAGCAGCAAACATCGACGGAGGTTGCGCAGGTCCTATCAATTGCATAAATCACCTGCAAATGGATTCGTCTTGTTAAGGAAAAATGGTCATTTTCTATACGTCCCGGCACCAGGTTTTGTGGGAAAAGACTATTTTGTTGTGATCATCTCGGATCGCCTCGGTAATTCACTGATTACACCAATCGAAATTGAAGTATCAGATACGGAAGAGGAATAGATGAGGATGGGTGTCTCCCATCCTTTTTATTTTTGAGTAATGCGTGGCGAAGCTGGGAAAAAATATAAGGGCAAATAACGAAAGGGTGATGTTATGAGTGTAAAAGAAAAAACATCCACATCCGTGTCATTTTCAAGTGAAAATACCAACCGTGGAATCCTGATCACCGGGCTCATCGTTGCCATGTTATTTGCCTCTCTGGATAATACCATCGTGGGTACTGCGTTACCTCGGATTGTAGGGGAACTGGGTGGGTTGGGTGTGATGACCTGGCTTACCACGGCGTATATGCTCAGTTCTACTGCTGTGATTCCCGTAGCAGGCAAGTTGGCTGACATGATCGGTCGCAAGTCTGTTTATCTGACGGGTCTAGTCATTTTTATCGTGGGCTCTGCCTTATGCGGAACGTCCGAGACCATGGGACAATTGATCGGGTATCGAGCATTGCAAGGGATCGGTGGAGGGGTCATGATGCCAATGGCCATGATCATTGTTGGAGATATTTTCACAGGTGAACAACGAGCGAAATGGCAAGGAGTTTTTGGAGCTGTCTTTGGGTTGTCATCCATCATTGGTCTGCAAGTTGGGGGATGGATTGTTGACTCTCTGAATTGGAGATGGGTGTTTTACATCAACCTGCCTGTGGGTGTTTTAGCTATGGTATTTATAGCGATTGGACTAACCAATCAAAGACAATCGGAAAAAGTGACAATCGATTATGCCGGTATTGTCACCATGATCTTGGGTGTGATCAGTCTCTTGTTGGCGTTAACGTTTGGAGGCAAGGATTATCCCTGGACATCGTGGCAAATCATCTCACTTTTTCTGTTTTCTGCAATTATGATTATATGGTTTATCCGCATTGAACAAAAAACATCGGAACCGATTCTTCCGATGTCATTATTTGCGAATAAATTATTTTCGATTTTAAGCAGTGTTGGTTTTCTCATGTCAGTCGGCATGTTTGGGGCAATTATGTTTGTTCCGTTGTACATGCAAGGAATTCTCGGTGTGAGTGCAGCCGATTCGGGAACGGCCATGTTTCCGATGATGATAGCGATGATCGTGGCCAGTGTCATTGGAGGAAGAATCGTTTATAAAATTGGGTTTCGTCCACAAATAATTGCTGGCATGATTACGATGGCTATCGGTTTCTGGTTGTTGTCGACTATGCAGCTTGACACCTCTGAGTACGTAGCGATGAGTTATATGGTTGTGCTGGGTCTTGGGATGGGGCTTGTCATGCCCTTGCTTACCTTGGCACTGCAAGAGTCTTTTCCTAAATCGGAATTAGGTGTAGTAACCTCTTCCAGTCAATTTTTTCGTCAGATCGGAGGAACCTTTGGGATGACGATCCTGGGAGCGGTCATGAATCATCATTCAACTACTTTGTTATCAAATCAGCTAGTTCCGTTACTGGAAGACTTACCCCCGCAAGCAAGCGAGATAGTAACTGAATTTGAGTCGATGATCCAGACGAACCCCCAAGGGATGTATTCCATACTGTTAAGCCCAGAGACAATGCAACAAATACCCGACGAAATCAAGACGATTTTGCTTCCCATTCTAAAGACATCTCTTGTCGATTCCCTGCACTATGTTTTTCTTTATGGATTGGGCTTCATCGTGTTGGGAGCGATTCTGACGCCGTTCATCTCAGTTAAGCTGACTCCAAAGAGCAAACAAGCGAGCAGTTAACTGTTTTCTTTCCATGCGGTAAGACCACCTTCGAGTGAGAGGGCCTGGAATCCTTTTTCTTGCAGGAACGCTGCTGCTTTTTGTGCTTTATTGCCGGAAGTACATACGGTGACGATTGGCGTATCCGAAGGCAGTGAGGCGAGTTGCTTTACTGCTTTTTCTTCACCGTCTCTCATGGCAACAAAGGGGATGTTGCGATTTTCTGTATTCTCCAAAACCAACGTTCCGGTATTGTATTTCTCTTCATCTCGAACATCGAGGATGAGCACGGGTTGGTTATTTTTGATTCGGGCAAGTAATTCTTTAACTGTGATTTGAGTGGACATAAGTATCGCTCCTGTCGAGTGAATTCTTTCCTATACTGGTACTCTATTAGGTTATATACTGAAACTGATACATTAGCGATTGTAACCAATAGTCGCTAGAATGAATAGGCTAATACCTAGAATGGTACGTTACCAATTTACTGGATGAACCGATTGAAATCAAGAAACGATTCGCAGTTATGTAAAAGGAGTTGAAAACGAAAAATGGGTTCTACATTTATTTATTCGAAGAGAGAAGAGATTGCCAATGCAATTACTCATGGCATCGGTATCGTATTCAGTGTGATTGCGCTTGTCCTTCTTCTGCTCAATTCCATACCGACCGGGTCTCTGTGGCACATTGTCAG
Organism: Brevibacillus nigriterrae; assembly: GCF_049846925.1. Taxonomy (NCBI): domain Bacteria; kingdom Bacillati; phylum Bacillota; class Bacilli; order Caryophanales; family Paenibacillaceae; genus Brevibacillus; species Brevibacillus nigriterrae. The sequence continues at coordinate 19,209 of NZ_JBNCMT010000032.1, forward strand.
TCTGACGATTTATGGTGCAACAATGATTCTGCTGTACGTATGTTCGACGCTGTTGCACAGTTTTCCTGAAGGCAAAATCAAGGATTTCTTTGAAATTCTCGATCATTCTGCCATTTACCTGTTTATCGCAGGGACGTATACACCGTTTTTATTTTTGGTAGTGAAAGGCTCTCTTAGCTGGGTCTTGTTTGGCCTTGTCTGGGGTCTTGCTGTATTCGGAGTAGTATTTAAGGCGTTTTTCGTCAAGCGATTTAATTTACTTTCAACACTGGTGTACATTATCATGGGCTGGCTAATCGTCATTGCCTGGCGTTCCTTGGTAGAGACGTTGCCAACTCCTGGCATGACACTCTTAGTTATTGGCGGATTGTTGTATACGATTGGAACGATCTTTTATGTGTGGAGAGCATTTCCGTTCCATCATGCAGTATGGCATATATTCGTACTGGGTGGGACAGCAGTTCACTTTTTTGCCGTATTGTTTTACGTACTTCCTTTACCAATATACTAACTTCGTGAAATTTTTCACATAACGATCACCTTATTCTGCCATCCTGGCTTCCAGAATCAGTTATACTAGGCGTGTACCTACATAAATAGAGAAGTGGGATGGGATCTTGCTATGGAGAGAAAAGAAAGCAAAACCATTTATCAGGAAATAATTGAAGCAGGAATAAGTCGCAGAAAGTTTTTAGACATGTGTTCAGAAGCTGCTGCCATGCTCGCTTTGGATCACTCGCAAACCGATCAGGTCGTCTATGCGCTGGAGACGAGAGAGAAAGTGCCTGTCATCTGGCTGCATATTCAGGACTGTACTGGTTGTTCTGAATCATTTGTACGATCCAATTATCCTTCAACAAGTTCTTTGATTCTTGATACGATCTCGCTAAACTATCATGAGACATTTACTGCTGCTGCGGGAGACGCAACCGAGCATGCGAAAAAGCAGACAATGGAAAAGTACAAAGGGAAGTATATTCTTATAGTAGAGGGGAGTATCCCGTCTCCTGAATTTTTCTTTTCGGCAGGTCAATCCGCATACGAACAAGTGACGGAAGCGGCTGAACATGCGATGGCGATTCTTGCCGTAGGAAGCTGTTCGGCATATGGAGGAATTGCTGCCGCGTATCCTAACCCGACCGGAGCAAAATCACTGAAAGAAATTCTCCCGGATAAAACAGTCATACAAGTGCCAGGCTGCCCTCCGATCCCTGAGGTCATTGCAGGTGTAATCGCCCATTGCGCCATTTTCGGTGAGCCTCCTGAAGTCGATCGCAGAGGACGTCCAAAAGGATACTACAGCAAATCAGTTCACTCGACTTGTGAGCGATTGGATGCGTTCAAAGCAGGGCTTTTCGTGGAATCTTTCGACGACGAAGGTACCCTCAAAGGCTACTGCCTGTACAAAGTAGGCTGTAGAGGAATCACGACTTTTAATGCTTGTTCATCTGTTTGCTGGAACGATGGACTTAGTTTTCCAGTTCATTCTGGTAATACCTGTCTAGGGTGTTCGGAAGAGAACTTCTGGGATACAGGGTCGTTCTATGAACCGATGAAAAAGAAAGCAAAAGCCGCAAGTTCATAAACAAACGAAATGGAACTCTCATGCGAGTAATCGTGTGAGGGTTTTTGTTTTATCAGAAAAAAGTTTTTTATTCAAGCAGAATTAAAACTGATTTTGTCTTGACGAAATAAGTGAGAATGAATATCATCATAGTAGTTATTAGTGAAAATGATTATCATTATCGAATAGCTTTCCCTACCTCTCAGTAAGGAAGCAGAAAAGGAATGGTTATGAAGAAGAGATACCTTTTGCCCCTGCTCGTTCTCTTATCGGTAACTTCACTCTTTGTCGGCGTAAAGAATATTGCGCTTACTGACATTTTTCATTTGACTGAAGACCAGGTAGAGACACTTTTCATAAGCAGATTTCCCCGATTAATCAGTATTATTGCTGCTGGGATCAGCCTCAGTATTAGTGGCTTGATCATGCAACAACTAAGTAGAAATAAATTTGTTTCACCAACGACTGCCGGAACGGATGATTCTGCCAGGTTGGGAATTCTGGTTGCGATGATGCTGATACCTGCTGCCAGCCCGTTGGAGAAAATGGGTGTAGCATTCGTATTTGCACTTGCGGGAACATTGTTGTTTATGAGAATACTCGAAAAGATCAAGTACAAGGATGCCGTATTTATTCCACTCGTTGGATTGATGTTTGGAAGTGTGATAGCGTCTGTTACCACTTTTTTTGCTTATAAGCACAATCTGATTCAGAGCATCTCTTCCTGGTTGCAGGGGGATTTCTCAGCCATCATGAAAGGGCGTTATGAGCTGATTTACATAAGCATTCCGCTTGTCATCATCGCCTATCTGTATGCCAATCGTTTTACCGTTGCGGGAATGGGTGAGGAATTCTCCAAAAACCTGGGTCTTAACTACCAGGCGGTTGTCAACTTGGGAATGATCTTAGTAGCTCTCATCTCGTCTGTAGTGATGCTTACGGTGGGGATTATACCCTTCCTGGGATTGATCATCCCAAACATAGTTACGCTTTATCAAGGCGACAACCTGAAGAAAAGCCTTTCTCAAACAGCATTACTAGGGTCAATTTTCGTTTTGGCATGTGACATTCTCGGGCGTCTCATTATTTACCCGTATGAGATTCCGATTGGTCTCACGGTTGGAGTACTCGGCAGCGGAATCTTTCTTTATATGCTTATGAGGGGAAGGGCCTATGAATCCGAAAGGTAAGATTGGAATTCTTGCAATACTTGCAGCGATCCTTGTTATTCTGTTTCTTTTTGTGAATGTGGGTAGCAATTGGGGATATGTTTTCCCTCGCAGGGTTGTGAAAATCCTGGCGATGATACTGACAGGCATATCAATCGCTTTTTCTACAGCAATTTTTCAAACAATAACCAACAATCGAATATTAACACCTAGTATTCTTGGTCTTGATTCGCTCTATATGTTGGTTCAAACGTTTGTCATCTTTACTTTTGGTTCGATGAGCTTGACAGTAACCAATGCCAATCTGAATTTCCTGCTTTCTGTCGGGATGATGGTACTGTTTTCCGCGATTTTGTATCGGATGCTGTTTCGGGAGGAAAAAAGTCTTTACCTGCTGCTGCTGATTGGAGTTATCTTTGGGACTTTATTCCAAAGCGCAACGACATTCATGCAGGTGTTGATTGACCCAAATGAGTTTCTCGTCGTTTCGGACCGCATGTTTGCGAGCTTTAACAATATTAATTCTGACCTGCTGTTGACATCCTTCATTGGATTGCTGCTTGTATTTCTGTATTTCATCCAATTTTACAAGTATCTGGATGTCCTTTCGCTTGGCAGAGAGCAATCGATCAATTTGGGGATTGATTATGACTACGTAGTAAAACGGTTGCTCATTATCGTTGCCATTCTCACTTCGATCTCGACTGCATTAGTTGGCCCGATTACGTTTCTCGGACTGCTTGTGGTGAATGTGGCTTATGAATTCCTGAAATCCTACCAGCACAAATACCTCATAACTGGCTCCATCTTTCTGGCGATCGTTGCATTGGTCGGTGGGCAGTATCTGGTAGAGAGGGTTTTTTCCTTCACCACAACTATCAGCGTCATTATCAATTTCATTGGCGGTGTCTATTTTATTTATCTTCTTGTAAGGGAGCGAAAGCCATGATCGAAGTGAGAAATGTGTCAAAACGATACGGAAATATACACGTTGTCGATCAGGTCACATTACAAATTGACAAAGGAAAAATCACTTCATTTATTGGTCCGAATGGTGCAGGAAAAAGCACGCTCCTGTCCATGATTAGCCGATTGATCCAGAAGGATAGCGGAGAAATTCTCATTGAGGGTAAAGAGATAAGCGAATGGAAAAGTAATGAGCTTGCAAAGAAAATCTCCATTCTGAAACAGTCCAACCATCTCAATATTCGCTTGACGATCAAGGATTTGGTGAGCTTTGGGCGTTTTCCTTACTCACAAGGAAAACTGACTGATGAAGATAAGAAGTATATCAAGGAGTCCATTCAATTTATGGAATTGCAAGAGATTCAGGACAAATTTATCGATCAGTTAAGTGGTGGGCAAAAGCAGCGAGCCTTTATTGCAATGGTTCTTGCTCAAAATACCGAGTACATCTTGCTGGATGAGCCACTGAACAATTTGGATATGAAGCATTCTGTCCAGATCATGAAAGTGCTGAGAAGGCTGGTCGATGAGCTGGGAAAAACGATCATGCTTGTCATCCATGACATCAATTTTGCTTCCTGTTACTCGGATACGATCGTGGCGCTGAAGGACGGAAAAGTGGTCAAGGAAGGTACGACCAATGAAATCATTCATTCGCCGACGCTACGGGATGTCTATGAGATGGACTTTCAAATTGAAGATATCAATGACAACAAAATATGTGTGTATTACAGCTAGGTTTAAGCTCGATGGTATTCCATCGGTTTAAATAAATGTACATAAATAAAGGGTAGAGGTGAATCAAATGAGAAACAGATTTACGTTCGTATTTGCGCTCATTCTCTTAGCTATGATTTCAGTAGCTTGCGGTGGAGGGAATGCAGCAAACAATAGTTCACAACCGGCAGCGACGAATGAACCAGCAGCAGCTCCTGCAACTTCCACGCCTGCTCCTGCCGAGACAGAACTAACTATTAAGCATAAACTGGGGGAGGCCAAGGTTAAGAAAAACCCACAAAAAGTGGTGGTTTTTGATTACGGGGTGTTGGATACGCTTGATGAAATGGGCGTGGAAGTGACGGCTGTTCCGCAAGCAACGCTTCCGTCCTATCTGGAAAAGTATAAAGATTCCAAGTATGTGAATGTCGGCAGCGTAGTCGAACCTGATTTTGAGAAAATCAGCAGTGTACAGCCGGACCTGATCTTAATTTCTGCCAGACAACAAAAAGCGTATGAAGAATTAAGCAAGATTGGTCCAACCATCTTCATGGGTCTGGACACAACCAAATACATAGAGTCCTACACAGAAAATGTGAACACACTGGCGAAAATTTTTGACAAACAATCAGTAGTAAATGAAGAGTTGGCGAAAGTGAACGATTCCATCAAAAAACTACATGAGAAAGCAGCAGCAACCAAGAAAAATGCTTTGATTATCTTGGCTAACGACGGAAATATCAGTGCTTATGGGCCAGGCTCACGTTTTGGTCTCATCCATGACGTATTTGGGTTTACACCGGTAGATGACAAGATAGAAGTGTCTACACATGGACAAAGCATTTCATTTGAATATATTGCAGAAAAGAACCCGGACTATCTGTTTGTCATTGACAGGGGAGCAGCAGTATCTGGCGGAACTCCTTCGGCCAAACAGTTGGTTGAAAATGAACTGGTGAAAAAGACGAAAGCATACGCCAATGGAGCGATTGTCTATCTTGATCCGAACTACTGGTATTTGTCTGGTGGCGGCTTGATCTCTGTTGCTGAAATGGTGAAAGAAGTGGAAGCAGGTTTGAAATAGGGTTGTGAAAGGATGAGTCTGCATGTTCATTGAAACCAAGACCATTTTGGTAAAGGAAGGCAACTCAGAAAAGATCGTCAGCCGATTCAGTGCAGAAGGCGACATCGAAAAGGCGGAAGGATTCATTGATTTAAGCATTCTCGTCAAGCAAGTCAAGCGCGGAGATGAAGAGGTAATCATTCTGGTTCGCTGGGAGTCAGAAGAAGCATGGAAGAACTGGGAAAAAAGCGAGCCTCATCTCGAAGGTCATCGCAGAAGCCGGGGAGTGCCAAAGCCGGAGTTTGTGATCAGTTCCCAACACAGTACGTATGAAGTAAAAGCAGTTAAAAGCGTTTAGCAGAAATACAAAAGAAAAGGACTGTACCCGCAGTCCTTTTCGTGTGCTTTGCCGTACATTTGCATTTATTTATGTCCCAACTGATGAAGCAGTTGAAAAATATGACCTCGATGATGAGCCTCATGCTCAATCAGATGATAGATGACCCATTCTGGAGTCACATCGTACTGGGGAAGCACCCGAGGCTTACGCCAATCTGTGATGTCCATTTGCTGAAAATGAGCAAGCAAAATGTTCCGAACGGTATCAAGGCGATGCCAATGCTGTTCCAGGCTTTCGCCTTCCACATAGACCAATGATTCATCTGCATTGCGGCAATCGAAGGGGAGAAGCTTGAGAATCTCAGGCGGAAATTCGGTTTCAAGCACTTCTACATAAAACCAATCAGCTTCAATTAGGGCAATGTGATATAAAAGGGTACCAATTGAATCTAGTCCATCCACTTTCATGTCGATGATTTGTTGGCTTACTCCTTGTAACCTGGTTTTGATCGTGCGGCGGACATCCTCCAGACCCCATAACCAACGACCAATTTCGGGCTCATATCCAGGCAGTGGAGCAATGATGTAAGATTTGCGTTCGGTCATTAATCAAGCCTCCTGTTTTCTTGCATTCTTTCATGGATTATTACTTTTTTCGTGCTTGAAGGAAAAAACGATGGGACTGAAACTGAATATATCCGTTTTCCTGAATCGTTTGATGAAATTTCTCCAATGGATCCCTGTACTTTTCTACGGTAAAGTCAGGTATTTGCCACAGGATGGCTTTGAGGTAGTAAATGATCGCACCGACATCATAGAAACGGGCATAAGGGAAAGCTTCTGCAGAGCGCTCAATAACGAAGCCAGCCTCTTCCAATTGAGCACAGGCTGACGCAAGATTCCACGTACTGTACATGTGTTCCGCATTTGCCCCCAAGGCGTCATTTAGCTGGATCATATCGAGACCACCAACCTGCTGGGTATAGAAGACCCCTTGAGGTTGCAAAATACGATTCACTTCGGATGGCGAGAATGATTCGTGTTTGTTAATAATCATTTCAAAATGACTCGAAGGTAGAGGGAGGTGTTCGTCGTCAATTACTTCATAAACCTGAACGTGAAGCGGTTCAAGTCGATTTTTCGCAATCGGAACATTGGGGGCATACCCTTCAGTAGCACAAGTTAGTGCTGGAAGTGGGATTAATTTGGCCAGATACTCACCACCGCCTGTTCCCATGTCCAGGAGTGAAGTGGTTTTCCTGAGATCGCCAAGAATTTCACTTGTGTAGCACCAGGACAACGGTTCACTCTGCATTCTGCCCGTATCAGTTATGTACGAAAAGTCCCAACCTTCGAAACTTCTGTTTGTTTCCGATAACAAGAGTTCAAATAATTCTTCTTTCATCTGGGTTGCTCCTTACAAAAAATGTTTATTGCCATTATATAACAGTATTTATCGCAAAGCGGATAACTTTATATTACTTTGTTTTGTGATAATTCAGAAAAAAACTAGAGCGAAATGGTAACCGAATCGTCATTTACAGGAAATAACTAGTTGATCAATCATAGGATAATCAAAACTGATAGCGAGATAGAGTAAAATTGAACGTTTATATTACCAGTTATTACCTCAGTTTTCAACATCCAAAAATCCTTCAAAACCTTGATATATCAACAAAAAGTGACAGCACATCAAGATGGTAATTTCTGTTTGACATATCATCTGTATTGTTGTATTCTAAATGGGCAGAGATTATCGTAAATCAATTAAATATAGTGTTTATCGGGAAAATAATTGACGTATTATAAAGATTATCAGCTCGATTTGATGTTCTTTATAATATGTTAATTTTCTATTTACGATGTAAATGTGATCAGCATATTAATAAATTTTTGGAGGTTTACGTACATGCAAACAGGAACAGTTAAATGGTTTAATGCAGAAAAAGGTTTTGGATTCATCTCTGTTGAAGGTGGAGACGATGTATTCGTACACTTCAGCGCAATCCAAGGCGAAGGTTTCAAATCTCTTGACGAAGGACAACGCGTTCAATTCAACGTTGTTCAAGGCAACCGTGGTCCTCAAGCTGAGAACGTTGTAAAATTGTAATCAACTGCAAAGAACGAACTGCTCTTCTAGAGCAGTTCTTTTTTTATTTTTACGAGAATCACCAGCCGCTTTCATGCTGGTGATTTTTTATTGTTTTCATGGATGTTGTCATTTGTTGTTCATCGTCCGTTCATATTGAGGGTTTACTATAGAGCAGCAAGATGATTGATGCAGTGTGTGATAAATTTCTGGCACTGGGGAGGGAGAAGTTCTAGTGCAGTGGTTAACTAATTTTTCAATAAAAAATCCTGCAGCAGTAATCATCGTCTCTTTACTAATCACACTCGGTGGATTCTATTCGTTAACGGTGATCAATATTGAAAGTGAACCTCAGGTCAAATTGGGGATTCTGACCATTTCCGCGTCTTATCAAAATGCATCAGCAAATGATGTTCTGGAGAATGTGACCAAACCTTTGGAAAAAGCTGTCCAGTCAGTAAGTGGTGTGAAATCATTTGTTTCCCATTCGCAGGAGAATTACTCACAACTGACTGTTTCACTTGAACCAAACGTCAATATGAATTTGATCCAGGATGAATTGGAAACAGTGGTTGCTCGTGTCAATTTACCGCTAACAGCGAGTCGCCCCGAAGTGAAGGCACGGACAATTGGCAGTGAACCGATGTATTTTCTGGCGATAAGTAACAAGGACAAGATACGCTCCAATGAAAAGTTTAACCAAATCGTAAATGATATCGTTCTGGATGAGTTAAGGAGGATTAATGGTGTAGAATCAATTGAAATTATTGGTTCGGAAGAAAAAATAGTTCGTATAAAACCGAGAGCAGAAGAACTTCTGCATTACAAGCTGACACCATCCGAGTTGAAACAGGTGATTGTCGGCCAACATGTTGCTGCTTCTGTGGGAAGTGTTTCCTCAAAGGACAATGACATGCTCGTTCGCATTGATAATGAGTTTAAGAATCTGGAACAAATCAAGATGACCAAAATTCCTTTGTTAGACAAAGGAAACCATATTCAAGGATATATTCAACTTCAAGATGTTGCCGAAATTGCCTGGAGTACGAACCGCTCATCAATCAGCAGATTGAATCAGAAATCGGCAGTTGCTTTGGAAATTTCCAAAGCCGCAGAAGGAAATATCGTCGAAATTAGTAAGCAGATTCATCAAAAACTGGATGATTTCCGTAAACATTATCCCGATCTGCAATTTGAAATTGTCTCTGACCGTTCTGATTTCGTAAAAGAATCGATAGGAGGCATGGTACAAGAAGGAATAATAGGCATTGTTTTGTCTGGAATGGCACTGTTTTTCTTCTTGCGACATGTGAAGTCCACGTTGATTGTGTTGGTTTCCATACCTCTCTCCATGCTTGTCAGTCTCACGGTTATGAATTATTACGGAATCAGTATCAACTTGATGAGTTTATTTGGAATGACGGTAGCTATCGGAAGGGTCGTAGATGACAATATTGTGGTCATCGAAAGCATCAACCGGCATGTTCAGAAATCACAAAGAAACAAGAAGGCTATCCAACAAGCTGTCAAGGAAGTTTCAGGAGCAATCACTTCCTCTACGCTAACCACTGTCGCAGTCTTCTTGCCTATTGCATTTGTCAGTGGGATATTGGGTGATTTTTTTAAGCCTTTTGCAGCTTCTGTCGTCTGTTCTTTGTTGGCTTCCTTGATAGTTGCAGTTACAGTGGTGCCCATGCTAGCAAGTGTTACCTTATTGCAAGATCGAGAGAACACACAAAGAGAAAGTCGCCTTTCAGCTATTTATACAAAGCTAATCACCTGGTCATTAGGACACAAGAGAATCATCGCAATTGTCACCATCGTGCTATTTATCGGAAGTATCAGCTTGGCTGTCAGAATGCCAAGTGGTTTTTTACCTGAACTTCGTACTGATCTGCTGTATATAAATGTGACCTTGCCAATCAATACCTCATTGGAAACAACAAGTGCCAAAGTAAAAACAATAGAAGAAATCATTCAGCGTGAACATGAAGTGCTCTATGTCCAAAGCAGAATCGGCGCAAATGCAGGGGAAGCCAAACAGTCACACATAGCAAACCTTACTGTCAAATTGAAGGCGGGTTCAGATGAAAACAACATAATGGTTCGTATTAGAAAACAGGTAGAGCCCTTACTCTCTCCAGATACCCTACTTACCATCAGAAAACCTGCATCTGGCGGCCAGGGAGGCTACCAGATCGAATTGTATGGAGCAACTCACACGGAATTAAAAAAAGCTGCAGAAATGGTAAAGGAAGCATTGGAGAAAAATCGACGCTTTGCAAACGTCAAGGAGAATACCGCAGATACAAAAGAACAATTGACGATAAAGGTTGATCGGGATCGTGCAGCGCAATGGGGATTGTCACCCGATCAGGTAGCAAAAGAAGTGACAGCAAGTCTTGGCAGCACCAAATTGACAAGCATTTGGTTAAATGATAAGGAGTTTGATCTTGTGTTTGGTTCAGGAGAATCAATTGCACTGGAACAAGTACCAAAGCTTTGGATTCATACACCAGCAGGGCAAGCCGTTTTATTGGATGAGATTGTATCTCTAAAAAAAGGGGAACAGCCATCACAATTATTGCGGAAAGACGGAAAACCATTTATTCAGATTACTGCCGATATTCTTGATGCTGACAAAGGCGGTGTCTCTCAGAAACAGACCAAAGAACTGCAGCAATTGAAGCTTCCAGCAGGGGTCACCATTCATTCGGAAGGATTGCAGGAAGATATACAGCAAGGATTTATAGGGATGTTTGCTGCAATGGGTGCGGCCGTTCTGCTGGTCTTCTTGGTTATGATTATTTCCTTTGGAAACCTGATTTCACCTCTTGCCATTCTGCTTTCTCTCCCACTTGCTTCAGTAGGTGGGGTGACGGGCTTGTGGTTGGTAAACGGAACACTGGATATGACCGTATTGATTGGTTTTCTGATGTTAATCGGGATTGTAGTAACCAATGCTATTGTTTTAGTTGATCGTGTTCAGCAACTTCTTGCGAGTGGTAAACCTGTCCGTGAAGCACTTCTGGAAGCGAGCAGTTCACGCCTTCGGCCAATCATCATGACAGCTATCGCAACGATTGCAGCCATGCTTCCGCTAGCACTTGGTTTTTCAGAAGGCAGCTTGCTTTCCAAAGGACTTTCCACTGTTGTCATTGGTGGATTGCTCACGTCTACTTTGCTGACTCTGATTGTTGTTCCGGTTGGTTATGAATGGCTCTATCGCTTGAACAAATCATTTCGCACCCGGGAACATGCTGCTTTTCAAACCATGTCAGGGGGCTATGAGATATGAAGAAAAAACTGATTAAATCTTTCTTCTGCTTATTTTTGTGCTTTGGTTTATATGGATGCTCTTCCCAAGATACCTCTATTGAAGAAATAAACACATTATCACAACCCGTTTCTGTCAGTGTCATGGAAGCCAAAGAAGGCATTCTCGCAGACAACCAGACACTGATCGGCGAAATTTCAGCCGAATCAACAGGAAAGGTCTTTCCCCAGGTAGGAGGGACCATTGTGAAACTGTACAAAAAGAAGGGTGAGTCTGTAAAAAGAGGAGAAATCATCGGAGAGATAGATAATAGCGAGCAAAAGCTGGCGTTACGGCAAGCGCAAAGCAAGCTAGATGAAGCAAAAGCACGACTGGCACAAGCCAGATCACCCCAAACAGTTGATACCGGCATCTCTTCTTCCACACTTGCGAATCAGTCGTTAGAAAGTGCGAGAAAGAGTTATGAACGGATCAAAAAACTGGTTCAGGAAGGAGCTTTGCCAGCAGCACAGCTTGATACCGCTGAGGCTGACTGGTTGCGTGCCCAAAGTGCATTTCGAGCAGCAACCATTTCTGATGCAAAGGATGAATCAGGTATTACGATCACCTCCAGCGGTGTTTCTGAGGCAATGATCGCACTCGAAAAGGCAGAAAACGCTCTACAAAATACAAAAATCCCTGCACCCATTGACGGAGTGATTAATCAACTGTCTGTGGTTGTAGGAGACACAGTAAACTTGCAGACCTCAATTGCAGAAATTATTGATCTGGATTCTGTGATTGTCAATGCACAGGTTCCTGAAAAAGACCTTCCGCAATTTATGGAAGGGGAAAAAATAGAGGTTTATATACCAACTTTGCAAAGAAAAACGGAGGGGGTTGTTCTATTCGCTGGATTTTCAGCCTCTCCAGAGACAAAACTGTTTCCGATTGAAATACGTCTTGCTAATCCTGATCATTCACTTCGTTTGGGAATGAGGGCGGATATAAAAGGAAATGGTCGAAAAGGTACAAGGGGTGTGCTCCTGCCAATTGAATCAATCGTCGATGAAGATGGCAAATCTTGTGTCTATGTGGTTAAAGGGACAACGGCTTATAAACGGGAAGTTGAGGTGCTTGAAGGCAACACTTCAGAAGTTCTCATCAGAGATGGAGTTGCTGCTGGAGAACAAATTGTAGTACGTGGGCATTCTGATCTTTTTGATCAGGCCAGTGTGAAGATCAACCAATAGCAAAACGGTTATACATCGAGATGTTTTTTTCACAGAAAGGGGAACCTATTTTATGTACGCAGGATTGTTGTTTACGCATGTCATTAGTTTATCTGTTTGGTTGGGTGCACTAGTAGTTCTCGTCGTCTTTATCCGAAGTGCAAACCAGTCAGGGGTTTTGCAACAACTAGGCACAGTAGTATTTACAGGAGGAATCATGAGAGTTATGCAAGGAGCAGCTCTTGCCGTTCTCCTTTCAGGTATCGGAATGCTCGTATCAATGGGGATGATTGGTAACAGTAAGCCACTTTGGTTAAAGCTGATGGAAGACGGAGGCGGGCTGATTGCTTTACTATTTGTCATCCTGATAACATGGATGATGAGAATCCTGAGCAAAACAAGTGATAGTGAAAGAGAATGTAAGTTGAAACAACTGTTGAATACCTTCTCAAAGATTGCCATTGCTTTTATATTGCTCATTTCTTCCATTGTTTTCATCGTTTGCTTGAGATTTACCTGAGGTACAGGAAAGCAAGGGGGATTATGGTGAAGGTTAGTATACTGATCGCCGATGACGATTCACATATTCTTGAGCTTCTGCGATTCTATTTGAGTAAAGAGGGGTATCATGTGTTATCTGCCACCGATGGAGACCAGGCTCTGGCTATTCTGGAGAGTGAGCAAATTCATCTTGCAGTAATTGATGTGATGATGCCAGGCAAAACAGGATTGGACATCTGTGGCGAGATTCGGGCACATTATGATATTCCTGTTATTTTGCTCACTGCCAAAGGAGAAGTAAGGGATAAGGAAAAGGGTTTCTTGTCAGGGACAGATGATTATGTAACCAAACCATTTGAACCATCTGAATTGTTGTTTCGCATCAAGGCGCTTCTCAGAAGATATCAGATGGTAAGCAAGCAGGTTATCACTTTTAATCAAACGGTAATTGACCGAAACAGCTATGTAGTTAAAGTTGGAGATGAAATCATTCACTTGCCTTTAAAAGAATTTGAGTTGTTATCACATCTGGCGAGCTTTCCTGATCGGTTGTTTACGAGAGATCAGCTTCTAGAACAAATTTGGGGGATGGATTTCGAAGGGGACAGTCGTACTATTGATGTTCATATCAAGCGACTTCGTGAGAGATTTGCGGATAAATCGGATGATTTTGTGATTACCACTGTACGGGGATTGGGCTATAAACTGGAGGTAAGTGGTTCATGAAGTCCTTATATGTGCGTATGGTTCTTGCCCTCATTTCCATTGTGTTTGTCAGCGGAGTGTTCAGCTTTCTCTTGTCCAATTGGTACTACCAGCAAAACTTGAAGGAATATAATGAAAAAAAGATTGCCCGGATTGGCAATGAAATCGTCCAAATGTATGAAAAGAATCCTGCCACTGATTTGCACATGTATTTAACACAGATAGGAAATATGAATTTTCAACTCTATCTTGTGGATCGAGAGGGCCATGCCACATCATTTGGCGGCCCTTTTCGAGAGGATGTAATTAGTCCAGAGATTATCAAGAGGGTGCTTTCTGGCCATGTGTACCGAGGAATTACCGAAGAAAAACATGGATTGTTCGTTACCGGTTTTTTTGAGAATACGTTAAAAAACAGTATCGGCTTGCCCATTCAAGCGCAAGGGCAAACCTACGCTCTCTTCGTCAGACCAAATATTGAGCAACAGTTTGGAGAAGTGCATATTATATTTACCCTTTTATTTTATACGACCTTTTTTCTCAGTATCATTTTAATTCTTGTTTTTACAAGATATATTGTCAAACCTATAAAAAGCTTGACAAAAGCGACGAAAAAACTGGCTGAGGGGAATTACGATATTAAACTGGATATTTCACGGCGAGATGAACTGGGCAATCTGGCAAACTACTTCACTCAGATGACGGAATCGCTAAAACAACTGGAAGAGATGAGGCAAGAGTTTGTCTCCAATGTTTCGCATGAAATTCAATCACCGCTTACATCCATTCAAGGGTTCTCGCAAGCAATCCGATCAGGTGGCGTGACGGACGAAGAGAGGGAAGCGTACCTTGCCATTATCGAACAGGAGAGCAGGAGACTTTCATCACTGAGCAAGCAATTGCTGACTCTGGCTTCTCTGGAAAAAGAGACAAATTTGTATGAGCCCGTTCGTTATCGGTTGGATGAACAAATTCGACAAGTATTGGTGATTCTTGAGCCCCAGTGGAGAGAAAAGAACTTGAAGATCGAATTGGATCTTCCTGAAACCTATCTATTTGCAGACCCTCACCTTGTCAACCAGGTGTGGATCAATTTGGTCACCAACAGTATTAAGTTTACTGACGCTAATGGCTCTCTTTTTATCGGGATTGAGGTTGACAAGGCAATCACTGTAACTGTGAAAGACACAGGAATCGGTATTTCTTCGAACGATTTGCCGCAAATATTCGACCGGTTCTATAAAGGAGACAAATCACGCAACAAGCGACCGGGCAGTGGACTAGGTCTGGCGATTGTAAAGGAGATTATCAATCGGTCAAAAGGCAGTATCGAGGTAAGCAGTAGCGAAGGCAAAGGTACCTGTTTTTGTGTGCACTTTCCTTTCCTGCAAAAAGATGATAGAGCAAGGATATGAATGGATTTCGGAAAGCCTCTGAAAAGAGGCTTTTTTTGGTATGAGTTTGTTCGATTGGTAAATTTTATTGAGTACGATCATGGAGATTAGTAAATAATAGCAAGGATCATTTCTGAGGGGGTTCTTGACTTGGTTCGTCTATTCTTTCAGAAAAAGAAGAAATCTAAATCTTCCTCGGAAACTCCACTGTCTCTTGATCTCCAGCAAAATATCAATCAAATCAAAACCATTCTCGGTTCGCCCCGTGACTTAATTATCAGGGAAATTTTGTTAAATGGTAGTCTGTCATGTGCTGTGGTTTGTATCGATGGCTTGGTAGATAAACAAACGATCAATGAGATGGTATTGAAAAATATTGAGATGAAACATTTCGAAGTCGATAGGGAAGAAAAGCCAGACGCTAGCGTTATTCTGACCCAAATTAAAAATGAAGTTCTCTCCATCTGTGAAGTAAAGCAGACCATGTACATGGAAGAACTCTTGTTTGCTCTCTTGTCCGGAGACACGCTGCTTCTTCTCGACCAATCTGATCAGGCTTTGCTCATGGGAGTTCAGAAGTTTCCAACTCGTAATGTCGAGGAGCCACTGTCAGAAGGTCTTGTTCGTGGCCCTCGGGATGGCTTTGTGGAAAATATCCGTGTCAATACGGTTCTCATTCGCAGACGGATCCGAGATACTCATCTTCGCTTTGATTCTTTCACTGTAGGACGACGGGCCAAGAAAGAACTGATCATTGCCTACATAGAAGGAGTCGTTCATCCTGCACTGGTTGAGGAAGTAAAAAGACGAGTAGCGACCATTGATATTGATGAGGTGGAAGAATCCGGATATGTAGAACAATGGATTGAAGACAGCACGTTATCCCCGTTTCCTCAAATCCAGAATACCGAGAGACCAGATCGGGTTGCCTCGTCATTGGTTCAGGGAAGAGTTGCCATTTTTCTCGATGGGACTCCATTCGTGCTCATTGCACCAGTTACGTTAGGTATGATGTTTCATTCACCGGAGGACTTTTATCTTCGTTGGTATATGGGTACTCTTGCACGAATTTTACGTTATATTTCTGCTGCAATAGCCGTTTTTCTTCCCGCTTTATATATAGCACTCGCTTCTTATCATCCAGGAATGATCCCTTCCGATTTAGCTTTTTCCATTGCCGGTGCAAGAGAAGGGGTACCTTTCCCTGCGTTCGTGGAATCGATCATGATGATCGGTACAATGGAGTTGTTGCAAGAGGCAGGTATACGGTTGCCTAAGCCGATCGGACAAACCGTCAGTATCGTCGGAGGTTTGGTCATCGGCGAGGCTGCTGTTTCTGCAGGTATTGTCAGTCCTGTCATGGTTATCATTGTTTCCGTTACTGCAATTGCAACATTTACACTGCCTTCCTATAATTTCGCTATTTCCCTTCGAATCATCCGTTTTGGAGTGATGTTTGCAGCAGCCATGTTCGGACTGTTTGGGATCGTACTGTTTTATATCATGATTAACATTCATCTGGTTAATCTTCATAGTTTCGGAATTCCCTATACGACACCTTTTGCTCCGGGACTATTACAGGATTGGAAAGATCTCGTTGTACGAGCACCCATTACGTTGCTTTCCAAACGACCGAAAATGATGCAGCCATTAGATGAAAAACGGATAGAAAAGGGGTAAACGATGAAAAGATTTGAATATGCTGACGCAATTATTAGCAAAAAAGAACTTTATATCAGTATTTCCTCGATGGTAATCGGTGTTGGTATCCTAACTCTACCACGGACAATTGCCACAGATATAGAATCTTCTGATGGCTGGATATCCATTTTAACAGGGGGGGTGATTGCACTGATTTTTGCCTGGCTGTTGGCAAAATTAGCGGCACGATTTCCCCGAATGACGTTTTTCGAGTATACAAGTAAGATTGTTTCCAAACCGGTATCGTATGTCCTTACTTTCTTGATGAGCGCCTATCTCTTATTGTTTGTTTCCTATGAGATACGCTCCGTTGGAATTATAGCGAAGCAGTATTTGTTTGATATCACACCCGTTGAAGTGATTACTTTCGTATTTTTACTTGTCTTGATTTATGCAGTATCAGGACCAAGTATCGGGATCATACGGCTAAACGTGTTATTCTTCCCAATCGTTCTTTTGATTGTCATTTTTGTTTTGATATTTACGATTCAATTAATAGAGAAGGAAAACTTGCAACCGATGTTCATTACAGGAGTAAAGCCGATTTTGTCTGGAATAAAGGATTCCGTTTTTTCTTTTCTGGGATTTGAAATCGTTTTGTTTTATACAGCACTTATGAAGCGACCACAAGATGCACCGAAAGCAGCAATGATTGGATTATCAATACCAATTCTCTTATATACGATTATTTATTTGTTCACGGTTGGGGTATTTTCATCTTTTGGAACGAAAAATTTAGTCTTCCCCACAATTGAATTAGCCAAAGAAGTGGAATTGCCTGGAGCTTTTTTAGAGCGGGTGGATTCCATCTTCTTTACTGTCTGGATCATGACGATCTTCAATACATCATCGATGGCGTACGACTTGTCTGTCATGTTGATTCGCTCCATACTTCCACAGTGCAAGAAAATCACCCTCATTTCTGTTTTGGCATTCATTTCTTATGTTTTGTCCATGCTGCCACAAAACTTTAACCAATTATCTTCCTTTGGCGAAATCATCAGCATCTCAGGTGTGGTAATTGGTCTACTAATGCCAATGATTCTCTTAGTAATAGCAATACTTCGCGGGGTAAAGGCAAATGCGTAAATTTCTGTTAGTCCTTTTAATTGTCTCTTTGACGTTGGTTGCAACAGGATGCTGGGATCAGGTGGAAATTGATGAGCGAGGGTTCGTTATTGGTGTTGCGATTGATCTTCCCAAATCAAAAGAATTGAAAGAAAAGGCGAAGAGAGAAGCTCCTGACAAACCACACGGCAAGCATCGGTTTGTAGTGACGCAGCAATTTGTTATTCCAGGAGCATTAACGCAAAATACTGCAAATAAAACCGATCAGGCATTTTTGAATATTACGTCGGAAGGTGGAACCATGTTTGAGGTTACTCGGGAACTCGCAACGAGAACGAGTCGCTCTCCGTTTTTTCAACATCTTAAGGTTCTTGTAATCTCTGAGGATGTTGCTCGCAAAAAATATGCATTCGGTGACACTCTTGATTTTTTCATTCGTGATCAGGAAATGCGGCGCAGCACAAAAGTGTTGATATCCAAGGGTAATGCGAGAAGTACAATTGAAATCAACCCAAAGAATGAAAAGTTGCCCGTTATGTACATTGATTCAATTGTACGAAATTCAAAAAAAAGTGCCAGAATGTTGAAGGAGACGAGAGTCGGCGATGTGCATGAATATCTTCTGAGTGGGGAGAGTTTTGTTATTCCGAGAATTATTGCTGACACCAAGGAAGTCAAAGTGGCTGGTGGAGCTGTTTTTAATGGGTCAGATCATCGAATGGTCGGTTTTCTCGGAGAGGAGGAGACAGAGGGGCTGAATTTTATTCGTGGCAATATCACTGGAGGGTTATTAAAGGTTGGTGTATATGATAACCTGGTTATTTTTGAGATTCAGGAATCAAAACAAAAGATCAAAGCAAATGTGAAAGACATCAATCAAATGGAGATTGTTATTTCCATCGATGCAGAGGGAAATCTTGTAGAGTCATTCGAACGTATCGATTTTCTTCGTGAGGATGTCAGCTCGAAATTGGAAAAGAAGATTGCAGAAGAAATAGAGCGGTTGGCAAATGATGCCATTCGTAAGTCTCAAAAAGAGTTCAAAATAGATTTTCTTGGTCTGGGTAAGTACGTATATCAGCATCATTACAAACTCTGGAAAACGATCAAAAATGATTGGGATCAGGGAAGAAACTATTTCACAAAATGTAAAATACGAGTTGAAGCAAAGGTAAAGCTTAGGCAGACTGGCGGTATCATCAATAAATCAGAACGTTTGCGAAGCGGGTGATAGTATGTGGAAAACGATCTCGGGATTTTTGCCGTCGAAGCTTATTTTATTTATCGCCATCCTCTCATTTCTTGTTCCGCTTATCTGTTACAAAATCAATCAAAAGTTACACAAGCTGATCGATCCTCCCTGGAAGAAGAGCAAGCCATAACTCTTTTTCAATATTTCTAAAAACGTTTGGAGAAACTACCATAAGTGTTTTATTTTTGGAGGTGCAACCATGCAGGAAAATAAGCAGATCAAATTAACATCAGCAGAAATCTCACAGCTTTGGTCTATGTATATGAATGACAGTGCTGCTTTTCCGATACTCACTTACTTTTTGAACAAAGTGGAAGACAGGGAGATAAAATCACTATTAGAGTCGAGTGTACAAATATGTCAACTTCATCTTCAAAAGTTCGCAGAATTTTTTAAAGGGGAAGGAATTCCTGTTCCACATGGATTTACAATCGAAAAAGATGTAGATTTGCATGCACCCAAACTGTTCTCAGATACTTACGTTTTAAACTTTTTACATCATTTGCTTAAAGTAGGCCTGCATGCGCAAAGTATCAATTTATCGGTTGCAACGAGGAAAGACGTTTCAACCTTTTTTGCAGATTGCATAATCCGGGATATCGAGTTGTATGAGAGGATCAAGGATGCTTTACTGTCAAAAGGGTTGTATATCCGGGCACCGCATATTCCTGCACCGAAGCAGGTTGATTTTGTGAAAGATCAAGGATTCTTAACAGGATTCTTTGGCGAAAAAAGACCACTTACGGTTACGGAAATCACTCCTTTATATACAAACCTAATCAGAAATGCTTTAGGTGTTGCTACTATGATCGGATTTAGCCAAGTTTCACAGGACCGGGAAGTCACTCAATTTTTATTAAGAGGCAGAGACATTGCCAAAAAGCATTGTGACATTTTTGGCTCAGCCTTAAAAGAGAGTTATCTTCCTGTACCGATGACCTGGGATTCTGAAGTTACCGAAACAACGCAGCGTGTTTTTTCTGACAAGTTGATGATGCATGTTACAACTGCTTTAATCGGCGTGAGCATTCAGTATTATGGTCTTGCGATCACGATGAGTCCGAGAAGAGACTTAGGCCAAATGTACAATAGACTCATAGCGGAGATTCAATTATTTGCGGAGGATGGAGCAAATCTCATGATTAAGCATGGATGGTTAGAAGAGGCACCAAAAGCACCAGACAGAAATGAATTAGCAAATGAAAAAAGGGAGACAGAAATCTATGCACTTTAAAGATTGACATAAAACCAAAAGGTTTCATATAATCAAAAGCGAAACCAAATGGTTTTACTTTAAGGGCAAGAAGGAGAATACATCATGGAAACAAATAACGCGAATACAATTCAGGACATCAAGCAAACGGCAACTTTCAATGCGCCTATCCAAAAAGTATGGGAAGCCGTATCCTCTTCAGAAGGCATTGCATCCTGGTTTATGCCGAATGATTTTCAGCCGGTTGTCGGTCATGAATTCCATATCCAATCACCTTTTGGACCGTCACCTTGCAAAGTATTGGAAATTGAAGCTCCTCATCGTCTCAGCTTTGCGTGGGACACAGATGGTTGGATTGTAACCTTTCAATTGAAGGAAGTAGGAAATCAAACGGAGTTTACGGTTGTTCATGCCGGATGGAAGCAGCCGGGAGAAATGGTTCCAAAAGCAAAAGAAGATGCATCTGTCATTCGTGACCGCATGAACTTTGGATGGCAGTCTCTTGTTAATGACAAGCTTCGCAAAGTAGTTGAGGAATAATGTCGGCATTACAAAAACATGATGTTTTTCAAGCGATAGCCGATCCTACACGAAGAGAGATTCTGAAATTACTATCACAACAAGATTTGCCTATATCCGAGCTGACTTCCCATTTCCCGATGAGCCGTACCGCTATTGCAAAGCATCTGCACATTCTTGCAGAGGCAGAGTTGGTCAGTGGACAGAAGGTAGGGAGAGAAAAGCGTTTTCGGTTGCATCCCGAACCGCTCGCTGAATTACAAGAGTGGTTGTCCTATTACGAACAGTTTTGGAATAACAAGTTATCCATGCTGCGATTTGTGGTGGAATCCAAGGGGCAGGATGGGGGATAACTAAAGAAGACACTATCAGGTGTCTTTTTTTATTTTACCATTTCAGTCTTCAAAAATAAGAAGAGAAAACACATCGCCCGATTATTACGATTCAAGAGTATGGCTGATGGCATTCAACAAATTGCTTTCATACTATTGAAGTAATTCGCGTACGAATCGGAGGTGGCTTCTATTATAAATTTCACCCGTCAATTTTTCATAGATAAGAATGATTTGGCGTCGGTTGGTACAAACCCTTACTTCATCCTACAACCAGGATATCAGCTTGTATTAAAAGGAGAAGAAGAAGGAAATAAAATCAAGGTAATTATCACCGTACTAAATCAAACCAAAATGATTAATGGGGTAAAAACAAGAATTGTAGAAGAAAAAGAATTTCAAAATGGACGAATTGTTGAGATTTCTAGGAATTTCTTTGCTATTTCCAAAACAAATAACAGCGTATTTTACTTCGGTGAAGATGTCGATATTTTTAATGAACAGGGCAAAATCGTCAGTCACGAAGGGTCCTGGCGTGCCGGAAGAAACGGCGCAAAAGCAGGACTAATCATGCCAGGAATCCCGCTAAATGGCGCAAAATACTTTCAAGAACAGGCAACGGGTGTCGCTTTGGATCGTTCTGAAATAATCACTGTGACCGCTACCATTCAAATACCGAAAGGGACATTCCGTAATGTTCTGAAAATAAGAGAAACTACACCATTGGAACCTGGCGTAATAGATTTCAAGTTTTATGCTCGGGGAATCGGATTAATCAAAGATGGGCCGGTGTCATTGGTGAAACGTTGTTTTATATAAATAAGGAATATATATTCGAGACGCCACTACATTTGTAGGCGTCTTTTTTCTTTGCAATTGAATGGGTAGAGTACTTTGCGATAAAAACAAATTGGGCACTTCAATCAGAACTTCATTGGCATTTGCCTAATATCATAATCAAAAGCCTAGGCTATACGGAATGTATGTTCGTAGATGTAGCTAAAGCTTATGTGTATATTGCCTCGCGTATGGCGTGGTCGACGTACTTCAGAATCATTAGGTAGACTGGAGGACTCATCATGTTTTTTGAATTTCAGCTTTCTTCCCAGATATTCGGACGCATTGTCAGGAACCGAATCAGGGCAATTCAGCCCTGTATTGACCAAGAGTTCGACTTTGAAGGAGCAAAGTTTGTCATCGACCACATCGATGTACCAGATGTGACCACTGTGCAGAAGCAGTCGAATCCCACCCAGATCGTGTGGATTTTATTTCCACGAAATTATACCTTTTTCACTGTCCCTTACTTGCAAGTCAAACAAGCGTTGACCGTACGATTAGTGAATAACATTGATCTCGTGCAGAACGGGCCCAATCCAAGCCAACTACAAGAGTTTACTGTCTTTCCAGTTTTCAATGTATGGGTAGAGGTTATGTCACCTCGGGTTGGACAAGGCGGGCCCATCCAACTTCAGTATAAGTTAGACCATATCGACTATGGAACGTTGAGTGACTTGCTGCCCCCTGCAATCAAGTCACAAATCGAAGCTGTTTTTGCCAGTTATCGTTTAGCTCCTACACAGATCGATCTGTCGCCATTGTCCAGAATATTGAACCGTCCGGTGACTGCCATCAATGCTGGAATTACGACTAACAGCGGGGGGGATTTCGTTGCTTTGCGTGTGGAGATCCGTCCTGACGAAGACCTGAGACCTGAATTCTTTACTCAGGATCCAGTGAACCTGTTAAACGGAGGCAGCTGGGCGATGCTTGCGGACGCACGTATTTTCCAAGAAGAAGCAACTAACAAGATCAGAAAGGGTCTGGCTAACGTAGCGAAGTTCAAGCTGAGGAGGGGGCCGTCGGTATCTTGGGATCCCAGAGGTCCCGCTCTGGATATCAGCTTCGGAGGTGAGCTGATAGATGCCTGCCCTTTTTTCATAGACGATATTGACATGGACGTTGAAGCCAAGATCCGTGCGGTTTTATCAGTTCCGATGACAAATGTATTGAGGACACACTATCACATCGATGCTGCTGCGTCAGACATAGTAGAAGAGGTTGCATGTGCGGTGACTGCTGCTTTACTGTGGCCAGGCGTTGGGGCGATTTTGTTCGATCGTGACAAGATCGACTTGCCGAAATTCCTGCTTGGTGCGCTGATTGGTCCACTAATTCGGCTCATTGCCGCCATCTTTACAATTGAGACGCAAGGATTGGAGGATGACATTTCTAGGGATCTCGGGAGCAACTGCAAAAAGCAAAACGACGAGAATTATGAATGCGATGACAATATAAATCTTACCCTATCTGGTCTCGGCGGACGCCTAAATCTCATGACGATCCGAGGGGTTCCCCAGGGTCCCGTCCTTGGTGGTGTCGTAGTAAACCAACGCGAATTGCCTCCAGGGGGAATCATTAGCGTGGATGTCATCCCATTCGAATGGACAGTTGAGGGCAGATGTCGTTCGGGCTTCTCCATCGTAAACAAGGCCACTATCCTAGTTGCTGTACAACCCCCAGTCGCCCTCTGTTCAGCGAGGATTATTGACGATCCGCTGGATGAATTCACGCTGACGATTGGTAACAATGAGGTTACCATTCGACCCAAGTTCAAGCCGGAGTACGTGAATAACCCTTATCCTTGCCATGTTCGCTTAATTACCACAAGAGGGGTACGGACAATCACGATTCCACCGCCACAAGCGATAACAGGCCAAGAAGCTCGTGAGCTGGAAAGAGAAAGGGTGGTGGCAATTGCCTCTTGCTATAGATGGGAGCGACCAATCACGCCGAGACAGGAGATTGAGTGGCTCATCGACCCGCCCTTCCGAATCAGACGCTTCCTTCAACTCTGGCAGGTGGTGGTAAACAACCTCCGATCGATCGATCAAATTCGGGTGATTGACAGGGAGGGTAGGAGGATACTGTCCGCTCTACCTTCGTGGTCTGGAGTGGCGCATCTGGCCCTCATTCGTGAAGGGGAGAGTGCACCTTCGGAGTTGTTGCTTGAGCTTGAAGGCGTAAGCGATGAGAACCAAAAGCCACTGGAATTGGCTGTACAACAGGTTCTGTACGTTCATCGAGCATCTGTTTCTGCACCCAGAGGTTTACGTAACCTTTCATTCGAGAGGGAAGGTGGTAGACATCTGCTAGTCCATACTTCACCTTACGAGGAACGCCGATGGGATGTCAGCACCCCAATAGCACCAGTGCTAATGAGCGTCATGGCCAACAGCGGACGGGTCGATTCGGAAATGGCGGTTATGCACAGTGGCAAGCAAGTCACCTCTTCCGTGACACCGAGAGTATCGGAAATGCTAAAGAGAGTTCGCCCGCAACTGAAGGAGATCAACACGATCGGCAACCCTAAAGTTGGAGGATTCAAGGAAACCTTGTATTTGGGATCGAAGCAAGGAGGTTCGCTGTTCGACCTCTCCGACCCGCTGAAACCTCGTGAAATCCAAACCTTCTATAGTAAGCCCTGGTTCGAGCGCACGGCGCTTTCAGATCGTTTACTTGCCAGATATGATCCAGAAAGAGGAATGATTGACATATTTGAAGCAATTGCATCTCGAACCATTTAGTGTTTTATCAACAATTTATGCACGAACAGACTATCTTCCCAAAGGATAGAATAACTTAAGCTCGCCTTGGATGGCGGGCTCTTTCTCGTTCGTTTCTATTTTCATTTCGGATGGGTAATTAAGATCTCGATTGATCACCCTTTTGACCCTCAGGCCTATCTTTCTTAGGATTGCTATAGCATCTTTTTGTTCTTTCTTTCAAGCTAAGTGCGGCTTTATTAGGCAACTAAAGTAAAAAAATTGGCAAGGCATGATAAAAAGGCAATTTATTGAGTAACCATTAGCGGATGCTGTTACATAAATTTAAAGTATATTCGTCTGAGTATTCGTATAGTGGTCGGCTTCGTCCGTCCGGCTATTGTATCTCCGGGGTATATTCGTCATGTTGTTTTTCTGATTTATCGTTAAGTGGATGAAAAAAGCCATTAACTTAATGCTGGAGGCGGAAAAAAATGGATGATTTCAAAAAAGAACTAAAAAAGTTGAAGGTTGATCAATTCAAGGGTGGAGAAGTAACGCCTTGGGACAATGAAAAACAGAAAGATGCCATTTTGGTTCAGGGAAGATGCGGGCGTGGCAGTTGTTCTTGCAGATGTTCGTGTAATTGCTCCTGCAATTGTTCTTGTAACTGTTCCTGTAATTGTTCCTGTAATTGTTCTTGTAATTGTTCTTGTAATTGTTCTTGTAATTGTTCTTGTAATTGTTCCTGCAATTGCTCTTGTAGCTGTTTTTTTTGCACTTGCATTTTCCTATGCAGCCGTTGTTCCCGTCGCCGTTGACTTCAGGTTCCTAATGGAAACTGTGACTGCCTGAGAAAAAGAGGTAGCCTTTGCATAGGTAAGTAGTTATCTGGCATAGGCTGCCTCACTAAAGTTTTGGAATGAGGGACAAATAGCCATACATAAGATTACTGTGCAAGTGATGGTACAGATTTGATAAAGGCTCATGTAAGGAGGAGTGACATGACAAATTTGGACCCTTCTATGCGTCTGAAAGTAAAAAGGGACACGTTTTTTCTCCCTGATCCAAATGGCAGCGTGTATTTTCGGAACAACGTCGGCTCGTTCCGTATGGAAGGCAGTGATATCGATCAGTGGGTTGAACAACTGATACCGGTATTCAATGGCGAGCATACGTTGGAGCAACTGACAGACGGATTGCCGGACGATTATCGGGACCGGGTGATTGAAATCGCAGAAAGCTTATTCCAAAACGGTTTTGTTCAGGATGTGAGCCAAGATCTTCCGCATCAATTGACGAACAATGTTCTTAAAAAGTATGCTTCTCAAATTGAATTTTTGAATAATTTTGCAGATTCTGGTGCTTACCGTTTTCAGTCCTATCGGCAGGCTAACGTGTTGGCTGTAGGCTCTGGTCCATTCTTTGTCTCATTGGTTGCGGCGTTGCTGGATTCCGGCTTGTCGAGATTTCACATGCTGATCACAGATGGGGTGCCAACCAATCGACAGCGGCTGGAGGAACTGGTGGAACATGCCCACAAACTGGACTCTGAGGTAGCGATTGAGGAGCTTGCCTTAGTGAAAAAGGAAGTGAGTGGTTGGCGAGAGGCTGTGCAGCCGTTTGATTCGATTTTGTACGTGTCGCAGGAGGGTGATATAGAGGAACTGCGGGTCCTTCATGCGGTTTGCAGGGAGGAGGGCAAGATGCTTTTGCCGGCTATCTTTTTACAGCAAGTGGGTTTGGCGGGTCCGTTGGTCTATCCAGAATTTGAGGGATGTTGGGAGTCAGCGTTGCGTCGTATCCACCAATCCGCACTCTGCAAATATCCACAGCTGCAGGCTTTCTCTTCCACAGCAGGAGCAATGCTGGCAAATGTGATCGTATTTGAATTGTTCAAAACGGTTACGGCTGTGACGGAATCGAACCTGAAGAATCATATATATCTGCTTGATCTGGAGACGTTGGAAGGGAACTGGCATTCGTTCATGCCTCATCCGTTGGTAAAAGAACAACCTGAAGTCAGATGCATTGATAACCTCGATCTGCTCTTTGAACAGAATTCGGTCAGCAGTGAAAAGAACGGATTGTTTTCTTATTTCAGTACATTGACATCGTCGAAATCAGGGATATTCCATATTTGGGAGGAAGGAGACTTGAAGCAGCTTCCGTTGGCCCAGTGCCGCATTCAGGCAGCCGACCCACTGTCTGAGGGGCCCGCTGAATTGTTGCCGGAGATGGTCGTTACCGGTTTCTCACATGAGGAAGCGCGAAGGGAAGCAGGGCTTATTGGACTTGAAACTTATATTTCTCGAATAGTCAGTACATTCACGACGATACTTCCCTCTGATGAAGTAGTAGAGGGATGTATGGCAGAACCGCAGGAATATATCGGAGTCGGAGTAGGAATAGGAATAGGAGAAACCGTTGCGGAGGGTGTTTGCCGTGGTCTGCAAAAATGTTTGTCTGAAGAATTGGGCAAGCAGCAGATGGATCAAAAGCCTCAAGTAACTCGGATTCAGAGTACAGTAGAAGATGAACGTTGTCAGTTTTATTTGCAAGCATTGACCACGATGCAAGGAGCGCCAGTGATCGGTTTGGGAACGGAAGTATTCGGCTTTCCAGTTGTTTGGGTCGGTACGGGCGATAACTGGTATGGAAGTGTAGGCTTGAATGTAACAATGGCGTTGCGTAAGTCGTTGCAACAGGCATTACTTGAAGCACAAAACAAAGCGGAGTTCATTGCGACGCATGTGTTGAAGGTACCTTCCCTTCTGGTGAAAGAACAGGAGCAACAGAGCCTTTTGATTCCTGCGGTTGAAGAAGCGGCACAAAAAGAGGATTTGCAGTCAGCCTTGCAGGTTTTGAAACAGAATGGTAAGCGGATACTCATCTTCGATTTGGCACTGGAACCATTTTTGAAAGAGGAAATAGCTGGAGTGTTTGGCGTGTTGTTGCGAGAGGAGGTGTCCGGGTGAGCTCTGTCGTTATGGTTGTCGGAGCTGGGCTGTTGGCGGACTTGGTGTGCAAAGAACTGTCCCCTCAATACCAGGTCGTACATCAGGCCGATTTGAAGGCAGAAGTACCGAAAGCTGTTGATTTGGCTCTGGTGTTAAACGATTCCTGGCATCCCTCCATCCATCAAGAGGCAGAAGAAGTGTTTCAGCGATCCGGCATCCCCTGGCTTCGTGGTTTCGTTTCATTTGGTGAAGGCGTGGTCGGGCCGTTGGTTCAACCTGGTAAGCCGGGGTGTTCCCTATGTGCGGACCTGCGGCAGCTTATGGCGGGACGCGACCGCACGGAGATGTGGGAGCTGCAACAGAGGCTCGGGGAGTACGGGGGGATGCTGCATGACGCATGGGCATCGAACACTGGACTTTTGCAAATGAGCTATTTACTCGTGGCAGAGGCAGAAAGGGTGTTGAAAGGCGATCAAGCCCACTCACAAGGGCGGGTGTTTTTAATCAACCTGAAGACACTAAAGAACTCACTTCACTTCTTTCTGCCCGATCCGTCATGTCCGGTTTGCGGTCACTTGCCTGATGACTCAAAGGAAGCGGCACAAATTTCGCTACAACCTAGTCCAAAGATCAGTGTCGACAGTTACCGCTGTAAACCGATGGATGACCTAAAGAAAGTTCTGAAAAAAGACTATCTGGATTATCGGATAGGCTTTTTGAATGGGAAAATGCGTGATCTCGTGTCACCGTTTGCCGATGTGGGTGTGAATCTGCCGATGTTTACGGGAGACGAGTCAGCATCAGGTCGGACTCATTCCTATGCGGAAAGCGAATCGACAGCCATTTTGGAGGGCTTGGAGCGGTACTGTGGCATGGCACCTCGTGGCAAACGGACAGTGATCAATGACAGTTTCCACAATCTTGCGGATCAAGCGCTCGATCCTGTCAAGGTCGGGTTGCATACCAAAGAACAATATGACAGTCCTGATTATCCGTTTAAAATGTTTGATCCTGACCGACCCATCGATTGGGTTTGGGGTTATTCATTTTTGCAGGAGCGTCCGATTTTGGTTCCGGAGTTGCTTGCCTATTACGGCTTGGGCTGTGGTGATGGTTTTGTCTTTGAAACTTCGAACGGATGTGCGTTAGGCGGAAGTTTGGAAGAGGCTATTTTCTACGCTATTTTGGAAGTGGTGGAGCGAGATTCGTTCCTGATGACCTGGTACGCAAAGCTACCTCTCCCACGTCTTGACCCTTATTCCGCTAATGACCTAGAGTTGAATTTGATGATCGAACGGTTGCAGGCAGTAGCGGGATTCGATGTCTTTTTGTTTAATGCGACGATGGAAAATGGGATTCCAAGTGTTTGGACGCTGGCAAAAAGCAGGAAACAAAAGGGAGTAAATCTTATTTGTGCTGGTGGTGCCCATCCGGACCCTGTGCGTGCAGTGAAAAGCTCGTTACAAGAAGTGGCAGCCATGTTGCTGACACTTGACGATAAATTTGAGAAAAACCGGGAGAATTATGTACGTATGTTTCATGATTCGTCTCTGGTGAAGAAGATGGAGGACCATTCGATGCTATACGCTTTGCCGGAAGCGGAAGAGCGCATGCATTTTTTACTGAATGATAATCGTCCATTGCGAACGTTTGATGAGGAATTCAAGATGAGGGTGAGGCATGCCGATCTGACCGAAGAGCTGAAGGACATTCTTCAGACATTCCGCCGATTGAATCTCGATGTAATCGTGGTGGACCAGATGACACCTGAAATCTCGCGAAACGGACTGCATTGCGTGAAAGTACTGATTCCAGGGATGTTGCCCATGACGTTCGGACATCATTTTACCCGTGTGACGGGACTGGAGAGGGCATTACATGTGCCGGTGGAACTTGGGTATGCGAAGCAACCGCTCACGTATGAACAGCTCAATCCACATCCACATCCGTTTCCATAAGGCGTGATTAGGAGGCAGAAGGATGAATTTGGATGAATTTCTGTACAATCTGCATTTCGAGCCTGACAAGACCAGGCCTCTTGACTTTGAAGTGGATTGGGAAGATGCGCCACTTCCATTTAAGCTCTACCGTGGCTTGCCTGTAACTCAATTTTCTCCAGAAATACCACTTTCACTAGTAAGACTGGAAGCACCTGCGACACCCGATCTACACGATATCGGTCATTTTCTTTGGTACGTATTCGGACTGACTCAATTCAGCCATTCTCCCCCTGATTTGGACTCCACAGAACCAGCTTTTGGGCCGATACAAACGTACCGGAGGTTTATTCCCTCCGGTGGTGCAATGTATCCAAATGAATTATATGTTTATCTAAAGCTAGAAGATTTTCCCGCAGGAATTTACCATTATGATGTGGCACACCACCGATTGGTGTTGTTGCGGAGCGGAAATTTCGATTCGTATATTGCTCAAGCCATGGGTGAGCGCTGTGACATTTCAGCTTGTTTTGGTACTGTTTTTGTGTCGACCATGTTTTGGAAAAATTTCTATAAATACAATAACTTCTCCTATCGCTTGCAAGGACAAGATACTGGCGTGCTGATCGGACAATTACTGGAGGTCGCGAAACGGTTTGGCTTTGAATCGGGGGTGTACTTTCAGTTTCTTGATCGGGCAATCAACCATCTGCTCGGGCTGTCCGAACAGGAAGAGAGCGTCTATGCGGTCATTCCGCTCTCAATTGACTCTGAGATCACGTGGTTTGGGAAAGAGAATGGCGGTGATGGGATTGTTTCTGCCACCAATTTGTGTCAGGAGTTGCCAGCGATTCAGCATAATCACTACGTTCGGTCACAGAGAGTCTTGGAGTATCCGATGCTATTAAAAATGAACGAAGCGTCTTTTCAGGACTCGCCGCGATCGTTTCGCCAGATTGAAGGGGAGAAGAACTATACCTTTGAGGACCATGAAGTGACACTGCCAAAGGTGAAGCGCATGTCATATGATCTGGCATCGGTCTGCCGAAAGCGGTTTTCACCGGGACTGAATTTCTTTTTAAGCAAGGTAAGCGAAATGCAACTAGCTACTCTGTTGCAAGAGGTGACCGCTTCCTTCGTTTATCGGAATGATTTGGATGAAGAACAGGCTAATCCCCGCTCACGTGTTGCGTTGTACTGCTGTTTGTATAACGTAGAAGGCATTCAGGACGGTGCTTACCACTATGACAGTGCTAATCATGCGTTGCGTTTGGCACGTCTTGGAGATCATCGGTACTGGCTGCAAAAGGGAATGTATATGGACTTTGTAAACTTGTTCCAAACACCACTCTGCTTTCATGTGTCAGGGGCTAAGGATCACCTCATTCCAGCACTTGGATATAGAGGATATCGCATCCAACAGATGGAAGCAGGTATGCTCGTGCAACGTTTACTGTTAGCCGCGTCTGCCATCGGGATGGAGGGACACGCGCTCCTTGGATATGATTCGAACACCTCTGATGAAATCTATCAGATGGCTCCAATTGGAGAAACTAGCCTGATTCAAATTCCTGTTGGTCACCATCGTGCTAGTCCCAAGTTGGAGGGGAGCTTGCGTAGCTAGGGGCAAAAGAAGAGAGTGAGGACGAAAAAAGGAGCTGCTTCTGTGGCTCCTTTTGTTTTTTTATTTCTGTTCTGTTCGATCTCTAAATTACATTCGACAAAAAATCCTTCTTTTCACAAAAGTGATACCTGTGTTACATTTTTTATTAGAATAACAAAAAGGGTTGGGGAGTGGGGATATGGAGATGTTCAATAAGCTTACGTACATGATTATGTTAAAAGCAACATGGACAAAAGCGTTCGCATGGCTCATTCCTTCACAAATGATATATTTTTTTATGTTGTATGTAACAATTCCAATCGTTGAGAAACAAGCCGATGGCATGAAAATATTTGATTTAATGCCTTTTGGTTATTCTCCTGAATATGCTGTAAATCTGTTGCAGCAACTCGGAGAGTAGGGAAGAGAAGTGTATTTGACTTACCAGATTCCTTTGGATTTATTTTATCCGGGTTTAATGGGCATTGCTGGAGCTTTATTCATCGCCTTATTTACGAAGAAAGTAAATCCAAGAATTAATGTACTTATGTACCTTCCTTTACTAGCAGCTTTCTTCGATTATCTTGAGAATGGTATGGTGTCTATCCTGTTATTGTCTTTTCCGCACACTTCGGATGGCATCATTATAATAGCCAGCAGTTTTACTATACTAAAAAGCCTTTTGACTACTTTATACATAAGTGTACTCATGTTGTTGTTCATGTTTTTTCTTAAGACTTTGTTTCAGCACAAAGAAGAACGAAGTATGAAAAGGTAAGGTGGAAACCATATGGAGCAAAAGCTTTCCCTAAGAGAGCGGAAAAAGTATCTAACCATGTCATCCATCTTGAAGGAGTTTATTCTTTCACTTGAAGAACAAAATTTTCACGAAATCCTTCTCGAAGATGTATGTAATAAAGCAAATGTATCCAAAGTGACGTTCTTTCGTTATTTTCATTCGAAAGAAGAAGTGCTTGATTATTTTGTATTGAGATGGTGTTTTCAAAGAAGTCTTGAAATCAACTCGAACGCTTATACTGGTTTAGAAGGCATTCAGAAAGTGTTTCAATCTGCAGCAGAAATACCCAATGCCGAGAAAATACTGGTTTCCTTGCTCTATTATTACTCCAAGTTAAAAGAAAAGCCGACACAGAAACAATTAAGCGAGTACGAGCGCTATGTGATTGCAAACGGATCAACGGATGGACTTCATATACAGATATATTCCTTGAGGGAAATTATTCTATATTATCTGAGACAGATAACTGAACTGGATGTATCCAAAAGGTTGATTGTTACCGAGCATTTGTTGGCCCTTTTTTATGGGATCCCTTTTCAGGTTCATATTCAGATGCTAGGAGCGAGGTCATTATCAGAGGCCTATAAGGATCATTTGGAAATTCTGTTCAATGGATTCTAAAAGATATCGAATAATGAATAACTTTTCAAAGTCAACAAAAGCAGCAACTGATTTCCTTCCATTTGTCAGATCATAATTTCGAAAAAAACGAACCCCCTCCGCCGTACATGGCTGTGAGGAGGTTCGTTGTTCATGCCATTTTTAAATCAAAAACATAGCAACAATCGTTGTGACCACAAGCCCAATCGAGACAGGGATCAGATTGCGCCTTGCCAACTCAAATGGATCGACGCCACAGATGGCAGCAGCAGGAATTAACGCCCACGGGATCAGTGTACCGCCACCTACCCAGATCGCTGCGACTTGACCAAGGGCAGTTAAGGTTGCGATTCCAGCCCCGATGGTGTGTGAGAAGAGCTGAGCAACAGATCCAGCCAGTGTAATACCAGAGAAGCCCGATCCATCCAAACCGGTGATAACACCAACGGAAGTCAAGGTGACTGCTGCTATCTCTTTGTTGACCGATATCGTGTGGGCAAGAGCAATGCCAAGGTCATTCACGATTCCTTGAGAGCCTTGGGGCAATGTTTCACCGAACACTTTGAGGAACCCGCTGTCTCCCATATAGAAGAAGGCAGCGATTGGAATGACGGGTCCAAAGACTTTAAATCCGAATTGGAAGCCCTGTATGAGATAATCTGTAGTTTTTTCTAATCCTGCTCCTTTGTGAGCCAGCAAAGAGGATACCAGAAGGATGATCATGGATGTCCCGCCAACAAGAGCAGTTGCGTCTCCGCCTTTGAGATCGAACATGAACATGGCGATTACGTCAAACAAGAACAGAATAGGGACTCCAATCGCAAGGAAACGCCTGGTTTGATCGGTGAGTGCTACTCGTTTGTTGCTAAAGAGTGCTTTATCTTGTCCGTATGTTGCTTTGTTGTTCTTTAACTTCCCATTCTTCAAATCACGCTTTAAGAACCAGAAAGCAAGCACGGTTGTAACCAGACCCATCACGAAAACAAGCGGCACACTGGCTGCGATTACGTCCTCAACTGGAATGCCGGCAGCTTTTGCTGTTAACGTAGGAGCGCCTTGGATAATGAAATCACCTGATAACGCAATTCCATGCCCGAACAGATTCATGGCAACGGCGACACCCAAAGCAGGAAGACCGACTCGGATCGCAACAGGAAGCATGACAGCACCAATCAGGGCGACAGCCGGAGAAGGCCAGAAGAACCAGGAGATAACCATCATGACAATCCCGATCACCCAATAAGCAAGCGCAGGAGTACGGATCAAGGCGGTCATTGGCCGAATCATCGTCTCATTGACACCTGTTTCCGTCAATACATGACTCATGGCGACGATAATGCATATGATGAGAATCGTTGGCAGCAATTCTGTTATTGCATAGATAAAACTGCCGAAGATACCACCCACGGAGGAAATAATGGAGCCAGTTGCAGTAAGTCCTAACAAACCAACACCAATAATACTGATTATACTGGTGTCACGACGCAGGACCATCAACAAGATGATGAGAACAATGAATATCACATATACCCAGTGCAACAATGTCAACTCTATTCCCATGTAACACCCTCCTCCTGTCAGAATGTTCTTTCTAGGAGTAGGGTATTCATAAGGCCTATTTTGGGTGAAAGCGTGACTCAATCATTGATTAATCAACTTGCTGTGATATAAAAGACGCCAGACTTCCCATACATAATGATGGGTTACCTGATCCAGTTCTTCTGTTCGGGCAATAATTTTATAAATTCGTTCCATCAATCGTTCGTACTCTTCTTCGGACATTTGAAATTGAGGCATATCCATTCCTCCTACCATCAACAAGTGTTTCTTCCTATTGTTTCCAACCGCAAACGATCTAGTCGCTTCCTACCGGGATCTCACTAGCTTTTTCCATCTGAATATGTCACTATAGAGCCGTAAACATCTTTGTAAGAAGGTAGAGTAGGAGGGAGGCGACTCTCACAGGCTGGGAGGTACGCCGCTTACAAGTGAAGTCAAAAACAGAGCAACTGCAAGCAAAATTGGATAAAGCGATTCGTCTGTTAGAGAGTCGATTTCTGGAGCGAAACGAGCTGATTCGTTTATTACTGTTAGGGATGATGAGCGGGGAAAATGTTTTATTGGTAGGCCCTCCAGGAACAGCAAAGTCTCAATTGGCACGAGCCATTTCCCAGTTATTCGGATCGGAGCATTGGTTTGATTATTTGTTAACCCGCTTTACGACACCCGATGAGATTTTTGGGCCTGTATCACTGCAGCAACTGAAACAGGATCAATACGTGCGCAAGACAAAAGGGTATCTTCCTTCCGCGCAGTTTGCATTTTTAGATGAGATTTTCAAAGCGAATAGTGCAATCCTGAATTCGCTCTTATCGATTTTGAATGAGCGCATTTACTTCAATGGAAGGGAAAAGGAACAGGTTCCATTGCAATTTTTGATTGCCGCATCCAATGAGCTGCCAGATGAAAATGAGCAGTTAGCCGCGTTATTCGACCGATTCCTGATTCGTTATGAGGTAAATTATTTACAGACAGCAGCCAGTTATGAATCCATGTTTTCATTGCCAACAGAACCGCTTCCTGTCATTTTCTCATTGTATGATATTAAAGATATTCTAGCCGAAAGCAAACATGTAACGATCCCGGAGAGTATCATTTATTTCCTCTACAAATGTAAACAGGACATGGAGGAAAAAGAGTATGCTCTTTCGGATCGACGTTGGAGCAAAATTGGTCAAGTCTGGAAAACCTCAGCATTTCTACATGGTCGTGATACAGTAACGATTTGGGATACGGTATTTACACCGCATATGCTGTGGGATTTCCCAGAGGATTTACCAACCTTGCAGGACCTTTTTGACAAACGATTTACGGAGCTATTGAAAACGGAAGTAGAGAAGGAACTTCCGCTTCGAGCCTATAAGCAAGTGGCTGAGAAGTGGATGGACCGGGAAGATGAATTGCATGCATTTCAATTCCGCAAAGAGGTCGGCGGCAAATTGAGCAAAGATGCGCAGGAAAACTTCCGTGTGATACTGGAGGAATGTCGTCTGGAGCTGGAGGAAACAGCAAGAGCCTTGCGCAATCGACTATTGGATTGGCAATCAAAAGAGAAGGATCTTCCTGCCTACATAAAATCAAAGAACATGCTGATTTATCAAGTGGAGAAATACACAGTAAAATATACCCATCTGCGAATTGAAGGGGAACGGTTATTGCAAATGCTGCAAGGGGTGTACCGGACGGTGTTTGATCGGGAGATTGCCGGAGCCGAATACGATTATACTTTGTAAAGGTGGAGGACATGCCTTGATCATTCGTTGCAAACGCGTCGATCGATACGTGTTCGACGCTTATTTTCGTTCATCACGGGTAGCGAGAGAATGGATGGAACAGGCAAAGGAGCGTGCCCCCTGGTTTGATGATGAGCTGTTGGCAGATTTTTTTCTTTGTTTTTATCTGCAAAAACCAGAAGTTGATGGAACCAAGGAAGCGACTCCCTTTCATCGATGGATGGTGCGGACGCTGATCAAGCAATATTTTTATCAAATGATTCATCCCCGCACCGTTAATCAAGAGACAGCAGCATTCAAAACAGCGGTCAAAGCCATGATGTGGCTAACCGAGACATATGCGGAAGAAGTAAAGAAACGGGAAAAAGAACAGAATCAGATGGCCACTGGACAACAGCCAAAACAAGGACAGCAGGGCGAAGAGATGTCCAACTTCTCACAAAGGCTAACTTCCGAGCAAGTGGAACGACTAAAACTGGTCGGCTATACTTTGCAGCAAGGAAAACGAGTGGTCGAGGAAAAGCAGACAGCCTCTGATACAAAACCACTGGTATTAGAAGAAATTAAGGCGCTGAAGGAAAAAATCGAAGAACTTCAGGATGAAATGCGCAACCAGTATACGAAGCGGGCCAAGCTTGCATTGAAGGTAAAGAAAGCTGAGGAAGAACTGCATCAGCGTGAAAAGCAGTATGAACGACTGGATCGGCAAGAGAAAGAAGCTATTGAATCATTGGAAAACGAACTGGGACAATGGCTTGACCAGTCATTTAAGGAAGCACTGGAAGGGGAAGAGTCCGAGAGCCAGTTTGTGAGTGAGTTGATTGAAGCAAGTCAACGCATCGCCAATCGCAGGTGGGGCAGCGAACTGGGCAAGCTTCGTCGTCAGGCATTCGAAAAGTACATGATGTGGGTTGAGAAGCTCAAAAAGTACCCGGACATCATTGAATTCATTCAGGAAGTAGGACGCAATATTCACCTGTTCCGACTGAAACGCAAGGAGATTCGTTCCAAAAGTGTCCCCGAGGAGTATTACGATTTGCGACACTCCGGTGATATTTCACACCTCTTACCAAGTGAAGCGGTACTGTTGGCTGATCCTGATCTGGAAGCTTACTTTCAACTGAAGTGGATCGAACAAAAGCTGATGACTTATGACACAACGGGCTGGGTAGAAGAGCCTCCCAAGGGGCCTGTGATTTGTATGCTTGATACGTCACATTCCATGCGTGGAGGAAAATTGCGTCTTGCCCAGATTTTTGTCATGACATTTGGTGCGATTAGCCTGTTGGAGCAACGTGACTTTCATCTGATCCTGTTCGGAGCAAAAAATGAGCTCGTGGAATCATCCTTGTTCGCTCGTAAACCAAATTGGGACAAATTCTATGAAATCGCCAAGTTAGCCTTCGGTGGAGGAACACACTTTGACAACCCGATCAAAAGAGGGATTGAAATTGTTGAGAATTCTCCAGCGTTTCGAGGCGCTGATTTTGTCATGGTGACAGATGGTATTGGTCGAATTTCTCCTTATGTACAGGATATGCTGGCTGATTTGGGGAAGCGTAAACAGGTGAAGCTGCATTCCTTGCTAATCGGTGCTGCCCGTCAACATCTGGTACAGCAGTATGATATTTTGGGTGTTTCTCATCAGATTCGTTTTGCGACCAGTTGGGAGACCAGGGATGAAGAAAATACTGGTGTTCTATTGGATGTATTTGAATGATGCCAGCACTTATGATTAAGGCAGAAGGGAAGGGAATCACAGCGTGCTACTCATTGGTGTACTTTTTTTCGTGGTCTGGTTCGTGTTTATTGTACGTGGACTGCCCGGATTGCTGAAGATTACGCAGCTCCTTCCCTCTTCGTCACGAGAGTTGCCTCATCCAGAAAAAGAATGGCCACTGGTCAGTGTCATCGTAACTGCCTGCAATGAAGAAAGAGGGATCAGGCAAGCGCTTCAATCATTGCTTTCACTTGATTATCCGCATTACGAGATTATTGCTATCAATGACCGCTCGACTGATCGAACCGGAGATATTCTTGCATCTCTTGCTAAACAGGATCCGCGAATTCTGGCTGTGCATATTGACGAGCTTCCTGCGGGGTGGCTCGGGAAAAATCATGCGCTCTTTCATGGGGCCTGCACGGCCAAAGGAGAGTGGATTTTGTTTACAGATGCCGATGTGGTTTTCCATCCGTCTGCGCTGACCATTGCGATGTCTCATGCACTTAAGAAGCAATTGGATCATCTGGCATTGGCACCTCGCATGATCTCCCATTTCTTTTGGCTGCGAGGATTTATCTACTTTTTCCTGTTTAATTTATTGCTTGTCTTTCGCCCGCAAAATGCCAAAAATCCAAAATCGGATGCACATATGGGCGTAGGGGCTTTCAATCTGATTAAATCATCAACGTACAAGGATA
The DNA here is from genome assembly GCF_049846925.1 of Brevibacillus nigriterrae. Taxonomy (NCBI): domain Bacteria; kingdom Bacillati; phylum Bacillota; class Bacilli; order Caryophanales; family Paenibacillaceae; genus Brevibacillus; species Brevibacillus nigriterrae. The sequence continues at coordinate 57,447 of NZ_JBNCMT010000032.1, forward strand.
TCGGCACTCATCAAGTGATTCGTAATCGACCTGATGATGACCTCAAACTGGGTGAGTTGGTGAAGCGAAAAGGGTTTGCCCAGGATTTCGGTATTGCAGAAGAGTTGCTGCAGGTGGAATGGTACCAAACCATACCTGAAATGATTCGTGGATTAGAGAAAAACACGATGGCCCCATTCGAATACCAGCCTGTGCGATTGGGTCTGTCATTGATTCCGTTTGCTTTCATGTACTTTCTTCCGTTTGTTGGTCCATTCGCTACAGACGGCTGGACTCGGGCGATGTACATTGTAATGTTTCTCCTATGCCTATTTTATTTTTGTCTGTATGATCGTTTCTCGCTTATGTCGATTGTGTATTTCTTACTCTCTCCGATCCTAGCCTCCCTATACATCTTCACACTGGTACGGGCGGCGTATTTAACCGTGAGAAGAGGCGGGATTGTCTGGAGAGGGACGCTGTATCCACTGAAAATGCTGCAAAAAAAATACCCCGTATAATTCGGGGTATTCAAGGTTAGCATTATCCAACTCGTGAGATGCGGGCGAATTCGAGCTCATGAAATTTCTCCCGGACAATGGAGCTATCGAAATTCCAGTATGCATCTTCATGCGTAAAGTCAACAGGAGCATCACAAAGTATGGTTGCCAGTTTGCGGCTCAAGAAAATTTGTTCCTTGTGTTCTTCGAGTTTGGAGCGGGTTTTAGCTGTCAGACTGTCCAGATTTTCATACAGTCCTTCCAGACTCTGATGTTCTCGGATCAGTTTGTACGCTGTCTTTTCACCAATGCCGGGGCAGCCGGGGATACAATCGGATGCATCACCTTGCAATGCTTTCACCTCCACAACCTGATTGGCAGATATTCCACGCAGTTCAAGCAGGCTTTCTGGAGTGTAGTGTTCATGCTTGCCGCCGTTTTTCAGTATTTTCACGGAAACGAAATCGTTCACTAGCTGCAAGCTGTCATAATCACCGGTAGCGATCACAACCCGATGTCCGTCTTCGGCGAGCTTCGAACTGACAGTCCCAAGAATATCGTCACCTTCGTAGCCAGTCACACCGAGATTGGGAACAGAAAAAGCTGACACAACTTCTTTCACCAGATCAAACTGGGGAATCAGCTCAACAGGTGCTTCGACACGAGTAGCTTTATATCCATCAAACCATTGTGTTCTAACTAGCGTTTCTTTTCCGGCGACATCCCATGCTACGATTACATGCGTTGGCCGAACCAGATCGACATAATCCAACATCATTTTGGTGAAGCCAGATACTGCATTTGTATAAAGACCGGTTGAGGTTTGTTTGATTGTTCCACCCCAGGAATTCGCATAGAAAGCGCGGAACAGAAAGCTCATACCATCAATCAACAAATATTTAAACGGTTGTTTCATTTTGTCGAACGCTCCTCTCATTAAGCCTCGTCCATTATAACATATCTGCCTATTCGGGTAACAAAACTACTACACATTCACAAAGGAGGACATTATGTCCATTATCTATTGTTTGGTGCCACAGACGTATTGGAGTAACTATCAAGGGAAAGCTACTTATATTCCTAGAGATTATGAACAGGAAGGATTCATTCACGCAACCAAGGGAGAAGATTTTCTGGTTAAGGTTGCCAACCGGGTGTATGCAAATTTTAATGAAGAGCTTTATGTACTGGTTATTCAAGAGGACCGGGTTACGTCTGAAGTCAAGCACGAGATGGCAAAGGATGGGAACCTCTATCCGCATATTTACGGAGAATTAAATCAGGACGCCATCCTTGAAATCAGACGAATGCAAAGGGAAAACGGAAGCTGGGGCATAGGTGAAGTTACCTACTAATTACCATGTATGGCTTTTGGATAAAGTGGGATGATAGTAACACCAAGTTGAGAAGTCATCTCAAACGATCAAAAATCAACATAAGTAAACAAGGAATATTCAGAAGTACATACCATTGGTTGTTGGCAGCATTGAGTAGATGGGAGCGTCTACTGAATGCTGCTAATAACCAACATTAGTAGCAAAAATCCAAATAAGGAATGGAGATGAAAGGTTATGGCAAATCAAGGTGGAGGAAACCGCAACAACCTTTTAGTTCCACAAGCTAACCAAGCTCTTGATCAATTGAAGTATGAGATCGCCACAGAATTTGGCGTACAACTTGGCGCAGATACTACATCTCGTCAAAACGGTTCAGTGGGTGGAGAGATCACAAAACGTCTTGTCTCCTTCGCTGAACAACAATTGGCTGGTCGTTAATTCAACCAGAACAACTGAATAATTGGATGATGAAGGGTCCCTTTATGGGGCCCTTTCTTTGTGTACATTTACGCCCATTTCCGCAAGTATGGTGCAAACGCACAAGCACATTAGCGGACTAGTCATATGGTAATGTGTGAGTATCTGTGAGGAGGGTGGTTTTGAATGAAGAAAAAAGAAGTAAAGAAATTATTAAAAGATAATCCTGATTTCGCCATTTGGGTAAAAAAAGATCCGAACAGACTGTCGAATATACGCAACAATCCAAGTGATGCCATGAAACTGATGGCGAGATGGAAATCGGAGACAAGGAAAAAAATTAATCCATTTTCCATCGATTTTGAAGCGTTGTCTGATAAAAGCAAACGAGCCAGTGCCATGCTAGGTAGTATCCAATCGGTAATGGAAATGGTAGCTGAATACTCAAAAAATGAGAGCAGAAAACTATAGGGAAAAGGGACTTATGCCTTTTTCCTCTGTTTATTTTTGGGACAACTGTTCCTTGTCTTTGAAAAAGTTAGGAAGCTTCTCATTCTCTTGTTATACTGGTACAAAGGGGGATGATGGAGTTGAAAGGTTCTTTTGTGCGATACCTGATTGCAGGTTGTTTTGTAGCGTTAGTCATTCTGTACATAACACAACAAAAAACGATCCCCCAGACAAATCCAACGTCAACAACATCTGATGTAACGCAATTACAATCCAATACGTCTATATCAAAGGCACCTCCAGCAACAGAAACTTCCAAGCCGCCTGTGCCTGCGCCTCCGACTCCAGAAACAACGACAGCAGTGAAACAATCGGAGAAACTGCCAGAAAAACAAATACAATCAATAGCAATACTCCCACAAGAGTTGTTCCCAGGGGACGTTATTTATTTGGAGAGTACTGAGCATCCAACGGTATATCTCTGGGACAAAAAGTTCAATCTGCAACCGATGGAAAAGAAGTTTGTTCGCTTTATTCCGATCCCGTTGGAAACTAAGCCAGGCCTTTATCCCATTTTATCTGGTACGAAAAAGTCAATTGCTACTGTTCAAATTAAAGCAAAGCAATTCGCAGTAGATGAAATTACTGTAAGCGAGCAAATGGAGAGCATGCAACGCAATACGAAGCGAATCAATGCTGATCAACAGAAAATCAATAAGGCACGTTCTACCTCATCGCCCAAACCATACTTTAATAACACATTCATTGTTCCCGTTGAAGGAGAAGAGACGACACCGTATGGTTATAGACGTGTAGTGAATAAAAAACCAGCCAATCCACATCTTGCTATTGATATTGCCAACAAGGAAGGAACTCCGGTGCTCGCCAGTCAAGACGGGAAAGTTGTTCTTGCTGATACGATGTATTTGAATGGTAACATGATCATTTTAGATCACGGATTGAGGGTCTATTCGACGTATTCACATTTGTCGGTTGTTAACGTCAAACCGGGAGAAATGGTCAAACGTGGTCAAGTCATCGGAAAAGTGGGAACAACTGGGTTCTCCACAGGACCACACCTGCACTACGCTATGTTGATCGGGAATACATTTGTTAACCCTAACTCGTTTTTTATGAATCATTTTATGAAGTAAGCTGTTTTTTCTTGTTGAAATAATTGATCAATCAACAGAATTTTTGTTTAGAAAATAGATAAAGTTGAAGGATTTTGAATAAATATGTTGAAAAAGTTACCTATAAATATGTAACTGACTCCAACCTGCATGGAGGTTATGTAATCTAATGAACACACTGATACCAAAAAAAGTATTCAATTCACTGGTAGGGTTTCTCGCACCCTATGAACAGGCCGTCGATGAATTGAAGCTCAAGCTCAAGGGGATAAAATACGGCTTTCAAAAAATGGGTAGGTATTCTCCGATTGAATTTGTTGTCGGGCGAGTCAAAAAAACGGATAGCTTGCTGAAAAAAGCAAGAGAAAAAAATATCGATTTTAGCCATGAAAACTGGCAAGAAATTCTCGGGCAAGAAATTACGGATATCGCAGGCTTGCGAGTCGTTTGTCGTTATATAGATGATGTAAGGGAAGTCCAGCAGTTGCTGCAAGAAAGAGAAGACATTGAGATTCTGGATGTGAAGGATTATATCGGGAATCCCAAAGAATCCGGGTACCGCAGCATTCATATGATTTGTGCCTACACCGTTTATTTTGGTGGATTCAAGAGAAGGATTATATGTGAAATACAAATTCGTACCTTGGGAATGAACTTCTGGGCAACCAATGAACATGAACTTCGGTATAAGTACGCAGGTAATATTCCTGAAAACGTATTGCAACAGTTAAGCGAAGCTTCTACCATTACCAATCAATTGGATGAGTTAATGAATAACCTGCGCCAGGAAATTATGACGCCGGTTTCGAACGAAACGTCACTAGAGGATAAGCTGGAAGAAATCTTTTCCTTGTACGTGAAGCAGGATTTTGAGTCTGCCGCAGCCTTGTATCGTGAACATTTGAGTCAGGCTGAGGGAACCTTCCATAATAATCCGAAGTTTCAAATGATCAATGAATTGCTAGGTAAAAGACTACGTTAATGACCAAGCCTCTTCCATGTCAAGGAAGAGGCTGGTTCTTCTTGCAAGTTTGTGGCCCAGCTTGATGCAGAGATAGTTTGTATCGGGTGGGTTCACTTACACATGCTGATTGGGATTTAAGGCATGTTCCAATTGTTCTCTTGATAGTGAAGTATCACGATAGGCGACTTCCCGGATGGTCTTATTTTCACGATAAGCGGTTTTGGCGATTGAAGCAGCATTTTCATAGCCGATGTATGGATTGAGAGAGGTAGCCAAAGCAAGGCTTTGTTCTACATAGAATTGGCATCGTTCTTCGTTTGCTGTTAAACCCTCTATACAACTCGAGCGAAATACGTCCATGGAAGTGGTAAGTATGCTAATAGATTGAAGTAGATTGTAAGCGATTACGGGCATCATGACATTGATTTCGAGTTGGCTTCCCAAACCTGCTGTCGTGATAGTGGCATCGTTGCCAATCACTTGGCTGCACACCATGTAGAGCATTTCTGGAATCACAGGGTTAACTTTGCCGGGCATAATGGACGAGCCTGGCTGAACGGCAGGAAGCGTAATTTCGGCAAGACCTGTACGGGGGCCAGAACTTATCAGGCGGATGTCACTGGAGATTTTGATCAGATGGACAGCTAGTTCTTTCAGCGACTGACTAACGGTGATAGCGGCATGCGTATTTTGCATAAAAGCAAAGCGATCAGAAGGCTGTGTAAAAGGTTTGCCTGTTCGTCGGGCAATTTCTTCGGTGGTACTTTGCGCATAGTCAGGATGGGCATTAATGCCTGTTCCAACTGCATTTCCTCCGATTCCAATTTTGAGAAGCTCTCTTGAGGCTAGCGCAATTCGTTCATGGCACAGCTCCAATGTCGAGGCATAACCACTAAACTCTTGTCCCAATCGAATCGGCACAGCATCTTGTAGATGAGTTCTGCCTGATTTGACAATCGGAAAAAATTCAACTGATTTACGACGCAGTGCATCTTTTAATCGTGTAAGTGAGGGTAGGAGTTTCTCTTCGATTTCAAGAAGAGAGCTTATATTGATCGCAACATGGATCGTATCATTGGTCGATTGTGCCATATTGACATGGTCATTTGGATGAACGTGTGTGAATTCACCCCGTTTTCCACCCAATTGTTCATTTGCTCGATTGGCGATCACTTCATTGGCATTCATATTTTGTGAAGTGCCTGCTCCTGCCTGGAATGCGTCGACAACAAACTGATGATCCCACATTCCGGCTATCACTTCTTCAGCGGCTTGTATAATTGCTTGTCCCACTGGTTCCGTCAAGAGACCGAGTGAACTGTTCACTTGCGCTGCGGATGCTTTAATGATTCCTTGTGCATAGATGAAGCTTCGAGGCAGTCGGAGTCCACTGATCGGGAAATTGTTGATCGCCCGTTGGGTTTGTGCATCATAATAGGCTTCACTTGGTACTTGAACAGTTCCTAGAGTATCGTGACTGATACGGAATTCCATTTTTGTTCCCATACTGGTTTACCACCTTTCCATTCATTTCATATCATTCGCAACTTGTCCCAACTTATGTGAATTGGTAAAGTGGTACTTGGAAAATGATTATTACGAAAGGATTTTCCTACATGCGATATATGCTTCTTTGTTTTTTCCTGCTAGTTTCAACCTTTTTTCCAATGAGCAGTGCAATTGTTCATGCCAACGAACAAAAACTAACGTCAGACCTGATTCTAGGACAGTCGGCAATCCTTATCGATGCAACGACGGGTACAGTGTTATTTCAGAAAAATTCCGAAGTACCCATGTATCCTGCAAGTATCACGAAGATAGCCACAGGAATCTTTGCCATTGAAACAGGTAAATTGGATGATATCGTGACAGTTTCTAAAAATGCTCGCTATGTGGATGGTACACGGGTATACCTTGCTGAAGGGGAGCAGGTACCCATGAAAAAGCTTATCTACGGGCTTCTCATGCATTCTGGAAATGATGCCGCAATTGCCATTGCAGAACATATGGCGGGAAGTACTGAGGTTTTTGCTAGTGAAATGATGAAGTATCTCAAGGAACGTGTGCAACTTGATAAGACAAACTTCACGAATCCGCACGGCCTGCACGAAACAAACCACTATACAACTGCTTCGGATATGGCAAAAATCGCTCAATACGCCATGAGAAATCCGCTGTTTCGCGAAATTGTCGCTACCAAGAGGCTCCCTTGGGACGGCAAAGAGTGGAAGTCTGAGTTGGTGAATCACAATAAAATGCTGGTGAACTATGAAGGTGCAACCGGAATTAAAAACGGATTCACTGATCAGGCTCGCCACACGCTTGTTGTTTCTGCCAAACGGGAAAATAGTGAATTTATTGCAGTGACCATGAGCGCACCATCGAGTGGTTGGGCTTACCGTGATGTTACAAAGATGCTTGATTATGCCTTTGCCAATTTTGAGACTGTCAAAGCGGCAAAAAGTGGGGAAAGATTCACTGTATCAACAGAGGGACAAAAGCCTGCGGAAGTGGAGTACTTCTTTACGGACAAGCCTTTGTTCGTCACTGTTCACAAAGGTGCATCGATCGAGCGCAGTATTTCTCCATCAGGGCACCTAACAGTACGTGAAACAGGTGCTTCAAAAGAGGCACTGAGTACCACCTTTCCGTTGCAATCCAAACAAGTGCCTCAAGTTGCCGAGTCCCGCTCGGACTTGTTTTCCACAGCAGATGGCGAAGCGTCGAACGAAACGATGTTATATCTGATTTTTGGCGGTTGGCTTGCGTTGAACTGCAGTATGGTCTTTGCCTTCCTTTCTCGTAAAAAAAGGACCACGATCCTTGAGCGCCGAAGCAATAACCGATTTGGCTCGTAATTTCATACAACAGAATAAACATCCGGCAGATTACACAACAAGATGTGGTCTGCCTTTTCGTATGGAAATAGGTTGAAAAACAAAAACTGGTGAAGATGAATCTAGTGGAGGAGGTAGAACTAGGGTGAGTGTCGATATTGTTTGTACGATCGGACCGACAAGCCAAGACCAAGATACATTGCGAGAGTTAATCGCCCACGGAATGACCGTTGCCCGAATGAACATGTCACACGGTGACCATCGTGTTTTACGGGAAGTCATTCAGACCATCAGAAGGCTTGCTAGTGAACAGGGAAAGAAAGTCCGTATCATGGGTGACCTGCAGGGACCAAAAATTCGTTTAGGTAAGCTGAAGGAGCCCGAGGTAACACTGACAGAAGGAAACATCTTTCGCATCTACAGCAATCCAATCATCGGTGATGAAAATCAAGTGAGTGTGGATTATCCGGGAATCACACAGGATGCAAAGCAAGCGTCCCGCATCCTGATCAACGATGGCGAAATTCAATTACGAGTGAAAAAGGTTCATCCCGATCATCTGGAAACAGAAGTGTTGGTCGGTGGAAAAATCTCCAGCCACAAGGGTGTCAACCTGCCAGGTGTGTCCATTTCCATGCCAGCACTTACAGAAAAAGATAAACAGGATATTCGATTCTTATTATTGGAAAAGGTAGATATGATCGCATGCTCTTTTATCAGAACTGCGGCACATCTGGATGAGATCCGGACCTTTGGCGGAATCACGCAGGGACATCCACCCCAAGTAATCGCCAAAATAGAGACGATGGAGGGTATTCGCAACTTCTCGTCGATCCTGGCCAAATCAGATGGCATCATGATTGCTCGTGGAGACCTGGGAGTAGAATTGCCGTTTCCCTGGATTCCACTCATCCAAAAAGCGATCATTCTCGAATGTCGCAGAGCCAATTCCTATGTGATTACAGCAACACAGATGTTACAATCAATGATAGACCATCCGATTCCAACCCGTGCGGAAGTCAGTGATATTTTCCAAGCAGTCATCGATGGTACACATGCCGTCATGCTGTCAGCAGAGACAGCAGCAGGAGAGTATCCGGTCCAAAGTGCGGAAGTGATGAAGACGATTGCACGTTTTGCAGAGCGGGTACATACCAATCAGCCGTTTGATCTGGGAGATATGATGGACTTGCTGGCAGAGGATTACCCAATGGTCGTTACCTCGTATTGAGAAGACAGATAGAGACTTATCTAGATGATGATTGAGGAGAAGCATCATGCGAGTAAAAGATTTAATGACCCGATTGCCCTTTCAATTGCTTGAACATGACACGTTACGTACGGCGCTTTCTTATATGCAGGAAAGTAAACTGAATACGCTACCAGTCATTCGGGAGGACCGGACACTTTTTGGAGTTGTGACACGCAGCATCATGTATCGAGCGATCCTGCAAGATGTCCCGCTAGATACACCGATTGCTCCTTTCATTCGCAGAGATGCCATTACTCTTACGGATGATACCCCATACAATCAAGTGGTGGAAATGGTTCAACAAAGCGATGTAGGAACCGGAATTGTCGTCGATCAAGGTAATCGTGTGGAGGGCTTGTTCACGAAGACAGATATGATCATGTATCTGTTAAAATCTTCAACCGTTCTGCGTGAACAATTAGAAACGCTTCTTGGCTCGATTGATTTGGGTATATTGATGATCGATCATGCTGGAGAGATCATGTATGCGAACACCGCATTCAGTCAACTGATGAAACAATCACAGAATCTTACCGGTGAATTGGTTCAACAAATCCTGCCGACGATGGACTGGCAGAGCATCCTGCGTGATAGGCAGGTACCAGCACCACAAAAAAGATCGGTGGGAGAACAACAAATTCTCGTTCAGTTCTCCCGCTTTTCTACGATTTCCAATCAACAGGGGATCATTGCAGTATTCCAGGAGTTAACTCACTTGGAAACGATTGCGCATGAATTAAAGACGGTACGCAATCTGCATCAACTGCTGGACACCGTGCTGGAACACGCCTATGACGGAATTGTCATGATCGATTCAATCGGGAAGATCAATTTTCTTTCGCAGGTAATGTGCGAATTATTTGGCACTTCACAAGAAATTGCCATAGGTAAGCCTGTCGATCAAATTTTCCCGAGCTTCCAGTTACCCATTGTGTTGCAAACAGGAATTGCAGAGATGAGTGAAGTTCTGGAGATCAACGGAATTCAATACCTGATCCATCGCATTCCGATTCTCTCTGATAAAAACATTGTGGGCGCTATCGGTAAGGTAATGTTCCGGCAGCTAAAGGAAGTACGGGAGGTAGCCAAACGCCTCGATCAATTGGAAAGTGAAGTAGCCTATTACAAAGAACAGTTAAAAAAGCACACGTCAACCAAATTCACCTGGGATCATATTATCAGCAACAACCCACAAATTGAGCGGTTAAAACGAATCGCCAATCAAGCATCAAAAGGTCAATCGACGATCATGTTGCGAGGGGACAGCGGGACAGGCAAAGAATTGTTTGCTCACGCCATCCATGCATCTAGCAATCGAAAAAACGGACCGTTCATAACGATCAACTGTGCTGCCATTCCCGATCAGCTACTGGAATCTGAGTTATTTGGTTATGAATCTGGGGCATTCACTGGTGCAGATCGGGCGGGAAAGCGGGGCAAATTCGACCTTGCTAACGGAGGAACCTTGTTTCTGGATGAAATCGGGGATATGTCCCCCCACTTGCAAGCCAAGCTGCTGCGAGTGCTTCAGGAGAGAGAATTTTACCGTGTAGGAGGATCGGAACGCATCGAAGTCGATGTTCGAATCATTGCTGCTACACACAAGCCACTAGAAGAATTAGTGGAAAGTGGACACTTCCGCCAAGACTTGTATTATCGCTTGCATGTC
>NZ_JBNCMT010000033.1:0-46525 GCF_049846925.1 Brevibacillus nigriterrae
TTCTTTCTTTCATTACTATCTTTCATTACTATCTTTCGTTACTATCCTTCGTTATTTCGATTCCTGATTCACGCCGTTTAATGCACTGTTTCGATACCCATAAACGAAGTAAACCACAATACCAATCGCAATCCAGGTTACAAAGCCAATCCATGTACTAACAGGCAAGCTTGCTACCAGGTATCCGCAGAATAGTACTGCCAGAATAGGAACTAGTGGTACCAAAGGAACTTTAAATGCACGTGGTAAATCCGGATGAGTTTTGCGAAGCGCAACTACTCCAATGGATACGACGATAAACGCAAACAACGTACCGATGTTTGTTAACTCCGCCAATTTGTGAAGTGGTACGAATCCACCAAAAATGGCACACAAGAGAGCTACGAGTACTGTGCTTTTCACAGGTGTTTGTGTTTTTGGACTAACAGCAGAAAGTGCTTTTGGAAGCAAACCATCACGGCTCATCGCATAGAAAAGACGAGTTTGTCCATACATCATAACCAAAAGTACCGTTGTAATACCAGTAATCGCACCAAGCGAAATAAATCCTGCAACCCAATCCTGTTCAACAAGACGAAGAGCAAAAGCAACTGGATCTTTTACGTTGAGCTGCTCATAAGGGACGATACCTGTTAATACAAGAGAAACAGCAATGTACAGAACAGTACATACAGTTAGAGAAGCAATGATACCGATAGGCATGTTTCGTTGCGGGTTACGAACTTCTTCTGCCGCAGTTGATACCGCATCAAATCCGATATATGCAAAGAAAACAGTTGCAGCACCTGTTGCAACACCAGAAAATCCGAATGGCATGAATGGTGTCCAGTTCTCAGGTTTTACATAGCCAATACCAACAGCCAAGAAGAGAAGAACAACTGATACTTTGATGATAACCATTACGTTGTTGAATTTCGCAGATTCACGAACACCTTTGATAAGCAATAATGAAATTAAGAAAAGAATAAGAATAGCGGGCAAATCAACAATTGTGCCTTTTTCTGGATCATATGCACTGGTTAAGGCCGTGGGCAAATGGATTCCGAAGCCTGCTATCAGTCCCTGGAAGTAGCCTGACCATCCACTGGCAACCGCCGACGATGCAAGTCCATATTCAAGAATCAGGTCCCATCCCAGGATAAAGGCAATGAACTCACCAAAGGTAGCGTAGCTGTATGTGTATGCACTACCAGAAACTGGAACGCTAGATGCGAACTCTGCATAACAAAGCGCGGCAAACACACAGGCTAGTCCAGATAGTATAAATGATAGTACAAGTGCTGGACCAGCGTGCTTAGCAGCAGCAACACCTGTCAGCACGAAAATACCAGTCCCAATAATGGCTCCGATACCTAACATGGTCAGGTCAAATCCACCTAACGCCTTTTTTAGCGAGCCACCCTTTGCATTGGTTGCCTGCAGCAATTCGCCTATAGACTTTTTACGAAATAAATCCACAGATTCTACCTCCTGATTCTGATGGTGTTGCATATAGTGTGCACCACGTAAAACATTTTTAACTTCCACTTTAACGCTTAAAAGCGCTTTCACGTTTGTCATTATATCGTGTCGAATTAAATTGAACAATAGGAAAAGACAAACAATTTCATTAATTGCAAATAAAATTTTGTTTATCGATTATATATTATCCTGCTATACATTTCTTCAAAAAACGGAAATGACTTCGGTCACAAAACCAGAAAAGAATTCGTCCCTTTCCCCCTCTCATCGGGGGGGCTGAAACATCGCTCTGTGGAAGTTTGCAAAGAAGATCATCAAGTCCGCTCTTTCCCTGCGAAAGGGAATCGCCAAACGCTTCGCCCCCTAAAGGGGTTGGGTGTCGGCTTGGTATCACTTCCAAGGAGACTGCAAGCGGACGAAATCTTTTCTTAATGGGCTCACGCAAAAGGAGAAGTTTAAGTACTTTAAGCCTTAAAGTACTTAAACTTTCTGATAAATCCAGAAAAAAAACTGCCCCTCACTAAGAAGGACAGTTCTGCACGCTAATCTTATTTTTTCACTTGTACGCTCAGATCGCCAGAAAAGAAGTAGAGATAACTGTCTTTTACTTCCCGTTTCCACATACTCTCAACGGCTCGGACATAGCTTTGTACCTGTTTTCGGTAGCGTTCTTCCAGATTCCTTACAAGACCCGGTGTTACCTCTGTATCAATTGCATCCGTTTTGTAATCAACCAATGTCAACGAACCGTCCGGATGTTCAATCAGACAGTCTAGCACACCTTGAAGAATGACCATGTCTCCCTCCAGATGGGCTTGTTCGCTCAACACTTCGCGAGCATTCACCGCCATGGTAAACGGCAATTCGCGGTGAACACGCGATGCGCTCTTTAGCATTACACCAAGCTCCGATTCAAACAAGCGCACGATCTTGTCTATACTGACCTGATCCGCCTGCTCCTTTGTCAAAAACTCATGCTCAATCAGCCGTTCAAGCTGTCTTTCAATATCGCCTCTGTCCAGGTTGCCCCGCAGATCGATATGTTGCATGACCAGGTGCATGATCGAGCCGATTTCTGCTTTGGAGAAACGATTAATTTTCTGAACATTCGTTGAATTATAAACTATTTCATCTTGCTTCATCAAAAACTTTGGTTTATGGGTAAGCTGTGTCACCCGTACTTTGTGATTGGGTGATGCCCAGTCCATACTGCCGCTGTTTTCACTTTTACGCTGCTCATCCTCCAGCCTTTTCAGCTCGGTGACAGTCCATTTTGCTGCTAATTGTGTCGCTTGAGGGTACGGATATTTCCAGGATAGACGCTCCTCAATGCGGGCACGCCAATGATCGTCTCTCGGTCTCGTTTCAACTGGTTCAAGATTGGCTAACTTTCTCCACGTCAACTCATCTGTACCTTTTGAGACAACGCTCGAAGGGAAATCTGTAGCATGATGCAAAATGATTTGCCAGCGAGATGGATCGGTTGTAAGTGGTAGCTGCACGTCTTGACCCAATTCCTGTACTATCTGGCGAAGTGGCGCTCCATCCGGATGTCTCACCAATGATCGACCCACCCAGTCAAGATAACCTTTTGCATTGATTAGATCTTCGTCTGCCAAGGTTGTCGATTGATCTGTTTGCTGGCACCATGTGATCACACTCTTGGTTGCATCTTTCAGTGAACCGACCAGAATCAGCTTTTCTCTGGCACGGGTTAGCGCTACGTACAGAACACGCATTTCTTCGGCCAGCATTTCCCGATGTAATTGCAGCTTGATACCAAGATAACTCGCACTGGGATAGCGCAAGCCTAACCGGGTATCGACCACTTGCGGGCCAAAACCAAAATCTTTGTGCAGCAAAAAGCCGCTTTTCATATCCATCGTATTGAATTGCTTCCCGAGCCCCGCTACAAAGACAACAGGGAATTCCAATCCTTTGCTCTTGTGGATGGTCATAATGCGAACGACATCTTCGTTTTCACCCACGACACGGGCTTCTCCTAAGTCACTTCCCCGCTCCTTGAGTCGATCGATAAACCGCAGGAAACGGAATAAGCCTCTATACGATGTAGATTCATACTGTCTGGCACGATCGTACAAAGCTTGCAGATTGGCTTGTCGTTGTACACCATTTTCCAATGATGCAACATAATCCCGATACCCTGTATCACGGTAGATCATGGCGATCAGGTCAGCAAGTGATCCCTGTCTTGCTTTGGTTCTCCACTGTTCAAGAACTTCATAAAAATCGCGAAGGCGTGACATCCAGTCGCTGTCTGGTCCTTCCTGTTCTGTCAGACAGGATTCGACCGCCTGATAAAACGGACAACCCGGATACGCTACACGAATATGGGCCAATTGTTCCTCCAGCAAGCCTACAATTGGGGATCGCAATACGGAAGCAAGCGGAATGTCTTGTCTCGGGTTATCGATAACCCGCAGTAGCGACATCATGACTTCAATTTCCGTTGCACCAAAGTATCCGTCACTCTGCTCTGTGTAAACAGGAATGCTCATGGCTCTGAATTCTTCCATGATTGGCTGTGCCCAGCCCGCCGTTGCCCGCAGTAAAATGACAATGTCCCGATAGGCTAACGGGCGCATGCCACCTTCTTTCTTGTCATACACAAGCAGTGGCTTTCCGCCTTCCCCCGGCTCCATCCACTTGCGAATCCGTTTGGCGATCAGTCTGGCTTCCAGTTGAGCTACAGTTGCCTCTTCTTGTAGTGCTTGAAAATCCTCAGCCAACTGAGCTTCCGCAGTTTCTCCCGCTTCTCCATCCTCGTAAAGACCGTCAGATCCTTCTTCTGCGGGTTTTGAACGATCAATTAAGTGTACCTCAGGCGTAAGTTGTTCCGGCTCAATTTCCGGGTAACGTGCTCTTCCAATCAATTCAGCAGCACGATCATACTCGATTTCACCCACTCGAGGCGTCATCACCTGACGGAATATAAAGTTTACGGAATCTACCACTTCTTTACGGCTTCGGAAGTTGGCTGCCAGGTCAATTCGATAGCCTGATTTGGCGATAGAGCCATTACGAGAAAATGTCAGGTACTTTTCCATGAACAGCTTTGGTTCGGCAAGTCGGAAACGATAAATACTCTGTTTCACGTCACCTACCATGAAACGATTGCCCCGCCTGTCTGTCGCAGCATCTCGTGAGACCATCCGCAAGATGGTTTCCTGAACCAAATTGATATCCTGATACTCATCTACCAGTACTTCAGCAAATTGCTCTCGTAACTGTCTAGCAATTGCGGAAGGAACGGAACCATCCGATTCTCCTTTGTCCGTCAAAATCTGAAGAGCAAAATGCTCCAGATCACCGAAATCAACCAAATCTCTGCTCCGTTTTTCTCGTTGATACGCCTCATCGAACTCTCTGATCAACCTCGTCATCGTCCTCATGCGAGGTGCCAGATCGCGAATATCAGCAACATACCGGGAAGCATCCATGACAAAATACTCTTCGCCTATTTTTTTGATTCTATCCTTCACTCCATTGCGGAGTGCTTGTACCTGTTCTTTGAGCAACGGGTCCGCTTCTTTCACACCCGGAAGTCGGCCAAACGAGATCGATTGAATCGCACGTTGGACGGCCTCCCAACCGCTGTCGCATGAGGTACAAGCCGACTGAATTTCCAATTGCTCTTTTTCAAGCAAAGGGACATAGGCGTTCGGCCCTTCTACAGAAGCAGCCAATGCGATTGCTTTATGCAACTGCGAAACCAGTCCTTGCAACTGAATCCGAATCGCTCCCAGTACACTTGCCATCCATGGAAGCTCGTCAACCGATGAATCTTCCTCTACATCAAACATACCTGCCGCATCCGCTAGCCACCTGTTTGGCTCCGGATGACTGCGTGAAAACTCGTACAGCTTGATCAATAATTGGGATAAAACTGAATCATCCTGTCCCTCGATCAATGCATCTGCCAACACAAGAAAATCTCCATCGCCTGAATACCACTCTTCCAGTTGCGACTCCAGTACATCTTGACGGATAAGTTCCATCTCTAACTGGTCCCCGATGCGGAAGCTGGGGTCGAGGTCAACCACGTAATAGTATTGGCGCAGCAATTGTAAGCAAAAAGAGTGGAGTGTGGTAATCGTTGCCCGCTGTAATAATGTCAGTTGTTTGCGCAGATGAACCGATTCCGGCTGATCCTCAATCGCCTTGCGCAAAGCGTCTCCGATGCGGTGCCTCATCTCTGCTGCTGCTGCATTGGTAAATGTAACAACAAGCAGTTCATCAACGCCAACTGGGTCGTCTACATCAAGTACACGTCGGATGATACGCTCAACGAGTACAGAGGTCTTCCCGGAGCCGGCTGCAGCAGCAACAAGGATGTCCTGATCTTTGGTAATAATGGCTTCCCACTGCTCGTCTGTCCATTGACCGGGATTGGTTGGTTGCGTTGTCAAATGGAATCCCCTCCCGTTGTGAGCATCTCCCAAACCTGACTGTTTTTCATTTTGGAGAGCAGCCGTTGTTCATTTCCTTCAAAAAACTGATCAAACTGGCAAACAGGTTTGTACGAACAAGTCTGACAAGCGAGAATCGGACCTTGCGTATATGGAGCAATTGCAATCTCTCCATCAAGCATTCGCTCGCCAATCTCCTGTATGGTCTGTCTGACATAGCCCTGTAATTTTTCGAATTGATCCTTGGTAGCTACAGATGAATACGCAGTAAACGTGCCGTCTTTTTTGAGCCCAAACGGTACCAATTCCGAAGAACCGCTCTCTGTTTGTGCATCCATCAAGCGGGCAAGCTCGGGATCCGCGAGCATCAAACCTTTCATCTTCAACTTCAGAATCCGCTCACGCTCTACTTCTTCTGGTGTCAGAATCGTTTTGGAGGCAACTTGCGGATCAGCCACCTGGTAATAAAAGACGCCGCCAATTTCTGCTTGGTGGCCAAGCCATTCCACCGCATTGCTTACAACCACATCGAGGTATACCAGCAATTGCAGATTTAACCCGTTCCAGACATCGACCAGCGCCAAATTTTTCGCACCTGTCTTGTAATCAATAACACGGAGATATCTTTTTTCCCCTTCCACAGAAAGGTCTACCCGGTCAATTCTCCCCATCAGTTGAAGCGTACTGCCATCTTTGCAGATAAAAGTAAGCCCCGGTATTTCTGCATCAGGCCCAAAGGAAATTTCCAAACCAATCGGAATGAATTTGCTCCGTTTGGCATGCTCTCCCAAGGTAGCAATGGCTCTGCCGACCGAGCGCTTCAGTTTGCTAGTGACAAAACGGTAACGAGCCGTGCGGTTCAGGATGCTGCTGCGGGTTTGTGGAACGACCTCATCCACCACCTCGTTAGCCAAAATCATGCTGCCCTCTTCCGTTATGCCTCCCCAGTCCAGCTTTTCCTCATTGATGCGTTCAACCGCCCGTTTTAACGATGCATGGAACAGATCGCCCACATCAAAGCGTTCCAGACGATACAACTCTCGATCCTTCAACCGCAGACCATGAGAGGAAAAATGCTGAAACGGACATTTCTGGAATCGTTCCAACCGGGAAACACTCACTCGTAAATGCTTTCCGTACAAAGAACGGCTCGTTCCTTTGGACAGCTTTTGCGGCTGGTTGGTGAAATGAAGCCCAGATAACAGCCGTTTTTCTTTATCGAGGTTCGGCTTTTGTGCAAACCAGTCGTACACTTCCCACCAGAAAGGAGAGAGCTCCGTTCCTTTTCTGATCTGCCTGAGCAAAGTAACCAGATGCGGAAAGGCACGTTTGGAATTCCCCAGCAACAGAAGATCAGTCTCTCCTTCTCCTGTCGGCTCATGATAAAAAAATTGCATATGCACGACAGGCAGCAACCGTTTGACTTTCTCCAGCACCGTAGAAGGGAGAAGTGCTTTCCCTTCCTCATCGGCGAGCGGACAACTGATGACGAGTTTTTCCGCAGGGCGTGTAATTGCCTGATAGAGCAAGAACTGCTCAGCAAGCAATTTCCGCTTAGCAGATGGGGCCAGTTCAATCCCTGCCTCCTGAAGCTTGTCCCTTTCTGCTTCATCGAGCAGTCCATCTTCCTGCGGGCGCATCGGGATAATGCCTTCATTGGCTCCCACGATAAACAATACCTTCACTTCCGGCTGGCGTGAACGCTCCATCTGCCCGATGACCACCTGATCTACCGCAGGCGGAACCAAACCCAACCGGAAGCTCTCCAATCCACTTTCAATAATTTGGGTAAAGGTATGAAGATCGAGTGTTACATCGCCCATTACCTCTACTACCTGATCGAACAGGTCCATCAAGCCGTTCCAGACTTGGCCGTGCTCTCTGGCAAGCTCCACATTCCCGCTATCTTGCGCTTCCTTTTGCCATGCTTCCAGTTTGGCAGGAGCCTCCAGGTCAATGAGCAGTTGATACAGCATCGTTGTCATCGCCCGAACGTTTGCCTTGGTCGCTGGCTTCATCAACCAGTCAAAATTCTTCAAATGCGTTGTATAGCGCTGTCTGATCTCATCGATGGTCTCATAGGTCTTGTCATGTTGTCCGAATCCCCACGCAGCAGAGTCGAACCATTGAGATCCTTGTATTCCATAGGCGAGACAATAGTTTTCCAGCAGATCGATCGCTGCACGGGACTCACGTAAGGATAAGGAGTCTAAAGGCGAACAAAGGTCAGTTTTGAGACAGCGAAATACCGCTTCATATCGCCAGTTAAAAGTAACCATTTCCAATGCTGACCGCACCAATTCAATCAGCGGATGGTGCATCACATTCCGCTTCTGGTCGAGAAAATAAGGAATCTCCATTTCCGCAAACAGATTGGCGATTGTATCGGCATAAGGCTGGATATCCCGCACCAGAACAGCCATTTCACGCCAACGATACCCCTTTTCTTGGGCAAGTGACAGGATGCTAAGCCCGATCGCTTCGACTTCCGCACGCCGATTGGTTGCGGTAAACACTTCCACACCGGAAGGCTGGTCAGAAGCAGGTAGTGGCTCCACTTTTCCCCACGAGAAAAAGGACTTCTCCATCATCCTGAGCGCAGGGCTGTTCTGAAAGCGATAGGTCTCTCCCCGTTCAATTATGTTCTCCCAATCAGCCCCTGCTTCCCCAGCGATCTTGCGCAACCGGATATACGTCTCATGCGACTGATGAAACAGGTCCAGTTCATTTACCGGCTGATGCACAAGGGCTGGGTCGAGCGTCAGAGCAATTGTTACGTTTTTCGTATGACGAATCAACTGCTCGATGATTTGATACTCCTGTGGAGTAAAGCCGACAAATCCATCAATCCAGATTTCTGCATCACGCAAGTACTTGGATCGCTCAATCTGTGCGATTACTCTCGACAGCATATCTTCCGTATCGTAGTACTGACCCGTTATATACGCATCATACGCACGCATAATGATTCCCAGATCATGCAGCTTGGCAGATAAGGTTCCTTGACCAAAGTCTTCTTGTTGCAACTGCTCGACAGTGATTCCATAGGTTTTGCACTCGCTGATCATGCGGGCCAGCTTTTCTACAAATCCAGGTTGTGAAGTTGCACGCTGGAACAACTGGAGCTCTTCTCGATGCCGCTCCAAAAGCATGCGTAGCACCATCTGTTTTCCCAACTCATCGACGGGCACTAGACTGGCTCCACCTAACTCTTGCAAAATCCGAAAGCCCAATCTGCCAAAGCTTAAAACCTGTGCCCGAATGGTTCCCGACAAGCTGCTCGATGTGGCGAGCGTATACTCCGCCTGAAAGGTAGCCTGTTCCGGTACAATATATAGTAAAGGCGGTCCACTTGGCATGGACTCCATCTGTTCCGTTATTCGGTTGACAATGGTCGTCGTCTTGCCTGTCCCTGCTCGTCCCAAAATAAATTGGACAGCCATTTTCGTACCTCCCACATTACTCAATTTCCAGTCTAATCGTACTTCCTGCCCCCATTGGTTCAGCCGGGGTAATGACCAGCCTGCGTGGCATCCTCTCCCGCATCTCGGGAACGTGACTGATCAGTCCGATCGCAAAGTCATCCATGCGAAGCCGCTCTAGCGAATCGAGCACTACCTCAAGAAGCTCTGGATCGAGCGTCCCAAACCCTTCGTCCAGGAAGAAAAACTCCAGTCTGCTGCCTCGCATCTGGATTTCTACGGAAAGCGCAAGGGCAAGCGCAAGCGAAGTCAGGAACGTCTCCCCACCAGACAGTGTGCTGACAGGACGACGATTTCCCCCCGTCGCTTCATCTCTCAGTACAAATTCTCCCTCTGCACCGATCTCCAATGCGTAACGGTTCTTGGTCATGCGTGCGAGATGGTAGGATGCATCACGAGCAATTGAAGTCATTTTCTCTTCGGCGATAAACTGGACGAACGCTTTTGCTTCAAACAGCTTTCGCAATTCTTCCAACCTGCTCTGCTCGTCTGCAATTCTTTCTCTCCGTTCGTGAAGCTGTGTCCAGCGCTCGTGATTTTCCTTGATCTTGTCCAGTTGCTCTGAAGAGAGGATGAGTTGCTTTTTGACTACTTCCCATACCTCGTCAATTTCTTTCCACGTGTGAAGAAGTGCCTCCCAAGCCTCTTGGTTGACGAATCGTCCATTCAATTTTTCTTCTACCTTCATCTTGTCGTAACGATAGCCTGTTACTTGTGTCTGATACTCTTCTACCAGCTTTTGATAATCAGGAAGACTCAGCTTCATCTGATAGAACGACTCGACTTGAGAGATTTCGTTCATGCCACTCTCGCCTAATGCTTGCTCCAGCGCAAGTGCTGCCTCTCCCTGCTGACGGGCCAATTGAATCGATGCTTCTTCTGCCTTTACAAGTTTTTCGTGGACGTCCTGTTTGAAGGCGATTGCTTGTTGTCTGGCCTGCTCCGCTTTTTCAACCGCTTCACGGTACTGCAATACTTGTTGATCTAGCTTCTCGATGCATTCCCTCGCAGGAACACCACCCGTCGTATTCTTCCATTGTTGTTTTTTCTCGTCAAAACGGGCATTTCTCTCCACTAGCTGCTGGTTCATCATCACCAGCATGCTGGACAATTCGATATGCTTGTCTTTTTGTGTTTGATACGAAAGCTGAACCAGCTTCAGTTGGTCTGTTCGTTCTTTGTGCTGCTGTTGCAGCTTGATCGATTCAGTTTCGCGTTCGCTGATGGTTTGACAGTATTGATCTATCGCATCAATGGAAAGCTCTCCTGCGAGCAAAAGCAGTCTTTCTTCCAGTTGCTTCACTTGATCTTGCACCTGAGCCATTTTTTCTTGGGAAGTTGCAATTTGGCTTTCAAGCTGGTGCTGGAGTGCTGCCTGTTTCTCGTAATCAGCTTTCTGTTGAAGCTCCAACTCTCGCAATCGGTTTACCCGCTCCTGGCATTCCTCGAGTTGCATTCGTACCGAATCTCTCTCTGTAATTTTTTGCTTTAAGTCTTGATCTACTTGTTTGTATTGATCCAATAACTGCCCGATCTCGGAAACTGCCCAGCCGCTACCCAATTGTTGTAACTGTTGGAGGATTTGTTCAAGGCGTTGCTGGATTGCTTCTTTTTCCTCCAACAAGCTCAGCTCTCTTTGCTTCAAGGCCGCTTCCTGTACCTGTGATGCATGGAGCTGATCTTTTGCGTGCTCTACAAGACGTTCTGCTTCCTTACCTTCTCGTTCAAGCTGGGTAATCAGCTCTTGAATGTCATGTTCTTCTTTTACAAGCAAGTCGGAATCGACCCTGTTGTGTGTCTGGCTGCTGCCAGGGTGTGTACATGAGCCACATACCGGACAAGCCTCTCCCTCTCGTAAATTCGTTCGCAAACTATGTGCCATGTTCTGTTGCTGCCATTGCAGTTTCCTTGCTTCTGCCTCCTGCTTGCGGTTGAGTAACTCATCACGCTTGCTCTGACGACTGGTCCACTCAGCATGGCACTGCTGTAGGATAGTTTTGCTTGCAGACCATGCCTCTTGAAAGTCTGCGTGTTTGGTTTCCCATTCCGCTTTGGCTTGCAACAGGTCACGCCACTCTTTTCCCATTCCCTTTACTTGTGACAAAACGTCCCGTGTCTCTTCCAATTGTTGTTCTGTTACCATCGGCTTTGCTTGCAGAACCAGTAAATCGGCATTGGACTGCTTCCATTGTTCGCCAGTAGATACCCATGTATCATGAAGCAGCTTCATCTGGCTCGTGATGTGATCGCTTTGGCCTTTGTATCGGGTCAATTCCTGCAGTAACTCAGCTTCTGCTGTCTTTTCCCGTTGCCAGCTTCGCTTCGTTTCCATCATTTCTTGGGCACGATTTCGTTCATCCGCAGGTACTACCAGCGTTTGCAGCCGTTCTTCCATAGCGGTCAATTCCTGCTGCCAGTTTTGACACTGTTGTTCGATTCGCTCCAGCTCTTGGCTCAAGCTGCTTGCTTCGCTTTGCTTTTTCTGTATTTCAAGCGTTTGCTGTGCAATGAGCTGCTGCATGGATGAAAGCTCCTGCTCCCATTCCAAGGCCTGGGCCAGCTTCGACTTTTGCTCGATGAGGAAAGGCTCATCCTGGCGCAGCCTGTGAACGGCTTCCAGATAAGTACTTTCCAGTTCATCTAAGGCCTTATCCGCCTGTTCTCGTTGGTTGCGCAACTCTTCCGCCATGCTTTTCGCCTGATTTTGCTCATACTCAAGCTTGGAGAGCCGTTCAATCAACGGCCATAGCTTCACGCTGGCTTCGATATTTCGAATCATCTCCTGCGTGGATTGGATCTTGTCTTTTTCCTGTTCAAGCACGTGCAGCTTTCCTAGAACCGTCTGATGCTCTTCCTGGAGTGCCAGCAATTCCTCTGTTTCACGCTTTTGATTCGCCAGTTGCTGATGCTGCGTACGTAGTGCCTGCTCTTGCTGCTGAACTGCCTCCAGTTCCGTTGTCGCTGCGAGCAATGCTTCAGGACCTGCCTCGCCCAGTCTGGCAAGCTCCAGCTCCAACTGATGCAATTCGGCTTTGTTTTCTTCATATGCTTTGCGAATGCGATCATTCAGCTTCTCCCCGTACTCCTGCAAATGAAAAATTCGCTGAAGCATCTCGTTGCGCTCACTGCCTTTCAGTGTAAGGAACTTCGAGAATTGCCCCTGTGGCAGCACAACCGCACGGGTAAAATCGTGAATTGTCAATCCGATCAACTGCTCGATTGCCTGTGTCGCCGCCGTTGCTTTGGACTCCAGGACGAAATCTGCTTCCTCGGAGGACATAGCCCGTTGAATCAAACGAACTTCCGGCTGGCGTTTGTTCCCTTTTTTATCGACGCCAAATTCCCGTTCAATGGTATATCTCTTTGCGTCAATGCCTTTTCCCAGTTCAAAGGTAAAGGAGACAAACAAGCTATTCTCCAGTTGATTCAACACCTGTTGCGGATGGGAGCTTCCCCCCATTCTGACAACCTGTCCATACAGAGCAAGCGTGATCGCATCAAGAATGGTAGATTTCCCACTTCCTGTGGGTCCGAAAATACCAAATAGTCCTGCTTCACACAGTGTTGCAAAATCAATCGTCTGTTTTTCACGATAGCTATGTAAGCCTGCCAGAATCAGTTGGATTGGCTTCATTCCTGATCCCCTCCTTCTTGCCCTGCCAGATCGGACTCTGCCATTAGTCTGGAAAACAGCTCGACGACACGCTCATCCGGCTGTATTCCCCGTTTGCGCTCATAAAAGCGGCGAAACAATTGCTCAGGGCTCATCTCATTCATTTGTTTTTCTTGTGTGGCTTCAATAGAAACCTCTGCACGCTCAACCAAAACACGCTGAATCTTGATAAAATTGTCACGCAGCTTGCGAATGCGCTGGAACTCTGCCGGATCAATGACGTCAGAAACATGAATCTCCAGATCAATCCAACTCTCGATATCTCGACCTTCTGCTACCCACTGTTCTACCTGAGCAATTCCCTCGGTAGCTTTCCATCGGGCTAGCGGCCGTCCCGATGAAAGATAGACGATTTCCTCCGAAACAGCTTGTCCAGGAACAATGTCGAGTACCACTACTGCCTTGCTCTGTCCTGCTTCCGAAAAACTGTAAGCCAAAGGAGAACCGCTGTAGCGGATCAGGGGAGAATCACTTAATTTTTGCAGGCGATGGAGATGACCCAAGGCTACATAATCCGCATTTTTCGGGAATGCCGAGGGAGAGACGGTATGTGTCCCGCCAATTTGAATGGGTCGCTCGGAGTCTGATTCTCCCCCGCCCATCACGAACAAGTGGCTCATGACGAGGTTGACCGTGTCCTCTCTGAATTTGGTTGACAGTTCTTCCAACAGCATTTGAATCCGCTCTGAAAAAGCCTGCTGCATCTGCTCAGGCGTAAAGTTTTCACTGATCAATTCTTTCAAACGTGCCTCTGAAGGGTAAGGAAGTGCGATGATCACCGCTTTATGCAAAATGCCGGGAATCGATATTTCCAACCAGGAAGGTCCTGCCTCCACTACCTTCACCTGTTCATGGGATGATTCTTTATTGATATAGGCCGTCTCTTTGGGCAGACCCAATAGTACGATTCCCTGTTTATAAGCGAGTGGAGCCGCTGCCCTGATCCGCTCAGGATGATCATGATTGCCAGCGATCACAACAACCCCACGTCTACCACCTGCAGACAAGCGTTCAAGAGCTTCATAAAACAGCTCTTCTGCCCATGCTGGCGGATTGACCGAATCGTATATGTCACCTGCGATGAGAACGAGGTCTACCGCACGATCTTCTACGATCTGGCACAGCTCACTCACGAACGCTTCCTGTTCGCTCCTTCGATCACGTCCCTCCAGCAATCTCCCAAAATGCCAGTCGGCTGTATGTAGAATGCGCATGACATGCTCCACCTCTATCGATCATTTGTTCTACTTTTTCTTTTCTAATTGTACCAGAAGACAGAAGCAGGAAGGGAAAAATCATCATGTAACTTTTGGCTGTAATTGTACGTCAAACTGATACAACATTTGATTTGGATACCGTTTAAAAAGGAGCGTCCTTGCATGAAAAAATGGTTTCTCCCCACATTCGCCAGTTCAATTATTCTTTCCCTCACGTTGCAGGCAGCTTTAGCAGCCCCGCCAGGTCAACGAAGCGATTTTGATCCGACTCCTACCCTGTCCAAATCCACTGTCCAGGAGCTGATCAAAGCACAAGGAAAAGAGAAAGACTACTATTTCGACGGGTTGTCTTTTGAGGAAATCAATTTGGATCAAGACCTTGAAACTGAAATTGTTGCCAAGATTGACGGGGCAGTTCATTTGGGCAACTTCTTTGTGTTTGATCATCAGGGCGGCAAATACAAGCTGATTGCAGAGAGAGCATGGAAAGTGGAACAAACCGCCTTGCGTTACCAGTCAGAGGACGGAACGCAGAGATTCTTTGAGACGGTGGAGCGAACTGGCGGAACGGGAATTGATATGACCATTTCACATGTATGGCAGGTGGAAAAAGGCGTTTTCGAGGAAGCATTCGAATGGACAACCAAAACTCGGTCTTACATTCCGTTTAGTGGCAATGTCGATTTCACAGTGGGTGGCTATCAATTCATTGACGAGCCGTCGTTGCACCTCTATGCGTGGACATCCAATCACCTGTTAACCAGTGAAGCACATGCACCCACAGCCCACTCTCCGAGCAATCGAATGGTGATCTATTCGTTTGACGGAAGGAAGTTTGTAGAGTCGCAGGACCAACCATACTCCACCTTGATTGGATTCCTCCAGGCTCGGATTCAACATAATGACGTTTCCCTGATTCGCACTTCATCAGAGAAGCTGGCACACCCAGAAAGCGGTTTGAAGGGGGCAGCGAATCCCCATTTCCTGCACTATACAGTGGAACAAGAATTTCAAACGGGAAATGAATGGACCTATCAAGTCCTGCTGTTCTCCGGGAATGCAGATGAAGCTACGCAGGTGACACGCGAAAAGATCACTGTTTCTCAAATAAAAGACAAGTGGTATGTAACGATGGTAGAGCCAGTGGAAAAGAAAGAGATCGGCAAAATGAGCGTATCTGGCAGTGACCCGGAGAGCTTGCAGCAAGTGGCGAAGTTTCTCGATGCTCAGGTAAAGCGTGATTGGAATCAGATGGCGACGTTCTTTTCCAATCCCAACGATCCAATGCTTACCTCCACTGAGACCAAACAGTCGTTGATTGGTGTATCCAATCCTCACTGGGAAACCTTCGATATCATCAAGGCTGAAACGGTTGGTGACACAATCCGCTACACGGTTGCTCTCAATATGGCAGTAACTGATCAAGGCATAAACGGTTCCCAAGAAGAAATTATTACGCTGAAAAAAGTCCAAGGGATTTACCAAATCACTGATATCAAGATATAGGAATAGAGCAGGCGGTCACTGGACGCCTGCTCATTTTCATTTATCTAAAAACGAAATCTATTCAGTTTCAGCATCATCTCGTCAGCAACATAGGACAGGGACTGAGATGAGGATGATATCTCTTCCATGGAAGCCAACTGCTCCTCCGCAGCCGCCGCAATGCTTTGTGCGTTGTCAAAGGCTTCTTTGGCCACGTTCGTCATTTGATTTACATACTGATTGAGGCTCGATGAGTTCGACTGGAGGTGCTCGGCTGTATCGGATACTTCGTGGATTCTGTTAAAGATCTGCTCCATCGTCTCGACAATCAACCCAAATTTGGCCTCTGTTTCCTGAACCGAAGCAATTCCATCATGAATGGTTTGCTCTACTGTGTTCATCGATTCAACAGATTTTTCTGTACCTACCTGCACATGGTATACAATTTCCGAGATTTGTGAGGCTGCTTTCGCTGATTCCTCTGCCAACTTCCTTACTTCATCCGCTACAACAGCGAAACCCTTGCCTGCCTCACCTGCTCTTGCCGCTTCAATCGCTGCGTTCAATGCTAATAAATTCGTTTGCTTTGCGATCCCTGTAATCGAACTGATGATTGCCCCGATTTCATGAGAATGCGAGCTTAACTCTTTGATTAATTGGGCAGATTGTTCAACCGAATCTCGCACCAGATGGAAATCACGGACGACCTTTTTCACTGCTACATTTCCTTCAGCCGCCTGTTCACTTGTCTTGCGAGATTCGTCCGCCACTTGCAAAGTCGTTTGTGCAATTCTCGAAATTCCTTCTGTCATCGATTCAATGGACTGGGCTCCGGTGATCGCTTCCTTCATCTGTTTCTCTGCCCCTCCCGCTACTACCTGGACAGATTCTGCAATTTGTTCAGAAGCACGGCTTGTCTGTTCGGAGCTTGCCGCGAGCTGCAAGGATGACGATGCAACTTGTTCTGAAGAAACAACGACCTGTTGCACCAAATCCTTTAACCCTTCTCTCATCTCATTATAACTGGCCGACAGTTGTCCGATTTCATCTGCGGAATCAACATGTACATCTTTTGTAAAATCGGCTTGGCTGGCTTCCTCAAGAACATCTGTTATCTTATTCAAACGCTGACTGATTCTTCTTACTACAAGATACGTGACAAGCTGGGAAATGACAGTGCCTGCAATAAGGACAATAGAAAAATTAAAAAATACATCAGAAAGCACCGAGTCAATCGTATCCTGCGATGCACCGACATACCAGATACCAATGATCGTACCAGAAGCATCCCTGATTGGCTGATAGGCAGCTTGATAGATTTTACCGACAACATTAGCTTCACCGAGGAAGGTTTGGCCTTCTTTCAATACTTTGGCAGCAACTGTTTCAGATGCCTTTGTACCGACTGCTCGTTTCCCCTCGTTAATCACATTCGTTGTGACACGGGTATCGCCAAGAAAAATCGTTACCGTATCTCCAGTCATTTTTCCGATCTCATCAACAATTTTCTCGTTATCGTTGATCTTTTGGGAACCCTTGTAAAGAATATCTCCCTCTACCTTCCAGTCCCCTTCATACTTCGAGTCTATGTAAGCGTATCCAAGTGCGAGATCTGATTTGGCCTTCTCCAGCGCTTCCGATTTTAACCCGTTTTCTACAATTGTATTTACCGAGTAAAGAAGCACAGAGCTAAAAAGCAGCAAAACAAGGAATACAAGGAGATTAATTCGAGTGCCAATTTTCATTTTACTGATCGTTAATAGATGCTTGTTGAGGGGCATGCAGGCTTTGACCTCCAGAAAAGAATAATAGAGTTTGAACTACTATCTATGATTATATTTGATAGACGAAACTGAAAATTGTTACATATTTATCAACAATAAAAGACCTTATCCACCACCGTCAGGCGGACAAGGTCTCATTTTGAGCCGATTCCAGGGGCTTTTTCACAGTTTGCAAACAAATGTAGCACAGTGTACCAAAAAGACACGTAATCACTGCTGAATGAAAGATAGTTGCATATAAGTGAATTCGGGAGAGTACCACAAGACCGCCGCTTAATACCTGGATCGTAATCAGGATAAAAGCAATGATGCTGGCAATGTAGATATCCCGTCTTGTTTCCTTGAAATGACGCAATGCATACACCATGAGTCCAAGAACCAGAAAGAAAAAGACCGCTGCACCCAATCGGTGTACAAATTGTATTCCTACGGGTCCGGAAAGTTCAGGAATCAATTTTCCCTGACAGAGCGGCCAATCCGGGCATGCCAGATACGACTTCGTATGACGAACATAGGCGCCCAAATAGACCACACCGTATGCATACAATGCCAACGCCCAGGAAAAATTGCGGAAACCACGAGGGACCTTTGTTTGAATCATCGCCCTGGACTGCTCCTTTTGCAGGACGAACATGGTAAGCAATAATACGCCCGTAAACGCTAATAGCGAGAACCCGAAGTGAAGAGCCAACACGGCTGATGATTGCGGCCAAATGACTGCTGATGCTCCGAGAATCGATTCAAGCACGATGAAGAATATCCCGAACAGCGCTAGCGAACGTACTTCTTTGTTGCCACGGTATCTTCTCCAAGCTAGTCCTGAGAACAGAATCACAATGATCCCGGCCAATCCTGTTACGAGTCGGTGGGTATACTCAATCATCGATTCAATCGTATATTCTGGTACCCATCTACCATTACACAGTGGCCAATCATTGCCACAGCCAAGACCTGAATTCGTTTTGGTCACGAGGGAACCTGCAATCATAACGAGGAACATAATGACAGTTGCTGCAATTGCCAGCGATTTTAAAAGCTTATCCAATTCTTACACCTCCCTCAAATCCATGATGAGGATGATAGTTTACTATATGTCTGAAACGACTTTGCTAGAAGTCCACTTATTTTCAAATCCATGAAAGAAACATCTCCTGACAAGCAAGAGATGTTTCTTTATCTTTTCAACATTATTTACGCGTAGAAAGTGAAGACGAGTACCAGAAAATCAAAGAGAGTAATCCTGAAAACAAGAACAGGCCTACTGCAAACATAATAAGAGCCATTACAAGTGCCTCCTTTTCAAACTCCGTTAAGAAAAACGTTGTCCCTTTCAGGTCTCCCTGACAGCTTGCAATGAAGGTAAAACTGTCCGACTTTTCTTATCCTCAGGAAGTAGTCAAACACGTTGCAGCCTCTTATGTGTCGCTGGTTGACTACTTTTTCCCTGATGATTGCCAAAAGTCTAAGCTACGCTGCCAAAGTCGCTTGAAAAGGACAAGCATTTTTCTTGAATGCTAATGGAAAAAGTAAAAAAGCTTTACTACCTTAAAGTTTTTTTACTTTCTGATATTACCAAAAAGACTACTTCAATATGCCGGTGAACTTCACACCGCACCATTCAGCGAACTGTTCTACTGTCATAACATTGGTCAGAAGCAAAATGCCAAGGCCCAACATGAGAGTAAACAACCAAACACTCATGGATGCAGGGATAAAGCGCTTCAATGCTTTTTCATTCCCACGGAAGTGGAACGCAATAGCGATGACAAACAAAATCACGGAAATCAACAGCATAATGAACTGGCTTGCGTACACCGTGACATAAGCCGTCCATGCAGCAGGGCCCAGCACTGCCATCTCTTTGATTAACAGCCACTCTTGAACCATGGATGCTGCAAAGAGAGCCGCAGATACCAATAATCCAATCGTGAACGCACCATTCGCACGTTTGCGGAAGGAATTACCCGTGAATACTGCTGCTACAGCCCCGAGCAACAACGTAAGTGTGCTCATATAAGGGAGATCAGATGTTTGTGATAATGAAAATACTTCTGGTGACCAACCTCGCAGGTAAACATTGGCCGCTACAAATGTTGCAATGAAGAACAACGTACTGATCAATCCAAGCCAAGTAGCCAATTGACCGTTATCTTTCATACCCTCTCCCGGTTCATATGCGGGAGGATAGGCGTGTTGATTGTGGTTCGCCATGCAGGGTCCCTCCTTTATTCCAGCAAATACTAGATTATAATGTGCTAACAATCACAGAGCCACAGATCGCTAACAGATAGACTAGGGAGTAGCCAAACATCTTTTTCGCCCATGCGTTGTCATCTGTTGCAAAGAACCCTTTGAACGCAAGGTACAAGTAGATTACACCGAGGACAACTGCCGTAGTCAGATAGATGTACCCTACTGTACCAAATGCGAACAACAGGAGTGACGCTGGCAATAAAGCTGCCGTATATCGCAGGATTTGACGTTTCGTCTCTTCAAACCCTTTCACTACAGGAAGCATCATGACGTCTCCGTTGCGATAATCCTCCACCTTCATCATGGCGAGTGCCAGGAAATGTGGGAATTGCCACAAGAAAATAACAGTAAACAAAATCCATGCAGACGGATCAATCGTACCTGTTACCGCAACCCACCCAATGACAGGAGGAACTGCGCCAGAGACCCCGCCAACAACCGTATTCAGCGTAGTGACACGTTTCAACGGTGTATAGAGCAATACATAGAAAATATGACCGATCAAGCTAACGACTGCTGCAAGTGTGTTCACGAACAAGCCGAGAACGATAAGACCTGCGAGTAAAAGTGCAATCCCGATCGCAAGCGCATTGCGTGGGTGAATTCGGCCTGTTGCCACCGCACGATTCTTGGTACGCTTCATTTTCAAATCCAGTTCTCGATCCCAATAGTTATTGAGAGCCGCTCCAGAAGCGATCACAAAAGCCGTACCAATCAGAGTAAAAATGGTTGTTTTCAAGTCGAGAGACCCTGATGCGGCCAGCCACAAGCCAGTAAATGTTGTCAACAGGTTAGAAATCGTAATACCTGGCTTGGTCAGATACAAATAATCACTCCAAGTGGCAGGTTTTATTTGCTCCACCTGAACAGTAGAATCCGCTTCGAGAAACGATCCGGAATTCTCTTTCAAAACTGCTTGTTGTTCCATAATAAGAACCTCCTCCTGGCTTGACAGTCGGCCACAGGGTTCGACCTACAGGCCTACACCAGTGCCGCTATTGACGGATTCACCGTATTTCATTCGTTTTGAACGAGGTTTTCCGTAGTTGTACGGAGCTTCTGTAACAACCGGCATCTCATGGAAGTTGTGCTCAGGCGGTGGAGAAGATACGGTCCACTCCAACGTTTGTGCTTCCCACGGGTTGTCCGTTGCTTTTGCTCCTTTTACTAATGAATATGCAATATTGATAAAGATAAACACTGTTCCGACTGCTAATGTAAACGCACCGATTGTCGCAAGCTGGTTTACCGTCGTTTGTTCAGGGATGTAGTCAACGACACGACGCGGCATACCTGCCAAACCAGCAAACAGCATTGGTGTGAATGTTAACAAAGTACCAAGGAAGTAGAGCCAGAACGACCATTTACCAAGCGTTTCGTTATACATGCGGCCTGTTGCT
Organism: Brevibacillus nigriterrae; assembly: GCF_049846925.1. Classification (NCBI taxonomy): domain Bacteria; kingdom Bacillati; phylum Bacillota; class Bacilli; order Caryophanales; family Paenibacillaceae; genus Brevibacillus; species Brevibacillus nigriterrae. Next base: position 21,186 of record NZ_JBNCMT010000033.1, read on the forward strand.
TTCGGGAACCAGTAGAACATTGCTCCGAAACAAGCCATTGCCGTTCCACCGAATACGACGAAGTGGAAGTGACCTACTACGAAATACGTGTCATGCAAGTTAATATCAAGTGGTACTGCCGCAAGGAATACCCCTGTCAAACCACCAATGGTGAACAATCCTACAAATCCAGCTGCTGAAAAGAGAAGTGGTGTCGTAACCTTGATTGAACCACGCCACAGGGTAGCCAGCCACGCAAACACCTTGATCGCTGTCGGTACCGCAATAACCATGGATGTGATCATGAACGGAATACCAGCGTCAATTTGCATACCAGATACGAACATGTGGTGGGCCCAAACAAGGAATCCCAGGAAACCGATCGCAATGGATGAGTAAGCAATTGCGTGATAACCAAAGATTGGTTTACGAGCAAATACCGGAATAATCTCGGAAACAAGACCCATGGCTGGAATAACCATTACATATACCGCCGGGTGAGAATAGAACCAGAACAAATGCTGATACAGCATGACGTCCCCGCCAGCAGTCGCATTATAGAAGATCGTGCCCAGATGGCGATCGGTAAGCAAGGTAGTTACCGCACCCGCAAGAGCTGGTGTACCAAACAACTGAATGAAAGATGTAACCAATGAAGCCCATACGAACAATGGCATACGGTTAAATGTCATACCAGGTGCACGCATATTAAAGATGGTCACGATAAAGTTTATTGCTGCCAAAATGGATGAAAGACCCAAAATGTGAACAGACGAAACCCACAGGTCCAGACCCATACCTTTTGATTGGATACTGTATGGAGGATATGCTGTCCACCCTACATCAGGCATCGCCCCTACAAAGAAGGAACCGATCAGTACAACCCCACCCAACAAGTAGAGCCAGTAGCTGAGTGCGTTCATACGCGGGAATGCCATGTCGTGCGCACCAATCATAATCGGAATCAAATAGTTACCAAACGCACCCGTCAAGAACGGAATAACGAACAAGAAGATCATGATCGTTCCGTGCATGGTAAACATTTGGTTGAACGTATCAGGTGAAATGATTGTTGGTTGTGGGAAGAACAACTCTGTACGAATGGCCAAAGCTGCCAATCCACCCATGATGAAGAAGATCAATGAAGTAAGCGCGTACATAATCCCAATCTTTTTATGGTCAACTGTCAGGATCCAGTCGCGCAAGAACGAACGATTTGCATTCGTTGTACCAGCCACTTGTGACACCCCTTCCTAAAGCCTCTTACTATTTCAGCGTCTTAATAAATTCCACTAGAGCTTTTGCTTCCTCTTCGGACATTGAGCTGTACGGTTGCATCACATTTCCATAACCTTCCGCCAACTTGTCGCCGGGTTTGAAAATGGATTCAGTCAGGTAAGCATCATCCGCTTTTACGGTAGAACCATCTGCCAACTTGCGATCAGAGCCCGCCAAACCTTTCCAGGTAGGTCCTACTCCTTGTCCACCGTCAACAGAGTGGCAGTTCAAACAGCCGTTTTCTTGTGCTACTGTTTTTCCGTCTAGAGCTCCACCTGTAGAAGCCCCTGCTTTTCCACCGGATTTTACCCAAGCATCAAACTCATCTGCTTTCATGATGGTAATTTTGTTAACCATCATCGTATGAGCCGTACCACAGTACTCCGCACAGACAACTCGCAGGTTCTCGTTCTTCGATTGTCCCTCGACTTTCACGGAATATTGGGTTTCACGCCCTGGAACAGCATCCTGTTTCATACGGAATTCTGGGATCCAGAAGCTGTGAATAACATCCTTGGAAGTAATTTTGAACAAAACGTCTTTGCCTTCCGGGAGACGCAGGTCATTCGTTTTCTTGAATCCGCCTGGATACTCATACTCCCATGACCATTTTTGGCCCGTTACATTAATCACTACAACATCACTCGGTGTTTTTTGAATGGCGTATGTCATTTGGGTACTGTATACACCAAGAACAACGAGGATCAATGCAGGAATTGCTGTCCAAATAATTTCCAAACGATGATTGCCGTGTAGATTCAAGCCCTCTTTCGCCGCCCATTTACGACGATAACGAACAAGGAAAACAGCAAGAAGTAATTCTACTAATACGAAAAAGAACAACGTAATCGCTAGAATAATGTAAAAAAGAGAATCTGAGTCTTTGGCAACTTGAGTAAGTGCTTCTGGTAGCCAAAAATGCTGCATATTGTTCACCTCCGAAAGAACAAGAACATAAAATAAAGTAATCGAGAACAGATGTTTACTGGTTGTAATGCAGGGAATCCCTCTGCACCACCTCCTTACAATAGGTCGTAAATTTACAGACTATTTAACGGAAAAAGTTTCAAAAATGTTCATATAAACACCACTACTTGAAAAATTAACCAGTTTCATCTCATTGTAGCTAAGAGTTTTAAAACTAGTCAATAATATCTCTAACATTTTTACTATAAATAACGTGATAAAACATGAACAACAATAATCTATCAAAAATCGACAGAAAAAGCACTAGAAAAATGTGATTTTTATCACACCCAATTTTTTTCTGTGAAAAAACGTCACAACGTTTTTCATAAACACTTGCCTAATTTAACAGGATAGGGCACAAAACTAGATAAATGACCATAGCCTGTTATTAGTTTTTAGGAAAAATGAAATTTCAACTCGTGAATTTACTGGAAGTTAGGATGGTTGCGACATGGATTTCAGCTTAGTGGTGATTGGTTTGTTTGTTGGCTTCCTCGTCGGGCTCACAGGGGTTGGTGGCGCTGCCCTGTTAACTCCTATTTTGATTATGCTGGGGATATCACCTACCATTGCAGTAGGCACAGATCTTGTTTACAACTCTATCACCAAAGTCTTCGGGGCTTTCCAGCATTGGCGGCAAAAAACGGTTCACTTCAACATCGTCATATACTTTGCCATTGGTAGTGTTCCCAGTGCAATCATTGCTGTGAATCTGATTCAATTTATTAATAGCATCTATGGCGGGGCCGATTTGATTGTGAAAAAGGTGCTGGGATTCGCTCTTATCCTGATTCCAATTGCCATGATCGTCAAAACGATTCAGTCCCGTCGTGAAACCAAACCAAACAAGTGGCAACAAAAGAGCATCCAGGAAAAGCGTAAACTTACCATTATCATTGGTGCTTTCCTTGGTTTTATTGTTGGTTTGACTTCCATTGGCAGTGGTTCACTCTATGCATTAGCACTGATGTATTTTTTCCGATTAAGTGGGAAAGAAATTGTTGGTACAGACATTGCGCATGCTTTCATACTTGTCACCGCTGCCGGTTTGGCACACGCTAGCTATGGCAACGTAAACTATGCCATCGTATTTCAGTTACTGGCGGGGTCGATCCCTGGTGTCTTTGCTGGCAGTATCCTTTCTACTCGTGTGCCTACTTTTTATCTGCGATGTGCCATTTCCATGATTATCTTGATCAGTGGGATCAAGTTGATGTGAATGTAAATATGAAAAAATGGACGCAGGATTTCCTGCGTTCTTCTTTTGTATGCGTTTCATTTTTCTTTACTTTATCTAATTCTCTATTATTGTTATAATTCAACTAATTTTTTAGTAAGAGGTGAGTATCTAATGGAGATTGAGCTTAATATTATGCGATCATCAATTTTCCAACAATTCAAAAAATGTTTATCGACAAAGGAGATTCTGCATGACACAACTTTCAAAGAAAGACCTGGTATTTGTTAGCTTCATGTTGTTTTCCATGTTCTTCGGGGCAGGAAATCTGATTTTCCCTCCATTTCTTGGTCAATCTGCTGGTGATCACGTTTGGTTGTCACTTGCCGGATTTATCGTTTCTGCCGTGGGTATCCCCATCCTCGGTGTAGCTGCAATCGCAAAAACAGGCAGCTTCCAGACACTCTCGAGCCGTGTTCACCCATCTTTTGCATTTATTTTCCCAATTATTATCTATTTGTCCATTGGACCGGGACTTGCGATTCCTCGTGCAGGCAGTCTTGCTTTCGAAATGGGCGTCGGGCCTTTTCTTTCCGAACAATGGGCTGCAAATCCGATTTCACTGTTCCTTTATACCCTTATCTTTTTTGGACTTGTTCATTGGTTAAGCATGTCTCCTACCAAGCTGGTTGATCGCTTCGGTAAATTCCTGACACCTTTTCTCTTGCTTCTGATCGCAGGGATCTTCATTACCAGCCTTATTTCCCCAATCGGTGAGTATGGTGCAGCGACAGGGAAATACGAAACCCAACCTGTTTTCCAAGGGTTTCTCGATGGCTATTTAACGATGGATGCGTTGGCCGCACTCGTATTTGGTATTGTTGTAGCAAATACCTTACGGGCAAAAGGCGTTGATAATACACAGAAATTGACTTCCTACATTATTTATGCAGGACTTGGTGCTGGCTTCCTGCTTACGGTCATTTACCTGATCCTCGGATTCCTGGGAGCATCTGCTTCTTCTGCTCCGGCTGAAAATGGAGCACAGATTTTAACGTTTGTCATGAATCAGTTATTCGGACAAAGCGGAACCCTGATACTCGGTGCTGTCTTTACACTCGCTTGCTTGTGTGTATCAATTGGATTGGTAACATCGTGCAGTCAATTCTTCACGACTGCCTTTCCGAAGCTGCCCTATTCTCTTTGGGTTAAAATTCTGTGCATCACCAGTATGATTATCGCTAATTTGGGTCTGACACAAATCCTCAAAGTGTCTGTACCGATTCTTGGGGCAATCTACCCCATTGCGATTGTTTTAATCATCCTCGGCTTGTTTGATCAAATATCAGCAAGAGTTCCTGCTGTGTATCTGTCGACGGTCGTATTTGTTGCAGCTTTCAGTATTACTGATACTTTGAACAGCACGTTTGCCTGGAATATCGGTGCTGACTTCCTGAAGTCAATGCCTCTTTATGCAGAAGGCGTTGGCTGGCTGGTTCCTGCCATGGTCGGATTGGTCGTTGGACTAGCTGTTTCTCTGCTTTTCACTTCTCGTTCTGTCCCAAAACAGTCACTTTAACAAGAGAAAAGTCCAAAGCTGTAAAACGCTTTGGGCTTTTTTGTCTTTTCTGCCTACGACCCCACAACCTCTGCAAAGTACGCAAGTGGCAGCATTTCTTCATCCCGATGCTGTTTGTTCCAGGTGTGCTCCAGGTGCAGGCGAGCGATTTTTTCCTTGCGTGCATCTCCCTGATTCGCATCTCGCAAGGCGATCGTACTCGTATAAATGTCACTCATCAGGTGTGCGACACGCTTGCTATGGTAGGTCTGAGCATCTTCATTTTGCTCCGCTAGATAAGTAAGCAGCTCAATCAACTCACCAATCCCCTGATCGATATACTTTCGACTGTGTTCCAGTTCAGGTTTGCATTTGGCTAACTCCGCTTGAACCTGTGCAAGAAACGATTGGTGTACGTTAAATTTATGGATGAGACGAAGCACCTCGAGGCCGAGAATGTTGGCCGTTCCTTCCCAGACAGTCAAAACCTGCGCATCACGAAGCAAGCGAGGGGTGACAAAATCCTCAATATACCCATTCCCTCCATGCATTTCGATAGCCTGATGCGAAAATTCGATGGCAGCTTCAGCCGTTCTCATTTTTAAGAGAGCGATCAGCAATCGGTTCAATGCCATTTCCTCTTGTGATACTTCCACTTCTCCACGCATGACTCGTTCAAACAGCGGGATGATTGAGAAAATGGCCCCGGTTTCCACTTCTTGACGGGCGCTCATAACGGACAACGTTTCTTTTACCATCGGGAAATCAGCCAGCTTGCGACCGAAAGCATCTCGCTTGAACGCATAGTTCCTTGCTTCGATATAAGCCCTTCTCATGATTCCAACCGAGGCAACCGCATTACATACCCTCGACAGATTCAGCGCCTCCATCATGTAGTAAAAGCCCTTGCTCGCATCGCCCACCAGATACGCTTCTGATCCCTCCAGAACGACTTCAACCGATGGAACCGCCCTTACCCCCAACTTATCCTTGACCCGTCGAATTTGCAAGTGATTCAGTGTGCCGTCTGCCTTTCTCCAAGGTACGAGAAACAGACTGAGTCCTCTGGTCCCCGGACCCGCCCCTTCCATACGTGCCAACACCATCGCGACACCGCACGCACCGCCGTTACTGGCGAAATACTTTTCACCATACAGCCTGTAGTTATCACCAGACCGTACCGCCTTGGTATCATTGGCCCCAACATCCGAACCTCCTTGCCGCTCTGTTAAAAACGTCGCTCCCTCGTACAGCTCTACTTCCCCCATCGAGGTAACGTGAGGCAGGTATTTCTCCTTTAACGCCTGGTCTGCGTATTGATCCAGCAAATAAGCGGTTGCCATTGTCAATGTAACCGGGCAGTAGAAGCCAGGCTCTGCTTGAGAGAGCAAGTACCCTTGAGCGTAGGAATAGATGTAGTTGCCTCTTTGCTTGAGGGCTGGAATTTCTTTGTACAGCAGCCCGACAATGCCGGAATTGTAAGTTTGTTCTACAGTCTTTTTGTATCCTTCATTTAGCCATACATGGGAAATGTCATTGCCCATCTGGTCATACTTGATCAGCCTTGGCTGCCCTTCTCGGTCGGTATGTACAGCACGTTGGTCGATCTCTGTTCCGCACAGTTCACCGTATGAGTCGAGTTCCCGGGTTGCCCAGTCCAGCATGTCAGGTTCGAGATACTGCTTTAAAATAAACGACAGATTTGGATCTTCTCTGAAAAAATTCATCACTAGCCACCTCTCTCATTTAATTGGCACATAGAGCACCACTTTGAAATTGAAAATCAGTTATGCTCGCAGTTGTGTTTTCAGGATCTTGCCCGTCGCATTTCTTGGGAGCTCCGTCATGATTTGATAGGATCGGGGGACTTTAAAAGAAGCAAGCTTATCAGCCAGGAAGCGCTTACATTCTTCTGCAATTTCATTTTCTTCAAAATGTTCTTTCAGCACGAGGACAGCCTTGACGGTTTCTCCCCACTCCGGATGCGGCACACCAACTACAGCGACTTCCATGATCGCGGGGTGCATACGAAGGGTGTCCTCGATTTCCTTGGGATAAATGTTTTGACCGCCAGAGATGATCATGTCTTTTTTGCGGTCGACGATCCAAATGTAACCATCTTCATCCCGCTTCGCCATATCCCCTGTGTAGAGCCAGCGCCCCTTGATCGTGTTTTCTGTCTCTTGAGGGTTCTTGTAGTATCCTTTCATCGTACCTTCCCCTGAGAGAATGATTTCTCCGATCTCGCCATCAACCACATCATTCCCCTTGTCATCAACAATGCGGAGTTCGCAATTGAGAGCAGCTCGTCTGCCGACACTTCCTGCTTTATGCTCATGTTCTTCTGGTTGCAGGAGGGTTCCACTCGGCCCGGCTTCTGTCAAACCATACAAGCACATGAGATTAGAGGTATTGAACTTCTGTTTGACAAACTGCACTTCTTGTTGCCCGAGTGGTGCTCCACCGTACAACCAGTATTGGATAGAAGAAAGGTCATATTGATCGATCTCTGGGTGGTTAGCAGTCAGCAGAAAGGCGATTGGTGCGCCAAAGAAATGAGTGATTCGTTCCCGTGAAACAAGCTGAAGCAATAAATCAGGAGTAAAAGTGGGGCTTAACACATGTGTGGATCCAGCGTAGGTACCTGCCAGCAGGAACAGGTGGAGCGGTGCAGAGTGACTGAGAGGCATCATATGCAGGAAACGGCTGAATGGCCCGACACCCATCTCAACGCAGATCATCACGGCAACCGTCAGCAAATTGCGATAGGTGAACAAAACACCTTTGGGCTTTCCTGTAGTCCCCGAGGTGTAGAGTATCGTCGCTTCGTCTTCCTCGGTCAGAGCACACTCTATCGGGGTTGTCTCCCCACTCTCAATCAGTTGTTCGAGTGACAACCATGAGTCAATGACTTCTCCCGTTTTGATCCATGTAATATCGTGTCTCGATGGAAGTTCCCTGACAGACTCGAATAAAGCCTGATGGGTTACCATCATCTTTGCATCACTATGGTCAAGAATGTAGTCAATCTCACTTGCGGTCAATCTCGCATTGATCGGGACAATCACACCCCCGACTCGGAGCACAGCAAAGTAAACGTACAAAAATTCCTTGCAATTGGGACTGAAAAGAACGACTTTGTCCCCTTTTTCCACGCCGAGAGAGCGAAGCTGATGGGAAAGAGAGGTAACTGTTTGATCCAGCTCTTGATACGTCAAGCGGTCTGCTCCATCAATGACTGCTTCCTGCAAGGGGTATTTGCGGGCATTACGGGCTAGCAATTCCGAAACGTTCATAACTCCTTCAGTCTCCTTCAGTTTGTAACTTGGTCAGACGATTGTAGAACTCATCAAGCAACTCTTCCATTTCTGTTCGCAGTTGAATCATTTCTTCAATTCGTTGATTCACCTCCGCTACTCGTTCTTTACCATATTCGATGGTTCTTTCGAGTTGTTTGATACCTGTCCGATCCACATCGAATAATTCGATCATTTCCTTGGTCTCTTCCAGAGAAAAGCCAAATCGCTTGCCTCGCAGAATTAACCGGAGACGGGCCCGATCCTTTTTGTTATATATGCGAGAGCCACCAGTTGTTCTAGCAGGCTCTAACAGGCCTAGTTCCTCATAATACCGGATGGTGCGGGTGCTGATATCGAACTCTTGCGCCAAATCCGAGATTGAAAACTGTTGTTCCACTTCTATCACCATTTTTCTGAATTTTTCTATTATATTAGTTTACGTTAACGTTAATGTCAACATGCGCTTGATTCTTTTTCTTTAAAAATAAATGAAGCAACCACCTTCCTCTGAAAGTAGTTGCTTCCGCCAATCCTTCCTCTATTCGGTTGCTGCCAAAAATGGGTTGCGCCACTCCAGCAGTGCTGCATAATTCCTGGATTCCTCGTCCTCCAAATAGTCGGGAACCACTTGAACAGGTGTCCGCCCACAACGAAGGAGAAAGGATATAACAGGGTCCTGTAGCTCACCGTTGATTACCCTGGTGAAATACTCGTCGGCCGTCAACTGATCAGCATACCGATGATAGCCTGACATTCTGCCCCCGCCGAGCAATCGGGTAAGTTTGCGATGCACTACCAGTTCATACATGGAAAACATCATCCATTTGCCTAGTCCCAGTTTGCGTGAGGATGGGCGTACACTGATATCCACGATATAAAGCGTGTTTCCGTCTGGATGATGATTGCTGATGTAGCCATGGTCAGTGACCTCTGCCCAGCTATGGTTGGGGTGTTTGGGATCAAAGTCGACGAGCAGCCCTGTGATGGAGCCAACCAGTCTGTTATCGATCTCCACACACAAAGCACCCTCTGGAAACAATGTCACATGGTTTGTCAGTTGCTCTGTATTCCACCACAACTCCGAAGGAAAGGGAGGTGGAAAGCATTCCTGCTGAATATCAATGAGATCTTCAAAATCAGCCTCGGTGTAGTTGCGAATCACAACCTGATACGGGTTATTTTCTTTATCAAACAGAATCATTTGTTTCCTGTACATGCTGTCCCTGCTCACATCCTCCCACTTGATCTACCCGTCATCATTCCCAATCAGGATACAAGTCAGTTCGACGGTCTCTCCATGTAGTGACTGACCCTTTTTGGCGGACTTCATACAATAACTCAAGATCCAAATCAGCCGTGATGATCATGTCGTCATTGATTTCTCCTTCTGCAAGGATGCCTTTTGGAGGGAAAGGAATATCGTTTGGCGAAATAATAGCTGCCTGACCGAAATTTGCCCGCATGAAGTCTACAGTAGGCAGTGAACCAACAGTGCCAGTTACGACGACATATACCTGATTCTCGATCGCTCTGGCGTGACAGGTGTATCTCACTCGGTGGAATCCGTGGCGATCATCTGTGCAAGAAGGGCAGAAAATGACATCTGCTCCCTTGGCCTTGGCCATGCGGACGATTTCAGGAAATTCAATATCGTAGCAAGTGAGTAACGCCACAGTACCTTTACTTGTCTCAAATACCTGGAAGCTGTCACCCTTGGCCATTTTCCACTCCGTAACCTCTGTAGGAGTGATATGCAGCTTGGCTTGCTCTACCACTCGTCCGTCAGGGTAGAACATATGGGCAACGTTGTATAATTGATCACCGTTACGAAGTACATGCGTTCCTCCGATGATATGCATCCCTGTTTTCTTTGCCAAACTGGTGAAAAGTGTGCGGTACTGTTCCGTAAAATCCGGAAGTTCATTTATAGTTAGCGCCTGACCGTCTGTGCCACCAATCGAAAGAAGCTGGGTTGTCATAAATTCTGGAAACAAGAGGAAGTCCGCTCCAAATTCTTCAGCCGTTTTGACATAGTGCTCCACCTGTTTTGCAAAGTCTTCAAAAGATTGAATGGTATGTAAATGATATTGAACCGCAGACACTCTCATTTTCATAAAGTGGAATCACATCTCCTTTTTTTGCATAAAACTATTCTAACAAACGATAGTATTAATATTCCATGTTGTGACATCTGTTACAATTATAATAAAATAAGAATAGAAGAAAAACTTTTATCGGAAATACTTCTTTCATTTGTCGAATCATTCATAATATTTCCACCCCTATCTTTTGCGAAATGGAGCGACCTCGTATTTATGGCCGATCTGAAATTCTTTTTAAAAACTGTCCCCATCTTTAATGAGCTGTCAGAAACAGAAATTCATTCGTTAGCCAGCATTTTCACGGAGAAACGGTTTCCCAAGAAAACGATTATCTTCCTTGAAGGCGACCCTGGCGAAGAAATGTTTGTTGTCAAAAGCGGTCTCATCAAAATCTATCAATTCGAGGATGCGAAGGAGATTACGCTTGCTTTGTTCCGTGAAGGTGATTACTTCGGCGAAATGGCCGTTCTCCAGCCTGACCACCCCCGTTCTGCTACTGCTGAGACACTGGAACCTACAACCCTGTATGTACTTCAACGAAAATACATGTATGAACTGCTGGAAAAAGAACCGAGCCTTGCCTTAAAGTTCCTCAACATAACCCTCAGTCGTCTACGGAAGGCAAATGAACAGATTCATAACTTAATGTTTCTGGATTCACGTTCACGCATTATCAAAATGATTGTCAGTTTAGCCGAACAGCACGGTATACCCCATAAGGATGGCGTACTGATTGACGTCAAGCTGACCCATCAGCAAATTGCAGATTTGGTTGGTGCCGTTCGTGAGACTGTGACAAAAATCTTATTGGAACTGCAAAAAAGTAAACTTCTGCGCATCGACCAAAAAAGGCTGTTAGTCTATGATATGAACAAACTAAAAAAGCATCTCAACGGGTAACCTTGGCGAACCGTGAGATGCTTTTTTTTATCATCTTGTTATATGGTCTTGGTAATTGTGATGGCTACGTTACTGCCGTGACTCAAGTCGATTTCATAAGGACTAAGCGCCGGAAGCCCGTCTCTTTCGATCATTACCCGGATGACAGGACGATGCGTGGAATGAGCGTGGACATGTGTAACGACGCCAATTTGCTTTGTATTGAGTTCTACCATGGTCGATAAAGGATAGACGGCAATTTTGCTTAAAAACAGCTTGACTAGCTCCAGATCAAAATAAAAGCCACCAGAAGCAAACAAGTACTCCACTACTTCATGCGGCGTATATGCATTTCGATACGGTCTTGGCGTAATCATGGAATCGAAAATATCAGCCAGTCCGATAATTTGAGCAAATTCATGAATCTGTTGTTCTTTCAAACTTCTCGGATAACCACACCCACTATACCGTTCATGGTGTTGGAGAGCACAGTGTGCAGAAATAAGCGAGATATTCGATTGTCTTCTCAAGAGATTAAAGCCTGCTTCCGTATGGTTACAGATCAGTATCCGCTCTTCGTCAGTCAGCTTGGCATTTTTATTCAACAAGTCAAAAGGCAATTGCGTCATCCCAATATCAAACAGGAGCGCCCCCACTCCCAAATCAATGAGCTGGTTGCGTGAATATCCTTTCGCCATCCCGACAATTCCAGCCAAAACAGCCACATTTACTGAGTGATGAAACAAATATCCGTCCATGGAGTACAGAGTTGACAGGTTTGCCATAACGTCCTTGCGGTGAGCCAGATCATCCAGAATTTGACCGAAAACTTTGCGGAACGTCGCACCAAATTCCGGGGTGGCCGCTCGATTGGTGATTTTGGGCTGATTCATCAGAGACGTCATTGTCGCATACACGGCTTCCACCGCCTGCTTGCGTGTTTCCGGACAGATTTCCTCATCGGGCATCACGTCCATTGTATGGGAATCTTCAATGTAAACCTGATGAATGCCCAACCTCATTAACCGGTCAATGAAGCGTGAAGTCAGCTCTGTTCCCGATCCAAGCAATACTGTTCCATTATCCATATAAATTGGTTTCGCCAATGTCACACCTGGTTTTACATTTTGGATTTGCATTTTAAACACAGAAACTTTCACTTCCTTCGTAAAATCCTAAAGGAGCAGAAGACCCCCTTGCATGCAGGGGGCTTCTTGCTTCTGTATTTATCATGTGATATTTTTCAGAACATTTCTGTAGTGGTGGCTACAAAAACAGCACTTACAGCTTCCAATTTTCCATTGTTGACAAGTATTCGAGATTGGACTGCAATAATTCATTGGCAGCTTCCGTGATGTTGCCGTTTTCCGCGTATGTGTGCAGTGTTTCCTGAAGGTCAGTCAGATGCTTCTTGGCTTGCTCATAATCTCCACTCTCAAAGAAGTGTTGAATCGTATCGAGCTTCGCCTTAATGGAGGTTGCGATTCCTTTATTTTTGATATCCTTGCTTCTTAGTAATCCATCTACCAGTGAATGGATGGTTTCCAGACTGGTATCGATTGTAAAGGTGTAGCTTTGTTGACCTACATTGCCTGCTTGATCTCCCACAGTTACCTGAATCGTATGGGAGCCAAGTCCGAGACTTAGTGCAGAATACTTTTTGTTCAGATCTACTTTCTCATCATCAATTTCAGCCGATACAGACTGTATTCCTGATAACGCATCTTCTGCCTTAACATCCAGCGTGACCGAATCATTGATTAAGATATTATGAACCGGTTCCCCTGATTGCGTAAGCTCCCAGACAGGCAACGTTTTGTCCAGCTTGACAGTCACTGATTTCGCTTCCTCTGCATTGCCAGCACGATCCTTGGAGCGGTAGGAAATGATGGTGTCACCTTCTTTGCTAACAACGTATGGCGTCTGATAAGTGGTCCACTCTCCGCCATCGATTTGAATTTCGGTAGTACTTACGCCTGACTGGTCATCAGAAGCTTCAAGTGAAATGGTAACGTCCTGATTCCACCAGCCTGACTCATTCGGTTCTTGCGAGAAGCTTACATTGGTCGTTGGTGCCGCATGATCACGAGAGTAGCCTGCGCTCTCAGCCTCTTCAGGGCTTGCGAAGAACACACGCGCTTCTACAGGGATTGTTGCCCACTCGGCCGGATCAACGAAGTACTTGTCTCTAAAATGACCCACATAACGGGTTAAGCCTTTTCCTTGCTCACGGGCACGGAATACGAAAGGAAGCTCCATCAGCGGATTGGACGGATTCCAGATACCAAGACCTGCATCATACGCTTCTTTTACAGCCTCCGAGTACACTACATAATCCTCATCATCAATTGGCCAGATGAAATAAGTACTCGCATATCCGCTGCGGACCATCTCCAGATTTACGTTTACGTTATCTTGCTTGCGAATGATTTGCGCTAACAGGCGACCATAATCATCAAACGGTTCAGTAGCTACTTTGATCAGCACCTCGTCGCCTTCATGAAGGAGTGTCTTCAGATGTTCTTTGGCAATTTCTCCGTGTTCTTTTTGACTCCGGTCTGCTTCTGTGACGACATTATGATACGTCTCTGGAGTATCAATATTTACGAAGCGTACCTTTGTACCGCCTAAAACAGGGGTAACCAGATGAACAGTATCACCATCAACTACACTTAATATCTTCGATGGATAGAATTCCAATGGTTTTGGTGCCGGCTTTTGTTCAGCCAACCTTACTGCATCCGAAGCTTTTCTCGGAACAAGCTGATAACTGTCATATTGGCTTAATACAGCAGTGAACTGATACCAGGTTTTCGCCTCTATCTGCTCATAGACGCCTGTTTCTGGCATTACCCGCAACGTAGTTCCGTTGTAGTTCTCATCCAAAATGCTGACATTATAGCCGCCACCCGATTGTTGGCCTGGCTTTTCCATTACATACGCTTCTACTTGAACCAAAGTGCCTTCTTTCGGCTCTGCCACATCTTCAGAAGTGAGGTCAGCAATCGTAATTGGTTGAGGCTGCGGGACCGGTTCTCCTTTTGCCAAAACCTCGACTTTTGCTGCTGATGGCATAATTTCTGTCAATCCCCGATAATTTTGTATCGTTCCCGTAATCTTGACCTTGTCTCCTTCAACCAGCTCGGGGAACCCGGCAGGATTCGAGGCAAAGACATTAATTCCAGCTGTTTCGTCCTGGAGGAATGTTGAGATTTTGCCACCGCCGACTTTCGCATTATCTGCTGTAATCACGCCTGTAACAGTAACGGTTTGTCCCGCTTTCGTTTTGGCTTCGACGATGGAAATTGGATCTGGATCAGGATCGACAATATCGAGAATCTCATAGGATGTTGGACTCTTCAGTCCAGGCACCCCGAAGTAGGCTTCCAGCTTGCCTGTGATTCTGATTTTTTTACCGAGCAGGCTCGGGTTGGTTTTCAGGTTTAGTCCGGTGCGGATCGTTCCGCTTGGCAATTGAACAGGCAAGATATTTTGCTTGGTTCTCTCTAATGCCGAATCTGCGATGGCGATGTTCGTATCCACACTAAACGGTGCTTGAAACACATAATAAGGACCATTGTTTGTGATCCCAACAATATAGCCCTCTACTGTTGCCGTTCCTTGATTGTTGGCAATTGCTTGTGCAACAGTAAGAGCGGTTCCGTTGGCGTGCGTTGTGTTTCCTGAAAAATACAAATTGCTTACCAACAAGGCAACTACAAACACCATCATCCGAAATTTTCTTGCAAAAATCCGCATCAGTACCTCCCATTTTTTTCTAGTATTTTTTTACTATCATAATGTATTTCTATGAAAACAATATCCAGTTAATGTAAATATTACAATAATCTTGAGGAACTATTTTTTCAACAAAAAATTCTTGATTAGCCTTTAACTTCATGTTACCTTTACTCGAATACAGGTATTGCGATCCTATGTAAAAGAATCCCCATCCTAAGATAGTCAGGTGAACAACATGTATCCAAAACGACTCTGGGTCCTAGCCATTGCCGCTACGATCAACATGACCGGATTCTCCTTTATTTGGCCTTTGACCACCATTTATATCACTCAGGTTTACGGACGTTCTTTATCCGTAGCGGGGCTGATCCTGATGCTCCAGGCAGGTGCTGGAATTATTGGCAGCCTCCTCGGTGGCACTATGCATGATCGACTCGGTGGCCGAGCAACCCAGATGCTTTCTGCTACTCTGGCAGCTTGCTGTACACTTTCGCTGGCACTTTACAATCCCTGGTTCTGGTTCGTGTTCATGATGATCTGTATCAACTTTTTGATAGGAATGCTGATCACTTCACTGAATGCCATGGCTGGAAGCATCTGGCCGGAAGGCGGGCGCAAAGCTTTCAATTTGCTGTACATCGCCAACAATATTGGAGTTGCCCTTGGATGTACGCTAGGTGGAATGGTTGCCGACCTTTCTTTTACCTATACATTTGCAGCCAACTCGTTAACCTTTGTGCTGTTTTTGCTGTTAATCTGGCGGGGTATGCCTGCTGAATCATTCCAGCCAAAAGCGGTCAAGGACACGAAGCAAAGCAAAAAAGACCGACCTTTCCAAAGGTCAGCCGTTTCTCTTCCGCTTCTTCTGCTCTCAATCGGTATGATGTTCTGTTTTGTCTGCTATGTACAATGGCAGTCAACCATACCTGTTTATATGAAATCTCTTGGACTTTCGCTCTCTTCTTACAGCTTGCTGTGGACCATCAATGGGTTCCTGATTATTCTGATTCAACCGTTCAGTTCGGTTTTTGTGCAGCGCTGGATTCCTTCCTTGCCCAGACAGTTAATCTACGGCGTGCTGCTATACGTTCTTTCTTTCATCGTTCTGGCACTGCAAGAATCCCAATTTACTTATTTCGTGGTTGCGATGGTGATCATGACGCTAGGTGAAATTCTGGTTTGGCCAGGTGTGCCTGCCGCTGCAGCAAAACTGGCGTCAGATGACAATCAAGGATTCTATCAGGGAATGATTAACGGGTTCAGTTACGCTGGACGAATGATTGGACCGTTGATCGGCGGCTATTTATATGATCATCACAGTCCGCAGATCATGTTTACCGTCATGATCACGTTCTTTTTGTTGTCGCTGCTCAGTTTCTCCACCTATTACCGAGTAAAGCCAGCTCGCTCCACATCGGAAAAAGTAGCTTCCCCTCCTATGTAGCCGAACCTTGAAGCAGTTGCTCCAAAATTTCCTGAACCTGGTATCCTTCCTGAAAAGAGATAAGATCCGTTGGTTCTCCTTGAATCCCTCGAACAACCCATGTGACCAGCTCATACAGATGGTCATGTGGGTTGATCTCAGCTGGAACGAGCGGTTCTCCTGTAGCCGCGTATTCTAGCTGCCCCCAATTTACAAGTGACAGCGTTCCTTTTGTTCCATGAACGGTATACGCTACCTGCTCCTGAGCAGTTTTTCCGCTTCCCCCATTAATCCATACAGAGGTTCCATCTTGAAGTGTGAGACAACCGGCAATACCTGTCTCGCAAAGCTTTGCATCTGCAGGATAATCTATGGATGCGTCAACTCCAACAATCGGCCCGAAGTGCTTCTGGGTGAGATGAATGAAGTGAGGTAGTACCTCTCGTACAAATCCCCCCTGTTCTCTGCCGCCAATCCACTGGTTCTGTTGCCATTTACGAGGCCATACGGGGAAGTTAGCCGTAATTTCTATCTTTTGTACACTGCCAATCCTTCCTGAAGCAACCTGTGAAGCCAGTTCTCTCCACGCTTTTCGATAGTAGGTAGGAAAATTCATGGCATGTACAACACCAGATTCCATTGCAGCTTGTAACATTTCCTGCGCTTCCGCAAGCGAATTTGCCAGTGGCTTCTCACATAACAGGTGCTTTTTGCGTCGCAATACCTCCAGCGCAATCGGGTGATGATACTTGGGTGGTACAGCAAGGTAGATTAAATCAGGTTCCGCTCGATTCAGCAGTTCCTGATAATCGGTTGACCACACCACACGCCCAAGCTCACTGGCAATTCTGCGTATCCTCTGTTCATCCACATCACAGATTGCGACTACCTCGATCTCAGGATGCAGTATAAAGGTGCGAAGCAGTTTCTCCCCTACTCCCCCCAGACCGATCATCCCTACACTGACTCTTTTCCCTGGTTTCAGCATTGTCACTCACCTCTGTTTTTTAGTATTTTCAGAATAAGGCGTGCAGTAGTATTCGTCTAATGAATCTTTAGAATATATAATATGAGTAAATACTTATGTAATTAGGTGATTTCATGACCTTGACCCAACTGAAGGTATTCATTACCGTTGTCGAAACAGGAAGTTTTTCCAAAGCAGGTGAAATCCTCGGCTTAAGCCAGCCAGCAATCAGTCATGCAATAGCTGGGTTGGAGTCAGCCCTTGGTTCCACTCTTCTGATTCGCAATCGGAACGGCATCTCTCTATCCGAAATCGGTGCACAGATCGTCCCACACATACGTGAAATGCTTCGCTTGGAGAGCACGATTCTTGAAGAAATCGAGAGTCATCAAAGCTTACGGAAAGGAACAGTCCGAATTGGGAGCTTTCCAAGCATATCTGCTTCCTGGTTGCCGTCACTGATTCCATCCTTTAAACAAGCCTTTCCTGAGATTGATCTGCATGTGGTGGAAGGTACTTACGAAGAAATTGAAGAGTGGATTACAAGGGGGATCGTACAAGCTGGTTTCGTAACAACTCCCTGTCACTCCATAGAAATAACCCCTCTCTGCCATGACGAGTTAGTCGCAGTCCTGCCTCCCGACCATTCAAAGGCAATGGACAAGGTAATTCCATTGCAGTATTTAGACAAGCAGCCATTTATTTTACCGAATGCAGGCTGCCAATCACTCATACTAGACACGTTCAAGCAATACGAGATCTATCCTGACATCCGTTTTGAATTGCGTGAAACCAGTACGATCCTCCAGATGGTTAAGGCAGGCGAAGGTGCAACAATCTTACCCCTGCTAGCCTTGCAGGGAACTGGAGACCATCACAGTAACTGGTTTCATACTGACCCGCCGATGGCTCGCCAAATTGGAATTGCCGTTCGTTCACGTAAGTTCTCTTCTCCGGCAACCCGTGCATTTGTTCAACATGTTGAGAATTGGATCAACCAGACTGATTCGAAAAAGCAAACCACGCCCTAATACGGACGTGGTTCTTTTAATTGGATACCATTTCAATTTCTTCAATGCTCATAGTGGGGTTATCGACAACTGGCAACACCACTTCCACAACCGTCCCAATGTTCTCTTCGCTGTCAATCGTAATCGTGCCCTGATGGTTATTAATAATACTGTAACTGATCATGATGCCAAGCCCTGTCCCCTTTTCCTTGGATGTATAAAATGCTTGTCCAATTTTAGGCAACTGATGCTTGGGGATCCCACATCCCTGATCAATGATGCGAATCGATACCTTGTCGTTTATTTGAGTGATGTGAAAGTGCACCCGTCCCCCCTTAGACATCGATTCCATCGCGTTTTTTATGATATTGATAAACACTTGCTTTAATTTGTTCTCTTCACAATATACATAGATTTCCGGTGTATCAACTTTCGTTACAAATTCAATATTGTGTAGCAGCGCCTGCGGTTCCAGGAGAGCACTGACTTCTCTAACGATGGAAATCAGTTCTTTTGTCTCGAAATCCATCTTTTTCGGTTTGGCTAGAAGGAGCAACTCTCCTACAATTGTGTTGATTCGATCAATCTCAGACAGCATAATGGACAAAAACTCCGGGTTCGTGTGGGATTCATGCTGAATTAATTGAACAAATCCTCGCAAACTTGTTAATGGATTTCGGATCTCATGTGCGATACCAGCAGCCAATTGACCAACCACATGTAATTTTTCGGACTGTTGTATGTATTCTTGGCTTTTTCGAAGTTCTGTAACATCGTTGAGAACAATGTGTGTTGCCGGCTCTCCATTAAAGAAGGTAGGAATGGCCTTTAATTCGACATCAAGCTGATCCCCATCCATTCTCACACACTTCTGATCAATAATATCTACAGCTTTCCCCTGGGACACCTGAAAAATCTGTTGTTTGAGTGATTCATGGTAATCTGGATGGATAAAACTTATCGCTTCCTTGCCAATAATTGACTCTTTATCAGCGCCACCCAAAAGCTTGATCCCCGTCTGATTGACATATTGAATCATTCCCTTTTGCGTGACAAAAATGGCTTCCGGCGATTCTTCCACCAAGGAGCGATAACGTTCTTCACTTTCGTACAGCTTGTCCCAAAGCTGTTTTTGCAGTGTCGTATCCTTGGCTATCCCATAGACCCCTACAATCCGTTCCTTTACCACGATCGGGATAAACGTTACATTCAGATTGACGTGTTTCCCGTCGAGCCTTTTAAAAGTGACATCAAAATTTTGTGGTGATCCTTGCAGGGCTAATTGAAAAAGACGTTTTGTCCGTTCTTCATTTTCTGAGTCAAAAAAATGACTGCACGTTTTACCAGTGAGCTGCTCAGCCGAAAGCCCGATCAGTTTTTCACCAAATGGATTTATACTGCATAATTGAGCATTTATATCAAACCAGACTATCAGATCAGGATGATAATCGACGATAGAACGATACCGCTGCTCACTTTCCTTGAGCAGCTCGTCTGATTTCTTGCGGCTCGTAATATCCCGGATAACAATTTGAATAGCCGGCTTCCCTTCGAAGGTATAGGGGTTACAGATCACCTCGGTCTGAATCAGCTGCCTGTCAATCGATACCCATCCAAACTCGATTGGCCCGACTGATTTTTTGTTTCTGATCACATCTTCGAATATCGCTTGACACTGTTTATGATCACTGACCTGTAGAAATTCATAAATAGGGCGCCCCGACAATTCTCTGATGCTAGTACACCCCAGGAGTTGCAGCCCTTTGGGATTTACATATACCCAGTTGCTTTCACATATGATTCCAATCAAGTCCTGCGAATTCTCCACTAGCCTGCGATTTTGTTCCCGAATCTTCTGATTTTCGAGTAAGTTCTCCATGAGAAGAACCATAATCACCATCGAAAGAACAAACGAGATTCCTACCGTTGTAAATATCAACGGATTGTACGCCTTCAGAGCCTCGAATTGATGATTTACTCTGAAATAGGCATATAAGCTCAAATAGCCAAGCGTGTAGGCAAAGAGCGAAATACTAATGCTCACTTTTAATTTACGAAGAAGTGGGTAGTTATGATATTTCGAGGTAACAACAGGAATGACAATAAAAAGAACAGAGGCAACAAACAATGCAGAATAGAAGGGTATGCCACCGCCAAGGAACAAGCGATAGGTGATGATCAATAAATAGGCAATAAGCCCGCCACGAAATCCGCCATAAAGAATTGCCATTAAGAAGGGAATTAGCCTGAGATCCATCAAGAATCTCTCCGTATTGTCCCCAATCACGATTGGAAAGCTCATGCACGCAATGGAAGCAATCCCCATAATAAAACCAAACAAAAGCTGGTTCCTAAAATGATTTCGTTGTGAATCATTTTCCTTAATAACAAGCTGACAGAGGAACACAGGTAATAATAATCCAAGTAAGTTAAGCAATAAGTTGTTCGTCACCTATATCCCCCTCGTCGCTGTCACTGGTGTTTGAAGAAAAATAACATTTTTAACAATATCATTTTTACAAACAAGAATATCATGAATTGCCAAAAAGTTCTATTAAATTGGTAACAATTCAATTTGATCTTGCTGCTCAATTTTATTGATCATCTCGTGCCAGGATTGAGGTTTATTAGGCAGCACAGCATAATATCCTGTTAGAAATTTTACCACCATTTGGGAAGGGATAAACCTCTCAAACTGTCTATTATATGGAAGGAAACACAAGTCCAGGCCTTGTACTGCCTCTCCATCGTTATTCCAGGATGGATGTACATATTCCACATTCAGTCGTCGATACCCCATATGAGAGAGAACCTCTCGGCGGACATACGGATTCATCGATTTAACTCCACCAAACGAATAATCGTCAACCAGGTAGGGGTTATAAATTTCCGCAAACATTCCAATTAACTCTTTCCCCAGTAATTTCACAAGCTCTTGCAAATCTTCTTGCCTTTTGCGGGCGAGAAAACTTCCAATCCCTTGTCCATCTTCTCCAATAATCGTGAAATCCGTCATGGCTACACGCAAATGTTCATAATAACGATACTCTGTAGCCCCAACAACTTGTCCATCTTTGACAGCTACGAAAATGCGAATCCCTTCATCCTCTAACGGCTCTGCCCAAAGATCGAACGCCAGCACCTCTTCCGGTGGAAAAATGCGGCTCATCATATCATGCATTTGTTTGAATAACGGATCATTGATGCTTTGAATTCGGGTGTATTCCATTTCTTTATGCCTCCTGTATTATGTAATTGGATCAACAATAGGAAGTGTGATCGTAATTGTAGTCCCTTTATTCATCTCACTTTGGATCTGCAACTCCCCGTGATGATCTTTTATTATTTTATTGCTGACCATTAATCCTAATCCAGTTCCTTTTGCTTTCGTGGTATAAAAAGGCTCGCCCAGACGTGGAATTAAATCCATCGGGATACCACAGCCGTAATCAATACACTGAATTTGAATCTCGTCATTGCTAATCCTGGTTGTCTTCACAAGGATTGTCCCATCCTGAGAGCTGGCTTCAATGCTATTTTTGATCAGGTTGATAAACACTTGCTTCAGATGGTTTTTCTCACAAAGGATGGATACTGAATCCGTAACCTTCAGCTTCAGTTCAATTCCCTTCAGAGTCGCCTGTGGCTGAAGCAACAGCAACACATCATAAATAATACTGTTCAAATCTGCCAGTCTGTAATGAGTCGCTTGCGGTTTGGCGAGAATCAGCAGCTCTCCTACGATAAAATTGATCCTGTCCAATTCAGACAAAATGATATCGTAATAGAGAAATGGATCAAGCTGAGAGGATTGGAACAGTTGGATAAACCCTCTGATCGAAGTCAAGGGGTTCCTGATTTCATGAGCAATCCCTGCCGCCAACTCTCCCAGCACTGATAACTTGTCAGATATGCGCAGCAACTCCTCGTTGCGCTTCCTCTCCGTGACGTCACGTGCCACGACAACAGCACCTTCCAGATCACCATTATCTCTGATGATTGGCATAACGATGGATTCAAAAAAGATCCAATTTCCTTCTTTATGCTTCACTCGATATTCAATCTGAAACGGTTGTTTTACATCCAGGCCTTCCATCTGCTTCTTGTGCAAATATTCAACATCATCGGGATGAATGATACTTCGTGCAAACCCTTCCAGCGCATTTGTAAAGAGAAGCTCACTTACTTGATATCCAAGAATACGAGTGAATGATGGGGACAGATAAGTCACTTTTGCATCTGTATCCATCAGATAAATAATATCGGACGTATTTTCAGTGATCATCCGAAGTTTCTCTTCATTTTGGCGAAGGATAAGCTCGGTTTGCTTCCGTTTGCTCTTGTCCTGTACAACAGCAGCAACGCCAACAATTTGATTATTTCCGTATACGGGAAAACAACTGATTTGAGCATGGAGATTTGATCCACTTTTTTGAATAAGGGAAAGCTCCCATTCTACCTGATCACCCGAAAGTGCTCTGGCAAACATCTCATTTGTTTTGTTCCTTGACTCAGGGTCAATCCATTGCGTGAAATGCTGACCTATCAGTTCATTCAGGCCATAACCTGTTAATCCCTCAAAGGAAGCATTGGCGCTCATAATATTTCCTTTGATATCAAATGAACAGACTGAACTGGGGTTTTGCTCAAATAAAGCCCGATACATGTGTTGGTGTAGGCTCACTCTTCCAATCCCCCTTTAGAAGAATTTTTCTGTTTATTTCGATAAAACTTCTGAATAATCCTCGTTTTATTCCTCCTTTTTCCACGTAACAGCACATTGATCGACACAGGTAGTTGGGGGAGACGCTTATTTCCGCCTGTTTCGGACAAAAAATCTGGCATATTGGATCGGCCAGCGAATACTTTCTTGTTTTGTGTCGATTCCAAACACCTGTTTAAAAGGCAAGACGCCCGGCTTGATATTGACTTCGATCAAATGAATGTTTCCTAACAGATCAATCCCCCAGTCGATCCCTAACTGTGACTGCCGCCTTTCGTACAACGATTCCATTCGCTCTGAAACAATCAGGGAAAGCTGTTTTACTTTCCGATAAATCTTCCTGCTTTTTTTCTTCCCGAGCATGTTTGCCAGGTACGGAACTACCTCGAATGGATACCCGCCATCCATCAAGTTGGAAGTGATTTTGCCCTTCACTCCTTCACGCACCGCTGTTCCCCGTACATTCCACTTTCCACGTTTGTTCTTCTGTACGAGAGCACGAACATCAAAAACAACGCCATTTTGATTGAGAATAGGAATCCAGCGCTGAACCAGGAAGCGTCGGCGTCCCAAAATCGTCTCAATCTGTTGAGAGAGCTTCCTAACGGAGCGGAACGATTGCTTGGTTAAACCTTTCTCCAGCATATAATTGCCATTGGCATGGCTGATTCGAACAATCCCTTTTCCCTCTTTCCCATAAATCGGTTTTAGCATGACAGACTGATATTCATCTACCATTTTCATGACCGTTGATACATCTGTAGCATATTCGGTAGGAATCAGATACGACTGAAGTTCTTCTACCTTCAAAAGCCTTTCATGCATATTCCATTTACTCCCCAGCCCATAGTTAATAAATGGGAGCTCGGTACAATTCTTGATATTCCTCACCTGCACGTTGGCCCGGGGTTGATGATAATAACCGATATCGAAAGAAATTGTTGGGTAATCCACAGTTTGTTGTACCCATTCGCCATTCTCCAGAACATACCCGGAAATCGTACGCTTCTGCAAATCTACACGATCTGGTGTAAAGATGACTGTCCTGTCAAACCCCTCATCTTGAGCCACTTCTACATAGGGCATGTATGATGAAGGTACCTTGATTCTGCTCGTCATGACTCCCAGAGTATTCATGTTTCATCTCCTGACTGTTGAGCTCCTAGCCTTTTGAGGATGAGTGCAAGACTCCATAATGGCAATGGTTCTTCTATCTTTGCCTTCCATTCCGGACTGGTTAAGAGACCTTCTTGATACATCCAATCAACTGCCTCCTTTTTCCATGCAGGTGTTTCCCTTGGATAATCATCGGTTGGCTCAGGCGGATTCTCTTCACCTGGAGGTTCAGGCACAGTGAGATTGACTACTTGCTGATGGAGTTGAATGATGCGATGGCCATATGCATCTTTCGCCCGCACTGCCGCCTCCAGACTGGGGTATTTGCTCCGGTCATAACCGGGAACTGCCCACTTGCCCGCTAAATCCTCCCAATAGGGAGCACTTCCTTTCTTCACATAAGGATATCGAGGGTCAACTATCTGTTCCCCTGCCGGGAGATTTCTCGTTGTCGCATACGCATACAAATGCTGAATATGCGCTATCACTCCTTCTTCGACAGTTGCAAAGGAAGCACCAGCAGCCCCTCCGCCGGTTGCGCCTAAGCCTGCAAAATTGTTCTGATCCGCTTGCACGCTTCCTCCGAACCGGAACCAATTTGTTTCATAGATTGCCTGGCAAAAGGCTACATCTCCCGTCACACCATAGCGGTCCCCGATCAGGACATACGAAACAGCAATCGCAGCGTTAAAAGCAGGATTCACATTCTTGGCAAACGAAATCATCTGATTGGTGGAAGCCATTCGTTGTCGCATGATGGGGGTCTTCGCCACTCCACTGATTTCAGCCAACTCCATGCACCCCTTCTCGCCATTCTTTTCAATACCATATGTCTATACATAAGAAAACGCCTCCCTCTGATAGAACGGAAGCGTCAAATTATTTACTGATTCTTTTTCAATTGTTCATCCAGTACCCGTTTCAGCACCAAAGCCTGATTATGCTCCTGGTCCTTGGCACCATACAAAAGCGTTACTTTTTCCTCCTGTGCCCTTTTCACCAATTGCTGCAGATACGCTGAACGAGGCTCCTGAAGCAGTTCAGTCTGATACATCTGGGAGAACTGGTCGAATTTTTCCGGGTCATGATCGAACCATTTGCACAGCTCATTACTTGGAG
>NZ_JBNCMT010000033.1:46625-63310 GCF_049846925.1 Brevibacillus nigriterrae
TTTCCTTCATCCATTCAGCTAGCTGTGCTTTTTCTTTCGATACCCCACGTGGCCATATCCGGTCAACCAGAATACGTTGCCCATCACCCGTTTCAATCGCTTCGTAAATGCGTTTTATTTGTACGGTCACAAGTTTTCCTCCTAACATTCATCCAAATTGATGATTACCCCTGTTTTATCATCTGATTTCTTAAAACGTATGTACTTCAAACATTCTGGATCTTTTTCTTCGATGTCCAGAATATGATCGGTGTAGGCATCAAGCCCAAGAGACAATATGTATGCTACCATCTTACCCCAGTCCGGGCTGTGCCTATAATCAGTTTCAGGCAGGAAAAGCCCATCTGTTACAAGTACAAGTCTGCGAACATTGTTCCTGCTGATTTTTCCATAGTCGAGAAATTTGTTGGCATCCTTTTCACCGTTCAAAACCCCATACCCTCCCTTGGTGTTGCTGAGGTATCGGTTCTGCTTCAGCCGCTCTCTGACCAATTCTATTAAATCTGACCGCAGTCGCATCCCTTGGGCAATTCCTTTTTCCCACTGCTCAAAAGCGATGTTTTCCAAGTGAGCCACCTGCGGATATGTCAGGACCCGAATAGTGCCATCGACGTTCTCGGTGAATATCATACAATCACCTGTTTGGACGAACTCGATGAAGTCATCCGAGATTCTTGCCAGAGCAACTGCTGTACCCCACAAAGCTTCTTTTTGGGACATGTCTATCTGCGCTTCTTCCATGGCGTCACGGAGCTTTCTATTTGCTACCTCCACTTCAGCAAGTAAATCTGGGAGGGTAGTCAGTTGCTCGAAGTGATCTTTTACAAGAGTAGAAGCTATTTCTCCCCCTTTGCGCTGATCGCTGCTTACATAAGGAATAAGTGAAGACACACCGTCCAATACCCCGTATAATGAAAGCGATGGATTACATACAATCGCATCCTCGTTACTGCTTCCTGTTCCTTTTACTGAAATTATTTTTATTGCTGACAAGTAGCACCCTCCCATTTTTCTATTAATTTAGAAAAATTGTATCACAACACACAATACTCACCAATCAGACATAATGGACAGCGAAAATTTTATCTCATGAAGGAGGCTTCCCATGATTTTGTACAGAAAAGCGACAATGGAGCATTTCAGTGAAGTCTTGCATTTTATCGCAGGATTGAATTGCCATCGGGAATTCAACAATCCGTGGCTCGGCTCCGATGAGGCAACCATTAAGGATCGACTCCAGTCCCTCCCGTATATTCCTTTCGAGGAAGCATTTTTCCTCGCCTTTGAGGAAGAAAGGTTGGTTGGCGTTCTAGGGTTTGCCGCTTTTCCTGAAACCGGGCAATTCCGGTTGCTCGGACCCTATGTCCAGCATGAGAACTGGAATGAAATCTCCCTTGCACTTTATCATCAGGTGCTTGAGACCATTCCCGATACTTACGCTACCTGCAGAGTGTCCATCGACAAACTAAACGCTCAATGTGCATCGTTGTTTCAAGAGCTTGGATTTGCAGAATACAATGCGGAAGCCCTTCTCTCTCTTGAATTGAGCCGTTACCAGCCACCCACACTTGAACCACTTTCATCCGATCTGACAATTACTCCTTATACTGATCAGTTTCAAGAGGCTTTTGACAAGCTGCATCCCAAAGAAGCCTACTTCAGCAGCAACGATATTATTAACCAGCTTTCGGAGACAAAAAAGATGTTTATTCTCTGCCGGGACGGGTCCGAACTCATTGGCTATACTTATGTGGAGGCAATCCCTGAGAATAGCACTGCCGAAATATGTTTCCTGCGTGTGGATGAGATCCATCGGAACAAACAGTATGGCACACACCTGATTGCCTACGTCATTCAGTGGGGCCAGGAATGCCAGGGAATTGAAAAGCTTGAATTGTCTGTTCGGATCGCCAATATCCATGCCCGCAGACTTTATGATCGTCTGAACTTTGATGAGACAGCAGTTTGTGTGAGTCTGGAAAAACAACGAGCCTAGAAAATGATTTACACCAGTTAACTGTAATCCTATAATGGTATTCAGAATTGCATAGCTTGGGGGAGCTGAGTGAGCTTGGCTGAGAGGGTACCCGCTAATGTACCGACCCGTAACCTGATCTGGGTAATGCCAGCGTAGGGAACACTCGACACAACGTATTATCGTGCTGTTTTCAAGGCTGTCCATACCGGACGGCCTTTTTTTGTGAAAAACGTCTCGACGTTTTCATAAAAGTGGATGTGACCGCTTGCGGTCAAACAAAACGGTCATGACCGTTTTGTCTGAGTTTTTCTATTGCGTAAGCTCACTGGAAAAGGGAGAAAATTTAGGAAAGGAGGCACAAATCATGCCTATCGTTAATCTTGGATTTCAGGTTTTGCCCAAAGTGGCTGACGGAAATTCCTACGCAGTCGTAGATAAAGCCATTGAAGTCGTGCAAGCGTCTGGTGTGAAGTATGAAGTGGGTGCAATGGAAACGGTAATGGAAGGTGAACTGGACCTTCTGATCGATATTGTCAAACGTGCACAGGAAGCATGCATTGCAGCAGGAGCTTCTGAGGTGATGACCCATATGAAAATCCACTATCGACCTGAAGGAGTTTCTATGGATGAGAAGCTTGAAAAGTACCGCTAAAATTTTTGCTTCCGGGTACTTGCCAGTCGGTCTGCTCCTTCTTTTGCTGATCGGCTGGGAGATCGGTGTTCAGGTCAGCAACGTGAAAGCCTGGATTCTGCCGGGGCCCATCCAAGTGTTTCGTTCCTTGTGGGAAGCGAGAGAACTCATTTGGCAGCACAGTCTTCAAACGCTATATGAGGCTCTATGGGGCTTTACTATTGCCATTCTCCTGGGGATAACAATCGCTACGCTGATGGATATGTCCTCCTATTTGCGCAAGGCAGTTTATCCATTGCTGGTCGTCTCCCAGACGATCCCGATCATCGCCATCGCTCCCCTGTTTTTCATCTGGTTTGGCTATGGCATCACACCCAAGATTGTGGTTGTGGCCCTCGTCTGTTTTTTCCCGATTACCGTTAATTTAGTGGACGGCTATCGCCTGGTTGACCAGGATATGATCCGCCTGCTCACTTCTATGGGAGCCGGACGGGGACAAATTTTTCGGATGGTCAAGCTTCCCGCCGCACTCCCCTTCTTTTTTTCCGGTTTACGAATTGCGGGAACTTACAGCATCATGGGAGCAGTCATCGGCGAATGGCTCGGGGCAAGCAAAGGACTAGGGATTTTGATGACTCGCTCATCACAATCATTCTTGACGGATCGGGTATTTGCCACGATCTTCACTATTTCGTTATTAAGTCTCGTCATTTTTGGATTCATTGAATTGCTAGGTAGAATCATCATGCCATGGAATCAGCAAAGAGAACGATCATGACCATTCCACGCATACGACAAAGGAGAACACACATGACTACAAAATCAAAGCGTTCCTTCTGGAAAACTCTCTCTACCCTTTCTCTCGCTCTTAGCTTCGTGGTAGCCGGATGCGGACAAACCACTCCAGGACCTGAAAAAGCGGCTCAACCCGATCAAGCAGGTCAGCCAGCAGCACAAGCGCCAGCCCAACCTCAAAAAGTGACCGTCATGCTCGACTGGTTCCCGAATACCAATCACACCGGATTATATGTAGCAAAAGATAAAGGCTTTTACAAAGAGCAGGGCCTTGAGGTAGACATCGTACAGCCTGGTGAAGGAACCGTTGCCAATCAACTGGTTGCGGCAGGCGAGGTAGATTTCGCCATCAGCTATCAGGAAGCCGTGACACAAGCGAGAGCAACCGATATCCCGCTCGTCTCCATCGCAGCGATTATTCAACATAACACATCTGCATTCGCTTCACTCAAAACGGCGAATATTCAATCACCGAAGGACTTTGAAGGAAAGCGCTACGGCGGCTGGGGGTCCCCGGTGGAAGAGGCAGTAATTAAAGCCGTGATGGACAAGGCAGGAGCCGATGCTTCCAAGGTACAAAATGTCACGCTAGGCGCAACCGATTTCTTCACTTCCATCGGCCGAGATGCTGATTTCGAGTGGATCTATTACGGCTGGGACGGCGTAGAAGCCAAGCGCAAGGGAATCGATCTGAATCTGTTGATGCTCAAGGACCTTGATCCAGCTCTTGACTACTACACCCCTGTAATTATTACGAATGAAAAAAATGTGGCAGAGAAGAAAGAGCTCGTGAAAAAGTTCATGACGGCTACAGCGAAAGGATACCAAACAGCGATCGAGAATCCTGGCGATGCTGCTGCGATTCTGATCAAGAATGCTCCTGAGTTGAATGCCGATCTGGTTAAGGCAAGTCAGGAATGGGTAAGCACGAAATATCAGGACGACGCAGCACAGTGGGGTATCCAAAAAGAAGAAGTATGGACCAACTATGCAAAATGGATGCACGACCGCAAATTAATCCCGAAAATGGTTGAGGCGAACAAGTCGTTCACAAACGAATTCTTGCCTGCCCCTTAATAAGTGGGTGAATGCATGAACCTTCTTGAACTTGATCGTATTACCAAATCATTCACCACTGCTGCAGAACCCGTGACTGCCATCAGTGATGCATCGCTTACTGTTGGTAAAGGCGAATTCGTCAGCCTGATCGGCCCAAGTGGTTGTGGCAAAAGCACGATCCTCGATATCGTAGCGGGGTTAACTTTACCGGATGAAGGCGTGGTCTCCATCAATGGGCAGGTCATTACGGGACAAAAAGGTCTGGTCGGTTATATGCCGCAAAAAGACGTCCTTTTTCCGTGGCGCACGATTCTGGATAACGTCATCGTTGGGCTCGAAGTACAAGGAATGAGGAAGGCAGAGGCTCGTGAGCAGGCGATCCAGCTCTTGCCCTTGTTTGGCCTTGAAAAGTTTGCCTCCAGTTATCCCGACTCCTTATCGGGTGGAATGAAGCAACGTGCCGCTTTCCTCCGAACCTTTTTGGCGAAAAAGGAATTGATGCTGCTTGATGAGCCATTCGGCAAACTGGATGCACTTACTCGCATGGAGATGCAGCAGTGGCTGCTTTCCATCTGGCAGACTTATCAGCACACCGTTCTGCTGGTGACCCATGATATCGACGAAGCCATCCTGTTGTCTGACCGGATTTATTTCTTGTCGCACAGACCAGGGCGGATCATCGCCGAAGTGGAGGTCTCTCTTCCCCGCCCACGCCTGCGGGACTCCAGGTTAACCCTTGATCCAACATTCATCGCCATCAAGAGACAGTTACTCGAATTGCTTGGCGCTGGCGACCAAACAAGTTAATTAGCAAAAAATAGGCCAGTCGAAACACGAAATGAGTGTTAGACTGGCTTTCGTTTCGTTTGTTACAATATTTACAAAAAAACAGAAGAGGTGAGTAGAATGGAAAATCCAATGACAGGCAACGTCCAATTGCGAGATGTACATAATGAAGACTTATCCATATTTTTTGAACAACAATTGGATATGGAAGCTAGTTATATGGCAGCTTTTGTATCCGAAAATCCGTCAGACAGGGATGTGTTTAATGCCCGTTGGACCAAGATTTTAGGCAACAACAGCTTCCAAAAAAAGACGATCCTCTTCAACGGGCAAGTTGCTGGCAACATCATGAGCCCTCTCTATGCTCGTGCTGTCAAAGACAATATGGCTTCCATCCGAGTCCTGCAAAAATGTGGTTTCAAAATTACCGGTACGAATAAGGGATTTGCCAACGCTCGGGGCGAAGAGGTTGAGGAAGTTATTTTGAGATTAGATTAGATGAGATTCGATGAAGTAGGGTCATTTTTACGATAATGTTCCGATAGGTAGGAGTTTTGCACAATGATTACAATGGAACCATTGCTGAAAGTTACAACTGCATTGAAAAAAGCTAATATAGATTATGCTATGGGTGGGAGTGGGCTGCTTTACAGTCTGGGGCTCGTCGATTCAGTGAGAGACTGGGATTTGACCACGGAAGCTCATCTCGCCAACGTGTTGGAGGCTCTTGGTCATTTACATTGTGAGCCTGCTCCCTGTGGTGACTATCCTTTTGCCAGCAGTTATCGTCTCAGTATTCATGCAGAAGAACCGCAAATCGATTTGTTCGGAAGCTTTACCATTCAGACCGAAGCAGGTTTGTGCAGACTTCCTTCGATCCCTTCTTCCATCTGGAACGGTATCGCAGTTGGAAGCCCAGAGGTGTGGTTCGTTGCTTATTCACTCATGAACCGCAAGGAAAAAGCAGCGAATTTATTTACTTATCTTCAAACAAACGGCTCGAATTCCAAAATAATTGCTTTATTATTAAATGAGCCTCTGCCTAGTTCCTTACGAATGACTCTCGAACAGCTTGCTTAGTGCTCAACAACATCAATTTGACTGATCTGAGCTTGATAATGCTCAAGAAGACTCGGGTGATATTCCTTCGATCCCTGCTGAGATCGAACTTCCTTCCACAGGAATGCGGCTATTTTCAACTTGTTTTTATAGCTTTTCGTCAAAGGATCACCATGGAACGCTTTCACAAATCGATTCCATTGGTATGTTTTCTCTTCTGCTGCATTACTTGGTTGGCGGCTCTCATATACAATGATCAGGTCAGCTACAGTCATGTCGAAGTCTCCTCTTTTTTCTGCATCCCGCAAGGCACTTGCCATCTCCTTGGTAAAAGAAAACTTCTTCACGCCATAATATTGCTGAAAGAACTCTCTCGCCGTCTGATTAAAGGCGAATCCATCAGGTATCAGCCGAGTCTCAAGCGTAATCACTTGAGGCTTTTTCTTTTGTCTTATGCGGGCTGCCTCTGTTCTTGGTTCAATTGCTACTTCACCGTCAAGCAGCTGTCGAATTCGTAGCTCCAGTTCTGCTTTGGTACCGCTACTGGATAGACCTTGGCTGCGACATATCCCAGCTAATTCTTCTTTATACCAGTAGAATCCATTAAAATCTGATTTACTCATTTGAAGTGAAAATGTCGGGCGTGAATTTAGCATCCTAAACGTCTCCTAAGAAAAGCGGCATGTATTTCACTATTATTCCATTATATACCATGCGCACTGTCACAGCATAACTTCTGTCTGTTGGCGAGATAATACCGCTAGTTGCCAATCGTTAGGCGAAACAACTATCAGGGAGGGTTTGAATTGAAGAGACGTATTGTTTATCTATCCGTGTTTGTCATCCTTGTTTCCTTGTTCACTCTTCACACGGTACAGGCTTATTCCAACACCCCTTATCACTTTGGTTTCAAAAAAAGCAAGAATGGCTCACTGCCGTCCATCGCACAGGAAGGGTTTCAGTCCATTGTTGATAAGCATGGCGCCATTTTTGTGGGTGACACAACCAAAAAGGAATTATTCCTTACCTTTGATAACGGGTATGAAAATGGATATACAGCCCAGGTTCTTGATACGTTGAAAGAAAAAAAGGTGCCTGCAATCTTTTTTGTGACAGGGCACTATACCAAAGATCAACCCGATCTCATGAAGAGAATGACCGAAGAAGGCCATTTGATCGGTAATCACTCCTGGAGCCATCCTGATATGACACAGGTGAGCGATGACAAAATGAAAGAAGAACTGGGCAGGGTTAAAACAGCGGTTGCCGAGATCACCGGGCAAAAAGAGATGAGCTATTTACGCCCGCCTCGTGGTATTTTCAGTGACCGTGTACTTGCTCTGAGCAAGGAAATAGGCTACACCAACGTGTTCTGGTCCATTGCTTACAAGGATTGGGACACAAACGCTCAAAAAGGGTGGAAGTACGCTTATGACAATGTCATGGCCCAGCTTCATTCAGGTGCAGTTATTCTGCTGCACACGGTTTCCAAGGATAACGCAGAAGCGCTGGGCAAAATCATTGATGATGCCCGCAAAGCAGGATACGAGTTCAAAAGTCTAGATCAGCTTGTTCGACCAAACTGAAATTACCCAGCCGACACAAGCTATCGCTGGTATCTATCGGGACCCCAAAAAGGCAACCAATCCCCTCGGTTGCCTTCCTTTTATGTCACAAGCCCTGACCAAACTTCCCGTAACCGTCTGATTCCCCGCTCGATATCTGGCACATCCAATCCGCCAAAACCAACAAAAAACTCTATTGGCAACTCCTCCGGCTGCTGATCCCAGGTAAAAAAAGCAGGAGAGATTCGAATTCCCGCTTCTCTCGCAATTGCTGACATTTCCCTTTCTGACAGATGACTGTTCACTCGCAGCAATACATGGAACCCGGCACCCTTCCCGATTATCGCAGCCTGGTCTCCGAATGAATCCTGTATCGCCTGAATCAAGGCATCGTGTTTTTTTCGGTACACGTTACGCATTTTACGGATATGTTTCTCCCAATGCCCTTCCTTCATGAACAACTCGACCACCCGTTGAAACAGCGGGGATGAAGATTGTTCAAACATCAGCTTATATTCTAGCTGGTGGTATACAGCGAGCAAATCTTCGGGCAATACCATATAACTGATGCGAACGGCTGGAGCCAAAGACTTGGAGAATCCCCCCAAATACACTACATGGCTGTCAGGCAACAATCCTTGCAAGGAAGCAATCGGCTTTCCATGGTACCGGAACTCACCATCGTAATCATCTTCAATGATGTACCCGCCTGTCTGTTTTGCCCATTCCAGCAGTTGAAGCCGCTTGGACACAGGCATTAACATCCCTCGTGGGAATTGGTGAGATGGCGTAACATAAACAGTTCGTACACCACTCTGGTAAAGCTCACCCAGATCAATTCCATCCTCATCAAGAGAAATAGGAACAACTCCAAATCCATGCTGCCGAAATGTAGTTGTGATTAACGGATAGCCTGGGTTTTCGATGCCGATCTGAGAGAATCGTGGTCGCAGCATCAAGCATAAAAAAGTCAGCAACACATGTGAGCCCGCTCCAATCACGATTTGATCAGGAGAACAGACAACACCTCGGAATTGATGAAGGTATTTGGCGATTTCCTCTCGCAGGCCTTTTTCTCCCTGGGGATCGCCGTAAAAAAGCAGGTCCTTTTGTTCCTCTGCTACAACCCGGATCATCAGTTTTCTCCAAACTTTAAACGGGAAATGGGTAAAGTCATTCTTTGATAGATGAAAATCGTATCGATAGTTCGTTGTATCTCTTGCAGGAAAGCTACGCTCCATCCTGCTCTCAAGCGGACTTTGCAGTGAGTTCCCCAACTGTACATAGGGATCAGATAGGTTTTGTACAAAATACCCGCTTTTCGGTTTGCTCTCGATAAACCCTTCTGCAACGAGCTGATGATAGGCCATCTCAACCGGGGTCGTGCTGATTGACAATAGCTCGGCCAATTTACGCACGGAGGGAATTCGAGCTTGCACTTGCAATCGGCCAGCAACAATTTCTTGTTTGATATGGGAATACAACTGCACATACAGCGGCTGTTCTCCCTGTTCATCAAGTTGGGGCAACAGTAACATCGATGATTTCTCCTCAACTGTCCTTTTGTTTTATTCAAAACTGCTCATTTTCCAGTATACAGAAGTCGCGTAGAATAGGGATTAACTATTTTTTATTGGAGGTTTCGTCATGAGTGCTAACCAACAATTCAATCAGCCTGTCCGTTTTCTGGTAGGTGAGCGTGTCTATCTTCGCCCCATAGGACTCGATGATACGGAACGCTACTTTCAGATGTTGTTTCAATCAGAAACCCGAAAACTGACTGGAACCCAAAAAAGCTTTACCCGAGAACAAATCTACCGATATATCGATGGCAAATCCCAGGATTCCTCCAGCCTGCTACTCTTGATTGCCCATAAAGAGACTAATGAGGTGATTGGCGACGTCGCCATCCAGGACATTGACAGTATGAACCGCAATGCCAATATTCGAATCGCCATCGATCACTCTGAACATCAGGGAAAAGGCTACGGCAAAGAAGCACTCCTGCTCATGCTTGACTATGGATTTGGGATTCTCAACCTTCATCGAATCGAGTTGAATGTCTTCTCCTATAACGACCGAGCGATCCATGTTTATGAAAAGCTTGGATTCAAGCGGGAAGGCGTACAGCGGGACGCACTTTTCTACAACCATCAATATCATGATTCCATCTTGATGAGCATTCTTGAAGACGAATATCGCACCATTCATCTGAAAAATCAGAAATAACCATGTTATAATTACCATAATTTACACATTAGGAGGTGGTATGATGGTCCTTCTCATTGCTCTTACCCCCAAGATACGCAGATTCTAACTAATCTTGGGGGAGAAAATGAAAAAAGCACTTACCAAACCATTCGCTATTCTTTTAAGCGGTGTATATCTTGAGAACGTGGCCATGATGATCACCTGGTTTGCAACCATTTCCTTGGTCATGAAGATCAGTGACAACCCGCTTCACGTCGGCATGATCACGATGCTGGAGACTGCTTCCTTAATGTTATGCAGTGCATTTGCCGGAGTAATGGCCGACCGATTTGATCGTAAAAAAATTATTGTGTGCTCTTTTTTAGGTATGGGTGTTGTCACGTCAGCCCTGTTTTTTGCTGATTCCCTTTGGAAAATATACACATTGGCAATGGTAAACGGAATTTTATTTGCCCTGTATCTTCCAGCCAAAAGAGCATTACAACCAACACTTGTGAACAAAGAGCATTATGTGGATGCAAACAGCTTCGATGCCATGTTGCGCAACATCTTACTCATTGCTCGTCCGCCTGGGGCGGCATTTGTCGTTTCGTTTTTTGGAGCCAACCAAGCATTTCTGCTGGCAGGAGTCTGTACATTCGCTGCGGCGATGATCATTTTAGCTCTTCCCGTGACGAAGCAGGCTCGCATGGAAAGAGAAAGCGACGAATCTGTAGGAGAACTTTCAACAACTAAGCCCAAGAATAGTGGCTTGCATGAACTGGTTGAGGGCATTCGAACGATTAGACAGGATGCTTCTCTAAGCTATCTGGTCATCGTATCCGTGCTCGTTACGTTTGTTTTTGCCATGCAAGGCACCTTAACTTTCATCCATGTGGAAGAGAACTTGAGTCAGTACGGCCAAACCGAGACGATTGTAGGTTTTCTCTTTTCCGCGGTGGGTGCTGGCGGTTTAGTGGGAGCATTTTTGATGCGTACTGCTCTCAAGTACATCCAAATGATTCCCCTTTTTCTGATTACGCTTTTTCTTGATGGACTTCTTGTCATCGTCTTTGCATTTAGCACCAATCTGATGTTGGATCTGGTACTGTGGGTTATTTTTGGAGTAACAGCAACCATGAATACGATCATCACGGATACGATTATTCAACAAACCGTTGAGACAGATATGCGTGGACGTGTCTACGGACTACTCAGTACAGTGAACGAGCCAGTCAGTTTGCTATCTACCGGCGTTGGCACGAGCATGGCAGGGATCATCGGAGCCAAATTTGTCTTTGCTTCAGTAGGCCTGTTGGAGACGGTCGTGGCCATCATCGGGCGATGCCTGCCTTCCTATAAACAGATGAATCAACCAACGATCCAGTCGAAACAACAAGCACCACAATTACAGCAACCATCAACGGAATAACGCTGATCATCGCAATTTTTCAGCACAAAAAACCGCACATCCAACTGTGCGGTTTTTTCTTTTCTTTGGTGGTTACCGTCCATTTTCCTCAGCCAAATGAATACGCATAATTTCTTCTACATCTGTAGCAGGCACTGGTTTATAGAAATAATAACCTTGTATTACATCACAATGATGCTCTTGCAGAAATGCCATTTGTTCAGACGTTTCCACACCCTCTGCCAACGATTCCAGATTTAAATTTTTGGCTACTAAGAGCATCGCCAAAATGATTGTCTCATCTTTGGGATCATTGCAAATTCCATTCACAAACGAACGGTCAATTTTTATTTTATGAACAGGCAGACTCTTGAGATAACTAAGAGAAGAATAATGGGTACCAAAATCATCAATGGAGATCGTGATCCCCATATCCTTCAATTCGTGCAACGTTGCGAGATTGCTGTCTACCATCGCCATATTCTCTGTTATTTCCAACTCAAGATAGGTCGGGTCCAGTTTTGTTTCTTCCAGAATACTTCGCACAACATCGGCAAAATTATTCTGTTTCAGTTGTCGAGCTGACAAGTTGACCGCTACTCGTGTCGCAGGAAATCCTTGATCCTGCCATGTTTTTATCTGATTGCAGACAGTCCGCAGCACCCATTCTCCAATCGGCACAATTAATCCGCTCTCTTCGGCAATCGGAATAAATTGTACGGGAGGAATCATTCCTCTCTCCGGGTGATGCCAGCGGATTAATGCCTCCAAACCGACAATTTTCCTGTTCCTCGTTCCAATTTGAGGTTGATAGAAAACAGTGAATTCATCTCGGCTTAATGCCTTACGCAAACTGTTAATTACATTCATCTGCTCTGATGAGTCGGTATTCATCAACTTATCATAAATCTGATAACCATTTTTACCGAGTTCTTTTGCCCGATACATCGCAACGTCAGCGTTTTTGATCAGGATTGTGGAAGAGTCCCCGCTATCAGGAAAAATCGTGACCCCAATACTCGTTGTAATGAAGAATTCTTGATCATTCAGGAAAATTGGCTGTTGAAATAAATCCAAAATGCTTTGGGCCATCTGATGAACCTGATCCATCCCCGTTATATTCGGTATGATCATCGTAAATTCATCCCCACCAATTCGAGCAACAAACAGGTGGTCAGATACCCCGCTCGTCAGTCGTTGCCCCACCTCACGAAGAAGCTGATCTCCAAAAGCATGTCCCAACGTATCATTGATCATTTTGAATTGGTCAAGATCGAGGAACAATACAGCCATCTTTTGATTGGACTGTTTTGCTTCTTCCAGATACTCTTCGATCTTTTCCTGGAATAATGCCCGATTTGGAAGACCTGACAATTGATCATGATACGCCAAATAATAAATCGTCTCTTCTGCTTGCTTCTTCTCTGTTATATCTTCTCCAATGCCGGCAATGATGACAGGCTGACCATCCTGACCATGACAGTAAGTGGAATGCCATTGCAACAACCGTTCTTTCCCATCACGTGTCTGAACAAATGTCTCATCCAGTAAAGAAGTAATCCCATCTTGGGTAACCGGGCGGAAAGGAGAGTCAGTCAAGCGCCTTGGCTGGAATGTAGCTCTGAAATCTTTGCCAACAACCTCATCCAGGGTCCAGCCGGTAAGATGCAAAAAATAATCGTTGCAAAAGAGAATTTTGCCCTGCATATCAATCATGACTGAAGCCATCTCGATACGTGAGAGAAGCTCACGAAACTGCTGTTCTGATTTACGCAAGGCCTGCTCCTGCTCAGATAATAATTCATATTGCTCGCGTAACGTATCTTCTGTTGCCGCCAATTCTTCGTATGCCGATTCCAAGTCATGGTTTGCAGCTAACAGATTCTGTGTCCTCTCATCTACCAGTTTCTCCAACCGCTTTTTCTGAGTTAGTTGTCCATAGAGAAATAGAATGAAGACAATTAACGTAACAAAACTGACTAATTGAATAAACAGAATCGTTTGATCGACAACAATAAACCTCTCTTTTTTTGGCAACGCAGCAATTTCCCAGTGACCATCTGGCAAGGGAACCTGCTTTATCAAAGAGGTTTGCTTGAACAATTCTTCATCTCCAAAAAAGACATTCTTATTTGCCCGAACGGCCATTGTTATCCCTTTGTTTGCTTGGTAAAAGCCAGCTTCTTCAAAAATCGGAGGCACATCCAGCACCACAGAAGCAAAGCCCCAGAACCTCCCCTCCACAAAAATTGATTGCCGGGAAACCATACCAAGCCCACCCTGCACGAGTTGTCTGGGAGGTACGATTGTCATTTTGGTTGTATTCATCGTTCGCCATGCATTTTCTAATAACACAATTTCAGTGCTTTTAAAAAGATTAATGCCTAAAACCTGCTCATTCCCCCGTAAAGGATACACATACCGCCCAATTCCTTCCGGATAAACAGACAAATTCCGAATCCCTCGGAAATCACGATAAATACTTGCTGCATACGACTGGAAATGGGGATCTCCCAAAGTCATATCCTCTGCCAGTTCCGCCTCGACAAATGCTTTCAGCCCTTCTGTGAGGATTAGTCTGCTGTTGATCGAAGATGATAGTGCATTTATGTTGGTAGTTAATTCAACGTTTGCTTCCTTGTATACATTATCCTGAAGTTGTTCCTTGTACTGAGCGGTAACCCAAATAATACTGCTGCTCAGGAACAAAAAGAGAGCGCCTAGCATCAAAAAAATGGTAACAGGAGTATTCGTTATTCGAGTTATACCAAACTTGTCTTTGTGCAATGAATTCTCCCCCTGCCAATAACCAAAAAAATATCTATCATCGTAATACCCTGGTTTACTGCAATACAAACGTATTAACCGGGATTAACACCGATTCTCCTCATGACGATAGACAACTCCACATGCTATGATGAAGATATTTCCAT
Organism: Brevibacillus nigriterrae; assembly: GCF_049846925.1. Taxonomy (NCBI): domain Bacteria; kingdom Bacillati; phylum Bacillota; class Bacilli; order Caryophanales; family Paenibacillaceae; genus Brevibacillus; species Brevibacillus nigriterrae. The sequence continues at coordinate 61,033 of NZ_JBNCMT010000033.1, forward strand.
TTGTCTCAATTTTCGATCCATGTTAAGGAGGAAATGAATGATTCGCAAAACAGCGCTTCTCGTTATCGATGCACAGGTAGGAATTATTGAAGGCCCTGGCATTGGTCCTGTTTTCCAAAAGGACGATTTCGTTCATACAGTAAAGCTCTTGATTCAAACTGCTAGAAAATCTGATATTCCCGTTTTGTATGTTCAGGATTTAGATGTAGGTGGAGAGCACTCCCCTGAATTTCAAATTCATCCAGAGATTGCTCCACTTCCCCATGATTGGATCATACACAAGAAGGCAACGGATGCTTTCCATCGAACGGACTTGCATGAGAAGTTGCAATCGCTAGGAATCAATCATCTCGTCATTACAGGATGCAAAACCGAATATTGTGTGGATACTACTTGCAGAAGAGCTACGACACTCCAGTATGATGTAACACTGGTTCAAGATGGTCATTCCACGACAGACAACAAAGTTCTGACAGCCGAGCAAATCATTGCTCACCATAATACCAATCTGCACGGCCTGGATAATGTGGACTCCTTTATTGTTGTTCGAGGATCGCACGAAAATGTCTTTGAACCTATTCATGATCAATATCGATAAATAACGTAGCAGCACCCCAATTGGAAGGGGTGCTGCTTTTATGTATGACTTTTTCCCATGCATGCCTTTTTATCAAATCATTTTTGACCCTAACTGTTCGATTTGCTGCAACCATTTTGCTCGTTGCTCTTCTGAAGACTTCCTTAAGGGACTAAGGTTGGTAAACCGAACCGGTTTGACCCCGCAAAACTCCAGAATGCTTTTTTTCATAGCGTTATGCCCCGGTTTGCCCTGCACCAAGTAATAATACCATACAGGGGCGTCCATCGTTACAATCACCCTTGCCGATCTTCCCGCGAGCAGCTTATCCCACATGGGTGAATCTTTTCGATATTTAAAACTGAATCCGGGTAAGAATACCCGATCTATAAACCCTTTGAGCAGAGCAGGTAACGTTCCCCACCAGCTCGGATACACAAAAACGAGATGGTCAGCCCACTTAATTAGCTCCTGAGACCGCACCAAATCCTCTTCCAGTTCAAGGTTTTTCCGATAACCATGTTGCAGATTCAGATTAAAATGCAAATCACGTATGACAATCTCCTTCACTTCTGCACCGCTTTCAGTAGCCCCCTTTTTATAGGCTTCTGCCAGGGCATGATTAAAACTGTCTTGAGAAGGATGTCCTTGAATTACAAGTATTTTTTTCAAACAACTCACTCCCCCACCTGCTGGGCACAACTCTTTTTGAGTTAGATGCCCTACCATCAATTACGGAATGAGCGGAGAAAAATTCTTGGATTTTTTGTCTATTTCTTGTCACGACAAATACAAGAAACAATATGATCGTTTACCATTCCAACTGCCTGCATGAATGCGTAACAAATGGTAGTACCAACAAATTTGAAGCCTCTCTTCTTTAAATCTTTGCTTAGTTTATCGCTAATCTCGGTGGAGGCTGGAACCTCACTCATACTCGTAAAGTGATTGATAACTGGTTCTCCACCAACGAATGACCAGATATATGTATGAAACGAGCCAAATTCCTCAACTACCTTCATGTAGGCATGGGCATTGGAAACAACGGCATGGATTTTTAGCCTGTTTCGGACGATTCCCTCATTGCCAAGAAGTTCCTCAATTTTTTCTTCACCGTACTGTATGATCTTCTCGGGTTCAAAGTTATCGAATGCTTTGCGATAATTCTCTCGCTTCTTTAAAATGGTGTACCAGCTTAGCCCGGCCTGAGCACCTTCCAGATTCAAATATTCAAAGAGCAATCGATCATCATATACAGGAACTCCCCACTCATGGTCGTGATAATCAATATACAAAGGATCCTGGTTTACCCATCCACATCGATTCATGCCTCGTAACCTCCCAACCAAAATCGAACATATATTCTTACCCTTATCTTAAATGGAGATAAATGATTATGCAAGAAAGATACAAAACGGTCATGACCGTTTTGTTGCCCGCAAGCGGTCACATCCACTTTTATGAAAAACGTCGAGACGTTTTTCACAAAAAAACAGAAAAAAGCTGCCTTCCAAGAGGCAGCTTGCTTCCCGTTTTCACATTCTACTTTGATACCGATGTATATTTGAAATACGCCCCGCCCAGTGGGAAGATGATAAAATCTTTGACTCTATCATTTTTGACATAGGGGCTTCCTCTGAAGTTGATAGGAGCGAGCGGCATTTCCTCCATGAGCAGGGTTTCTGCTTCGAGCAAGATTTG
>NZ_JBNCMT010000034.1:0-62302 GCF_049846925.1 Brevibacillus nigriterrae
GGGACTCTTGAGTGGGTGAAAAACAAACGGAAAAGTCCCATATCCCGACAAGACTCAATGTCTTGTTTTTCATCGTATTTCTGTTTTTTGCTGCCATCATCTTGCGCCTTGCCTTCGTTCAGCTTGTGGAAGGTGAGAAATATAAGCATGACCTTGAGAAATACAGTACAAGGGAGTTGCCAATCCCTGCTCCCCGTGGCCGCATAGTGGACCGCAACGGAGAAGTAATGGTGGATAACAAACCGGTATACACTGTCACGTATGTGGAGCAACAGAATCAGGATATCAATGAGGATTTGGTTGCGGATAAACTGGCAGGAATTCTGATCATGGATGATGAGGAGATCGGCACGGACAAGGAACTGTTGAAGAAAGCGCTGGACCTTCGTTCGACACTGCCTGTATCCTTTGGCCCCAAGGAGACCTCTCAGCTTATTGCCATGATCGAACCAAAAATCAAGGCATTACCACCTTCTTCTGCTGTCGATACGCTGTCTGATGTTCAACTGGTCAAGACAGCTCTTGCTCTGGGGATGCGAATGAACATCCCGATCGTGGACAAAGAGCGGGAATCGTTGAAGAAGCAACTGACTGCACAAATTCAAGCCATTCAAAAAAAATCAAATGGCGAAGAATTTACGGACATCGAGTTATTAAACCTGGCGTTTCAATCCAATAAAACCGTCAAAATCACCCTCGATGAGAAAGAGAAAGACGATCTGAATAAGGAATTGAAAGCACAGCTTCGAGCGTTGCCGAATCCTTCCGATCTTCTCAAACAGGATGATATGGATTTGCTCCGAATCGCAGCGATGTTCAATTTGGATGTTCCATTGCCGCTGACGAATGAGCAACGACATTTTCAGTGGCGCAAGATGGCGATCCTAAAAGAAATGAGAGCATACGGGATTGCTAGCTACATTCCAAGACGTGTGAAGGTAAATATTTCACAGAATGAAATGTTCAAAATAGAAGAACGACGCACAGAACTCCCTGGAATCAATGTTATCGTGGAACCAATCCGACAAATCCGCAAAGATGCTGATGGAGGGCCTATAGCGACTCATATTTTGGGCTATATCAACGCCATCCGCCCCGAGGTGTTAAACGAGTATTTAGCACAAGGGTATTCGGCTACTGACCGTGTAGGGGAGAATGGTCTGGAGCGTTACTACGAGCGTCAATTGCGTGGTAAGGACGGAATTGAGGAAGTTCATGTCAACAAGGATTCAGAGACGGTGGAAAAGAAAATGCAGCGTGCTCCTGAACCGGGGAATGACTTGGTTCTTGCCCTGGATTGGCGCTTCCAAAGCAAAGTGGAAGATATTTTGAAAACGAGTCTTGCAGAAATGAAAAGCAATCCCAAAACAGCAAAGTATGTAACAGACGCACACGCTTTGGTCATGAATCCGAAAACAGGAGAAATTCTGGCAATGGCAAGTGCACCTGACTACGATTTGAATGTCTACTATGATCGGAAGCAGTTTAATAAAGATTACCGCACGATCATTTTGCCAAACGAGGCCAATCGTTTCATTAATGCTGCATACGCTCCTGGTTCAACTGTGAAAGCCTTATCCGTCATGATGGCTTTGCAAGAAGGGTTAACAACTCCTACTGAGACAATTTATGACCGAGGTGGATGGAAAGTAGGGAACATGTACAAGCGCAACTGGAAATTGAGTGGGCACGGCCAGGTCAATGCACGTAGAGCACTCCAGGTTTCCAATAACACCTACATGTACGCCATGGCAATGCGTCTTGCAGACAAAGGATACAGTCAAGGCAAGCACTATAAAGAGATGTTTTCCGTTATTGATTTTTATAACGCTCAATTTGGTCTGGGTGTCAAAACGGGAGTGGACTTACCTTTTGAAGGAAACGGGTATTTCTCTCCATATACTGAATACGGTCGTCTGGCAGATGCTTACATTGGCCAGTATGATTCATTCACTCCCATGCAGTTAGGACAGTATGTAAGTACAATAGCCAATGGCGGTTATCGCATTCGTCCTCACTTAGTCAAGGAGATTCGCAAAGGAACTATTGATCCAAAGAAACCAGGTAAAATCTTGACGATGATGGAACCTGAGGTCTTGAACCGTGTAGGAATTGATCAGCAATGGATCAAGGTTGCACAAGAAGGTATGCGGATGGTAACTCAGCCAGGAGGTACCGCTTATAACACGTATAACGGACTTCCTTTCAGTGTTGCTGCAAAAACAGGTACAGCACAAACTGGCGGAGATCAGGACAACTCGTTGATCGTTGGATATGCTCCTTACGAAGATCCTGAAGTAGCGTTTGTCGTCCTCGTTCCTAAAGGAGGACACGGGTCAGACTCATCAGGCCCAATCTCACGTAAAATTCTAGAAGCGTACCATTCGTTGTATCCTTTAACAGCAAACGGTTCTTCTGAAATTGCTACAACAAAGTAAACGACTTTTTTCGGCAAATTTTTGCAACTGAGCAGGAAAAATTTCTCTTCATGGCGAATGGTTACGGTCGAGGTGAAGAAGGTCCATGTCGAACAAGAATAAAGTTACCATAAAAGGAACAAAAGATGGCCTTGTCTTCTTCATGGACGACATGTGTTCTTTTGAAGAGCTGCTAAGCGAACTGAGAGAAAAGATCGAACACAGTCATCAGCAGATCTTAAGCGGGCCGTTAATTCGAGTATCTATCAAGCTAGGGAAGCGATATTGCTCCAGTGACCAACAAGAAGAATTGACCAAAATCATTCGCCAAAAAGGTAATCTAGTCATACAGACGATAGATTCTGACGTGATCACCAAAGAAGAGGCTTTTGCTGAATCTCTTAAATCAAAATTTACCATAGAGACCCATACGGTACGTTCCGGGCAGGTTTTGGATGTAAACGGAGATATTTTATTGTTAGGCGACGTCAACCCGGGTGGGACCATACGAAGCACTGGCAGTATTTATGTACTGGGCAATCTGCGTGGAATCGCCCATGCAGGGATGCAAGGCGACACACAGGCAATAGTGGCTTCAGCCGCAATGGCTCCCCAGCAATTGCGTATTGCAGATGTGATTAGCAGACCAGGGGAAGAATGGGCTGAAGTAACTGGTGGAGCCGAGTTTGCCTATCTGGAGCAGGAGAAAATGGTTGTCGGTAAAATGAATCTGCTTCATCGGGTTCGTGCTGATTTCGGACAGAAGAAAGTGTAAGTGGGCTAAAGGAGGAGAACGACTTGGGGTTAGCAATCGTAGTCACTTCGGGGAAGGGTGGCGTGGGCAAAACCACGACATCAGCTAACATAGGTACCGCTTTGGCATTAAACGGGCAAAAAGTGTGTATGGTGGATACGGATATCGGGCTGAGAAATCTTGATGTAGTCATGGGACTAGAGAATCGGATTATCTATGATCTTGTTGATGTAGTAGAAGGAGCTTGCCGGCTTCAGCAAGCGCTGATAAAGGACAAGCGGTTTGAGAATCTCTCCTTGCTCCCTGCAGCACAAACCAAAGATAAGTCGGCTGTTCAGCCACATCAAATGGAAGAAATTATTACTCAGTTAAAACGGGAATTTGATTATGTCATAATTGATTGTCCTGCCGGAATTGAGCAAGGTTTTCGCAATGCAGTAGCAGGTGCTGATCAGGCAATTGTAGTCACCACTCCTGAGAAAGCCGCTGTTCGTGATGCTGATCGAATCATCGGATTATTGGAGCGAGAAAAGGTTGGAATGCCAAAGTTGGTCATTAACCGTGTCCGCTCGCATATGGTTAAAAATGGAGACATGCTGGATGTAGAAGACATACTGGATTTACTAGCCATTGACTTAATTGGCGTCGTGCCAGATGATGAGTTTATTATCAAGTCAGCCAACTCGGGAGAGCCTGCAGTGATGAACCACGAGTCACGAGCAGCGATTGCGTATCGCAATATTGCCCGTCGTCTCCTGGGCGAGTCTGTGCCATTACTCCCGATGGAAGAGAAGCAAGGTGTATTCAGCAAAATGAAAAAGTTCTTCGGGATGAAGTAACAATCAAACAGGGGAATTCTCCTGTTTCTTTTTTTGGAATAACTCCTATAGATACTTTTTAGGATAGGGGGAGAAGAGAGTGGACCTCGAAAAAAGACATCTGAAGGAATTGGATTGGTCGATCATCTTGATTCTTTTCGGATTGGGCATATTTAGCTATCTTGGTATTTCAGGATCTGCTCCTGGCCCGGAGATGGCAAGCAAACAAGCCATGTGGTATGTAATTGGTTTTATCGTACTAGGATTATCGCTGCTCTTTCATTATCGCCTGTACCAGAATCTGGCGTATATCTTCTATGGTATGGGAATTGTATTGTTAATCGGGGTATTTTTCACACCTGAACGGAATGGGGCTACAAGCTGGTACAACCTTGGCCCGGTGTTATTCCAGCCTTCCGAGTTGATGAAGCTTTTTGTCATTTTGGCCGTGGCGAAATACCTGTCCAAAAAGGAAGAGGACCCGGAGAGATTTCGCAAGTTCTATCAACTCTTTCCCCTGTTTCTGATCATCGGGTTTCCGTTACTGTTAATTTTTTTACAGCCTGACCTGGGGACTTCCCTTGTTTTCACTGGAATAATGGCGACTATGCTTGTGGTTGCCGGTGTTCGTCTGCTTCATTTTATCTATCTGGGCACCAGTGTTCTCAGTGTATTTGGATTTTTGGCTTATCTATACCACTTTAAGCAAGAAGTCTTCTTCAAAGTGATCAGACCATACCAATGGAAGCGGATCGAGTATTGGGTCAATCCTGATCTGGATGTAATGGGCTGGGGTTTTCAGTTGAAACAATCGCTTATTGCCATTGGCTCCGGGCAGTTGATGGGAAAAGGGGTCAATACAGCGACTCAAGCAAGCTATGGCTGGGTACCCGTTGGTGAAAGTGATTTTATTTTTACGGTAATTGCTGAGAAGATGGGCTTCATCGGTGCTGGAATCCTAATGATTCTGTTTTTCTTTTTGATTTACCGCATGATCCGAATCGCAATGGAAACCAAGGACCCGTTTGGCTCCTACGTTGTATCTGGTGTTGTCGGGATGCTGACATTCCAGATTTTCGAAAACATTGGAATGACCATCCAGTTAATGCCAATTACGGGTATTCCGTTGCCGTTTATCAGTTACGGGGGTAGCTCGCTAATTACGAACTTCCTGATCATGGGGGTTGTTCTGAATATCGGCATGAGAAAAGAGCAGCTTCGTTTTGATTAAAATGAATTTAGGAAATATTTCCAAATGTGTGTTATACACCCGCAAAAACAGATGACAAACATGTAGTGATATGGTAGAATTTTTCTAAGTTAACCATTTTACTTACCTAGTGATTTGATGGATTGGATGATAAGCCGTACCTTTAAGAGATACGTCACCATGTGATCAAATCTCTTTCAGGTGTGGCTTTTTTCCATTCATGAAGGAAGTGTAAGAAGGAAGGTTAACGAATTTCTCACCAACAGTTTGGTGGTTATTTTTAGGAGGTTTATCCATGCAACAAGGTACAGTAAAATGGTTTAATGCAGAAAAAGGTTTCGGTTTCATCCAAGTTGAGGGTGGAGAAGATGTTTTCGTACACTACAGCGCAATCCAAACTCAAGGTTTCAAAACTTTAGAAGAAGGTCAAAAAGTAGAATTTGAAATCGTTCAAGGTAGCCGTGGACCACAAGCTGCTAACGTAAACAAAATCTAATTTGACACCTCAAATGAAGCAGTCTCCAACAGGAGGCTGCTTTTTTGCGCTGTTAAGAATTTATAAGTTTGGGGGCCCCGCCCGACGCCAGCGATAGCTTGTGTCGGGTGGGTAACTTTCGTTATGGCCTTGTGGGAATATTGGGAGTAGACAAGTCATAAAAATAGTACAAACGTAGGTGAGGAGGAACGGGGATGTTTGATGAAGTAGAACGAGTAAAAGAAAGACGTCGCGAACGAGTAGAACAAATACGGTTAAGGACAAGGGACAGTCTGCCCCCTTATTACAATGAAATACATGATCCGATAGATGACCCATATCCTTCTGCACGTATTCAGACAGCAGCTTACAGGGAAAACAATCCCCCTTCAACCTTTCAACCACAACAAATCCTTTCCTTGCAGGTCTTCTTTTCCGTTTTATTAATTGGGTTTGCCTATTTATTGTTTCAATCACAAGTGCCTTTCCCGTCCTCGTGGCGAACAACTGGACAGGAAGTGATGAACCGGGATTTCAATTTCGAAGCGGTTGCTGTATGGTACGAGTCTCGATTTGGTCAAGTCCCAACTGTTCTGCCCGTGTTAACACCGCATAAAGGTTCAGTGCCAGCAGCTACATCTACACAGATTCCGGCCTGGACGATACCGAAGGATTGGATGATCGTAAAAAAATACGCACCTGCCAGTTCACGAATTGTCGTCGATGTAGGGGAGACAGGACATGTACTCAATCAAGAAACTGGCATTGTTACGTTTGTTGGCGAGAAAAGCGGCTACAATCAGACAGTGGTGGTTCAGTTGGCAGGTGGGAGAGAAGTATGGTACGGGAACCTAGAGGCATCACAGGTACAAGTGAACGATTATTTGAAAAAGGGTGAGTTGATCGGTATTGCCAAAAAGTTCTCACCCCAAAGCAGATATTTATATGTAGCCATGAAGAAAAAGGATGTATTCATTGATCCGATGGAAGTGATTTCGATTGACTGAGCTTTTGCTCTTTCAAATTCGCTTCCGCATCCACCTCCTGTTTTGGGGAATGATCGGACTGTCCATCGTAGCTGGTTACTTTATCGAAGTCATTACATTGTTTTGCATTGTATTGATTCATGAACTGGGACATGTTGCCGTAGCTAGAGAAGTAGGGTGGAGGGTAACAGAAGTTCAGTTGTTGCCCTTTGGTGGCGTTGCTACGGTAGATGAGGAAGTGTCAAGCGATCCATTGGACGAAATTGTCGTAGCACTGGCTGGGCCATTTATGAATGTTGCGATGATCTTTGTCTCTTTTTTATTTTGGTGGTGTGATCTTTGGACAACGGAATGGACCTCTTTTTTTATGAAGTCCAATCTGATGATCGCCGGGTTTAACCTGTTGCCCATTTGGCCGCTGGATGGGGGGAGGATTGTCCAGGCGTTACTCTTTTACAAGCTTCCATACCGCAAAGCGTGTCTTATCTCGATGGGAACCAGTTGTCTGTTGGCGGCGTCCATGTTTGGAACCGGGCTGATGTTATGGCAGTTTAATCTCGTGGCAATTGCAATCTATCTGGTCGTTATCAATATTCAGGGATACATCCGCTTTCCCTATCAATTCATGCGATTTCTAATAGGCAAATACATGCAAGAGAGGAAGGATGTCCCCGTACAGTCAGTCATGATTGAGTCTCGGTCAAGTACAATGCAGGCAGCACAAAAGATGTACAAGGGATATGACCATCTGTTCTATGTACGGTTGGGCGATAAAGGGACATTTATTCATGAGTCACAGCTTTTGCATGCGCTTCTGGTTGAGCAGAGATACGATGACGAGGTAGCAAAACTTTTGTCTTGAGAGGAAACAAAGGGTACAATGGATACGTCTTACAGAATAGATTGCTAGCATTCTGAAGGAGAGTGTATCTATGCTGATCTCACTAAAACGGGTGATTTTTCGGCTATTCCTAATTGGGAGTCTGATTCTTGTTCCGCAAATTGGCTGGGCACAAGCCGCTCAAGGACAAGCAGTCATGTTTCAAGATATACAAAATCACTGGGCAAAAGATACGATTGAGAGACTGGCCAAACAACAGATCATTCGTGGCGTTACACCACAGCTTTTTGCTCCCGATAAAACGGTTACCTATGAAGAATGGTATGCTTTACTTGATCGGATCAACAAATATCAGCCGATTTCTACGGCAGCCGATCCTCTTATGGAAGCGTATGTACCCACCAACCACTGGGCCTATCACTCTGTGAACCGTCTGTACAAAATCGGCGTGTTATATGGATTCGATCGGGGTAACCCCATTTTGCGAGAAGAAGTAGCGGAGACGGCGGCCCGATTCCTTGGAATCGATGAACTGCGTCGCAAGTATTACGATCAACCTGTTAACCGGTTCAAGGATATCGCCAAAAATGAGAATGAACAATTTATTCAACCCTATACAGCTATTCTGGCTGCCAACGACTTTGGTATCATTAAAGGCTTCCCTGACGGCACATTCCGACCGGCTGCTCCTCTGACCCGTGCACAAGCTGCTGTGATTATCGAAAACATCCAGAATCAACATCAGGCAATGATTAAAGCTGCATCGAATGATCAGGCATTGAAGGCAGACATTACGGAGGCACTGCAATCGATTAAGACGGTCAGTGAACAAGCACATGGGAATCAGACATATTCCGAGTTGCAAAAAACGCTCTCTGGTATCGCATCTCCTGCATTTTTGGACACGCATGTGAAGTGGTATCATGACATGAACTTGGAGGGAACCGATGCTTCCGTCATGATTCCTTCTGGGAAAATTGCAGCGTCAGGGCATGGGATCTATCTGGTAACACCAGTCGTGAACCAGTCAGAGATCTACAAGGTTTACATTCGTGAGAACTGGGGTGAGCTTCACGGCTTCGTACAAATCGAATGTTATGTCGTCCGTGACAAGAACCAGTTGAAAGTTATATCGAGCCAGGATGTTTATCAACAGACAGCGAATTGAGAAGCATTTTTCCATTGATCCAGGAGGTACCCTTCGTTGAAACAAATTGTAATCAGTACCCAAGAAAAGCAAACCAGAATCGCCGTGCTGGAGCAAGGAACGCTTGCTGAACTGTATTTCGAATCCGCTCAAAACGAGGCAGTGGCAGGCAATATTTATCATGGGAGAGTCGTCAATATCGTCGCTTCCATGCAAGCGGCTTTCGTAGATATTGGAACAGACAAACATGCGTTTTTGTATATTGACGAAGCTCTTCCGCCAAGCTGGCAAAACGAACGGGGCAAAAAAGAGAAGCCTGGTATACAAGAGCTGGTTCAAAACGGCCAAGAGATTTTTGTCCAGGTCGTAAAGGAAGCATATGGAACCAAAGCGACTCGGGTGAGCACAGAGATTAGCATTCCAGGAAGAGCACTTGTTTATTTGCCTTCTGGTGAACAGATTTCGATCTCTAAAAAAATACGAAAAACCATCGAACGAAATCGTCTGGAGGAAATTGCCAGAGAGCAACTGACGGGTTCGGAGGGAGTCATACTTCGAACGGCTGCGGAAGGTATGGAACGTGAGCAGTTACTAGCTGAGTTGCAGTATTTACGCAAAATTTGGCTAGAAGCGACCAACAAAGTCCGTGACCAAAAGCCGCCTGTTCTTGTCCATCAGGCGACAGACAGCATTTCGTGGACAATCAGAGAACTGTTTTCCGAGCAGGTGGATGAATTGATCGTTGACTCTTCCACCTTGTTCGCACGTATTCAATCAATGGTACAAGCTTTATTTCCATCTCTGCGCAAAAGAATCAAAGCGTATTCAGGAAAGCAGTCTCTCTTTGAAAGCTTGCGAATTGAAGACCAGATTGACAAGCTGTTAACCCGATATGTACCGCTGGCAAATGGCGGATCAATTGTAATTGATCGGACAGAGGCAATGACCGTCATCGATGTCAATACCGGCAAGTATACGGGAAAGAGCATGCAGCAACTGGAGCAGACTGTTACCCAAACCAATTTGGAGGCAGCCCGGGAGATTGCCCGACAACTTCGGCTGCGAGATATTGGTGGTATCATAATCATCGACTTCATCGATATGAAGGCCAGTTCCAATCAAGATAAGGTGCTTGAGCGGTTGCAGATGGAATTGTCTAAGGACCGCACGTCTACCTTTGTGCTCGGCATGACCCAATTGGGATTGGTGGAGCTTACACGCAAGAGAGTGCGTGCCAGTGTTCCGGAACTCCTTACCAGATCATGTCCTACTTGTGATGAGCGAGGAAGAATCCTGAATCAGGAAGAAGTGCTTTTGCGCATGAAGCGAGAGATACGGGCACTGATTCAAAACCAGGAAGCAGAAGCGGTTATCGTGGAGCTTCACCCAGAATTTGCTCCGTACCGCAATGATCTGACAGACTGGGCTCAAGCAATCGGGACTCAAATCCACCTGCACTTCCAACCAGAGGTTCATCCGGGAGAGTATTTCCTGCGATTTGTGGGATCCCTTGAAGATGCCCGGCGACTGTCTATTTGAATTCACCTATAAATCACCTGTATTCACCTATAAATCACCTGTATTCACCTAAATAATGCCTTGACTTGCTCTTGCAGATTGTGATAATCTAAGCTTTGTTCATACAGATATGCTTGTCACCTCAAGCATGCTGTAACCGCACGAAACAGGTCATGTAAGCCAACATTTCTTTCGAGAGAGTTGCACCTGCAAAGGCGAGTCTGAGTATAAGAGGAGGTGCAATACATGTACGCTATTATCGAAACTGGTGGAAAACAATACAAAGTTGAAGAGGGTCAAGTACTTTTCATCGAGAAATTGGCTGCGAACGAAGGTGAAGCAGTTACTTTTGATAAAGTATTGTTCGTAAGCAAAGACGGCAAAGTTACTGCAGGAGCTTCTGTTGCTGGAGCAACTGTAACTGGTAAAGTAGAAAAACACGGTAAAGGTGAAAAAGTTATCGTGTACAAATACAAAGCCAAGAAAAACTACCGTCGCAAACAAGGTCACCGTCAACCATTCACTAAAGTTGTAATCGAAAAGATCAACGCATAAGGTGAACGACGATGATCAAAGTCTCTGTTACCCGCAGTAAACAGGGGGTCGAGGAGATTACGATATCGGGTCATGCCAGAGCTGCCGAGCACGGGAAGGACATTGTATGTGCTGCTGTGTCAGGTATCAGCTTAGGGTTACTGAACTCGGTTGTCCATCTCTTGGGCTTCAAGCCAGATGTTTCACAGGCTGGCAAAGAAGGCGGGTTTCTCCGCTGGAGCCTTCATCAACTCGATGATCAAAGTCTCCATGAGAAGCAACAGCTTTTAGCTGAAAGTATGATTATTTCCCTCGTTGCGATTGAGCAACAGTATGGGAAGTTTATAACTGTCCGAGATTCCAAATTACAAGGAGGTGCAGAATAATGACAATGCTCTTTACAATGGATCTCCAGTTTTTCGCATCCAAAAAAGGGGTAGGTTCCACAAAGAACGGACGTGACTCCATCTCGAAGCGTCTTGGTACAAAACGAGGTGACGGTCAATTCGTTAAAGCTGGAAATATCCTCGTTCGTCAACGTGGCACAAAGATTTATCCAGGTGCTAACGTAGGAATTGGTGGCGACGATACATTGTTCGCAACAGCAGACGGTATCGTTCGTTTCAAACGCTTGGGTCGTGACCGCAAACAAGTGGTAATCGAGCCAGTAGCTGTTGAAGCATAATACTCGACTGAATCAAATAAACCCAGCCTTTGCGCTGGGTTTTCTTTTTGTCCGGGAAAATGTGTGCTACAATAGTAAGGATAGGAATTCACATGTATAATGCAGGTAAATTCGAGGTATCGGGTGGGAAAAAATGAAGGACAAACAGAATTTGTTGTATGAGGACGCTGAGATGCTGCTCACGATTCTGAACCAACAGCGGCACGATTGGCTGAATCACTTTCAAGTTCTCTTGGGGTATCTGCGTTTAGGCAGACCTGCAGAGGGCGAGGCATATTTACAGCGAGTAACAGAACAAACCCACCAGGAAAGCAACATCGCTCGGATTCAGTGTCCACCTTTATCGGTATTCTTTTTGACGTTTCATGCACTGCATCATGATTTTCGCTTGGAAGTCGAGATTTATAATGATGTCAATCTCTCTACTCTACCTATCTCTCAGATGGATTTATATCATTTCATCACCCAAGTGATCTATACGATCAAAAAATACATACATTCAGAAGATGTTGAGCTGCCAAATCTGCTTATTTCGTTAGAGAGCAAGGAAGAAGGAGTGGTTTTCCACTTTGATTTGGCAATGAATGTTACAGCATCTGCAAAGCCAGAAATGGAAAAGCTGTTAGAGAGCGGGAAAGCAACAGGATTTACAATCGTACACAATACTTACGAAGAGGATGAATGGGTACTGGAATTGCTTGTTCCTTATCGTACCTAAAGAGGTGACTTCACATGTTTGTCGATCAGGTAAAAATATATGTAAAAGGCGGAGACGGTGGGAATGGTGCTGTATCTTTTCGCCGTGAAAAATACGTTCCCCTCGGTGGCCCCGCAGGCGGAGATGGTGGACGAGGTGCCGATGTAGTCTTTGTCGTAGATGAAGGGCTTCGTACACTTGTCGATTTTCGCTATCAGCGACATTTCAAAGCGCAACGTGGTGAGAATGGACGCAACAAATCCCAACACGGAGCAGGTTCAGAGGATATGGTCGTTCGAGTCCCGCCAGGAACCGTTGTCCACGATGCTGATACCAACGAGATGATCGCTGACTTGACTGAGCATGGTCAACGTGCCATCATTGCCAAGGGTGGTCGTGGAGGAAGAGGAAATAATCGCTTTGCCACATCAGCAAATCCAGCTCCAGAAATTGCCGAGAATGGTGAACCAGGTCAAGAGCGCAATGTTATTCTTGAGTTGAAATTACTGGCTGACGTTGGGCTTGTCGGTTATCCAAGTGTAGGCAAATCAACGTTATTGTCTGTTGTTTCTGCAGCAAAACCGAAAATTGGTGCTTACCACTTTACAACTCTGACCCCTAATCTGGGTGTGGTTGATTTGGGTGAGAAAAGTTTTGTTCTTGCTGATCTTCCCGGATTGATTGAAGGGGCACATGAAGGAGTTGGACTTGGCCATCAGTTCCTGCGCCATGTGGAGCGAACTCGCATCATCGTTCACGTAATTGATATGGCTGGGACAGAAGGACGAGATCCTTTTGATGATTATCTAAAGATCAATGAAGAACTAAAGCTGTATAATGCTCGCCTGGAAGAACGACCGCAAATGATTGCTGCAAACAAAATGGACTTGCCCGAAGCCCAAGAGCATCTGGAGAAATTCAGACAAGAACTTCCCCACATTCCGATCTATCCAATATCTGCTGTTACTAAGCAGGGTGTGAATGAATTAATGTATGCACTTGGGGACTTGCTCGCTACATTGCCTGACAAGATTCAGGTCGAAGAAGTAGCAGAAGTGGAAGAGCGTGTGGTTTATAAGGCAGAACCGGAAGATACTGGATTTGAAATCTCTCGTGAAGAAGATGCCTTTGTCGTCACTGGAGAAAGAATCGAGAAGCTGGTGCGGATGACCAACCTGAACAGCTATGATTCTATTCAGCGTTTTGCTCGCATTATGCGTCATATGGGAGTCGATCAGGCATTAAGAAAGAACGGAGCCCAAGACGGTGATACTGTTCGAATTGGAGATTATGAGTTCGAGTTCGTCGAATAGGAAAGAGATGATGTAGATGCTAGGGCGGTTCCTGAAGGATAATTTGCTTACACGCGGTCAAACTGTTCGCTTTGCCGATTCCAAGTTGGTCGGTCCACCATTGGAAGGAATTATCGAGCATGTGCGAAATAATTACATGGTTTTATCCTTTGAGCGTCAAAAAGAAGGGAAAAACCTGGTTGGATCCACCGTCCGCATGGATTTGAATACACCTGACAACACCATTCAACTTCAATTTGAGACCATAAACGAGACCAGTATGTGGCCTGTTAATCTGTTAGGCCTCATACCAATTCATGTGAATATCGTCGAAATGGACACCAAGACGATGGTAAAGCCTGATTATATCATCAATGTTCCCTACAAGGTCATGGGAGCCAAACCGATTGAAGAGAAGGGAGAAGGCGTGATTCTGTCCTTTTCTCCTACTACCATCATGCTGGGAACCGATGGATATGTGGCAAAAGGTGAATTCATGAAGCTTTCTTTTCTGATTCCCCGTTCAAAGGAACAAATTGTTTTTATGGGGCAGGTAATAGAAAAGGAATTTATCGAAGGAAGTGCCGAGCTGACCATTACGATCACGGACATGGATGACAAATACAGAAAATTGATCACCGACTACTATAAGAAGCTTCGAAAATAAAAGGAGATCCTGTCAGCACAAATGACAGGATCTTTTTCTTACGTTACATGGCTGATGTAACCATTCCAATCACGTCATCGAGGGTAGCCTGTTTGGGATTGAACAGGGCGCAAGGATCTTTCATCGCCAGTTCTGCCAATTTGGGTATTTCCGATTCTTTTACTCCTATGGCTGACAAGCCTGCTGGAATTCCGACGGTTTGAGCCAGTGATTGAATGGCTTCAACTGCTTTTTGGGCAGCTTCTATTGTGGATAACCCAGCTACATCCTGACCGAGTGCAATCGCAATTTGAGCATAACGCTCAGGCTTTGCATCCAGATTAAATGAGCATACATGAGGCAGCAGGATCGCATTGCAAAGTCCGTGTGGCAAGTTATACAATCCACCTAACTGATGAGCAATCGCATGAACATAACCAAGTAAAGCATTGTTGAAAGCCATACCTGCCAGGAATTGTGCCTGCATCATATTCGAGCGTGCCTCAATGTTCTGACCGTTCTGAACAGCAGAAGGCAAATTCTCACCAATTAGTCGAATCGCCTGAAGGGCACATGCATCTGTTACGGGATTAGCTAACGGTGAGACATAGGCTTCGATGGCATGTGTCAGTGCATCCATGCCCGTACCTGCTGTGAGTTCAGCCGAGAGCGGTATAGTAAGCTCCGGGTCATTGATGGAAATGGCAGGGGTAATGTGCTTATCGACGATGACCATTTTATGTAAGCGAGATGTGTCTGTAATTACGGAGATTCGTGTCATTTCACTGGCAGTTCCTGCTGTTGTATTAATCGTAATCAAAGGGAGCACCGGTTTTTTGGAACGGTCAATTCCTTCATAATCTTGAATGGTTCCACCGTTGGAAGCAACCAGAGCAATTGCTTTGGCGCAATCCAATGAGCTGCCTCCACCCACAGCCACAATTGTATCGCAGCTTTCTTGCAGACAAAGCTCAACGCCTGCCGCTACATTCAGATCAGTCGGGTTAGGATCAACTCCAGAGAAGTAGGTAACATGGGCACCTGCCTGACGGATGATTTCTCCCACTTGTTCTGCCACTCCAAGCTTGTAAATAACTTCACCAGTAACAACCAAAACGTTGCGAGCGTTTAGTTGGTTTATCAGTTCACCCACTTGTTTTACTGCACCTACACCGATGTAATTTTGAGCAGGCATGAAAAAACCGAATACTTGATTACTCATGATCGAACACCTCAATTATTCATTTTTTAGGCACGCTCCCATTTTATACAAATTGGTATAGTGATTTTTGTGATTGTTATCACGTTTAAAATATTGTTTATACACAAAAACCACCGAGGTTTTTCCCACGGTGGTTATCTGTTTTCTTAGCAATGATGCTTTTTACTATTGCCGCCTCCGACCCCTGGTTCCACGGGTTTTCGTCCACGGATGTCACCGAATTGATCCAGATCACTTGGTTTACCCGGAGGATGATTGTTGCGACTCTCCGATTTATCGAACTTCCTGCGTCCTCCCACAGCTACCACCTCACTTTGTAGAATGTGTAAGTCCAATCTAAAATTATTCTGTACAAAGGTAAGCGTTCTCATGTAGGAAACTCTCGGCAACTGCGTACACAATTTTTGCAAGTATGATAAATGTGCTTGTAACAGAGGGAAAGCTCTATTATAATGTCTCCTATGGGTAAACATTTGTATCCTTATGGAGGACATATGACGAAGCGTGAAGAGAAATTTTATCTGATTCGATCAGATATTTTGCCGGAATCCATTTTGAAAACAATTGAAGCCAAAAAGCTGCTGGAATCTGGCGAAGTGGATACAGTAAACGAAGCAGTTGAACGGGTTGATCTAAGTCGAAGTGCTTTTTATAAGTACAAGGACGGGATTTTTCCGTTTAACGCCATGATGAGTGAGCAAATCATTACCGTTAATTTGACATTGGAGCATCGGCAAGGAATCCTTTCTAAGGTACTTCAGTTTGTCGCAGAAAAAGGCGGAAACGTGCTCACCATCAACCAGACCATTCCGTTACAGGGGATTGCCAACGTAGCGATGTCGGTCGATATGGCACATCTGCAAATCTCAAGCACAGAGCTTCTTGACGCCCTGCAACAGCTTTCCGGTGTTCGCAAAGCGATGATTGTAGGACGAGGATAGGATAGATAAAGGAGGCAATACAATGGGGAAACATACGGTGAATGTAGGCTTGATGGGATTTGGAACAGTCGGAACAGGAGTGGTTCGGATTGTTCAGGCTCATCAGGAGGATTTGGTGAAGCAAACAGGTCTGGGAATCAATATACACAAGATTCTGGTACAGGACGTTGATAAAAACCGCAGTATTGACAATGTAAATCATCTGGTGACCAATGATCCGAACGAGCTGCTGCTTGACCCGGAGATTGACGTAATCGTGGAAGTAATTGGCGGAATTCATCCGACTAAAGAATATATTCTGACAGCGTTGGATCAAGGAAAACACATCATCACTGCCAACAAAGACTTAATGGCATTGCACGGCGGTGAAATTTTGAAAAAGGCACAAGAAAACAATTGTGATGTTTTTTATGAAGCGAGTGTTGCAGGTGGAATACCGATTCTGCGTGCCTTGGTGGAAGGATTCTCGTCTGATCGAATCACCAAAATGATGGGGATCGTGAACGGAACCACAAACTATATTCTGACCAAAATGAGTCAGGAAGGTGCAGATTACGCCGAAGTGCTGAAGGAAGCACAGCAATTGGGTTATGCAGAAGCAGATCCAACTTCCGATGTGGAAGGATTGGACGCTGCCCGCAAAATGGCCATCCTCTCGACATTAGGCTTCCGTGTAGCGATGAATCTGGATGAGGTTAATGTCAAAGGAATCAGCAAGGTGACCAAAGAGGATATTTCGTACGGGAAAAAACTCGGCTATGAAGTGAAGCTGCTGGGGCTCGCCAGAAGAGATGACGAAGAAATCGAAGTAAGTGTTCAACCGACAATGGTTCACAAATCACATCCACTGGCATCGGTGAACGGCGTATTCAATGCTGTATATGTTCACGGGGAAGCGGTTGGAGAGACCATGTTCTATGGTCGTGGAGCAGGAGAACTTCCGACTGCTACGGCTGTTGTATCTGATCTCGTAACGGTTGTGAAAAATAAAAAGCTTGGTGTTAATGGCCGAGGCATGGTGGCACCTTATAAAGAGAAGAAATTGAAGCCAGACTCAAAAATCCTGTCCAAATACTTCTTGCGCATTATCGTAGCAGACAAACGAGGTGTACTTGCACAGATCACACAGTTGATGGCTGACAAGGACATCAGCCTGGATCAAGTATTGCAGCAGCCGTACAATGGCGGAAAGCAATCAGAAATAATCATGGTAACCCACGTAGCTGCCAAACAGAACATGGATGAAGTGATTCAATCAATGGAGGACATGGATATCGTGGATGAAATCAAGAGCTGCTTCCGTGTAGAAGGAGGAGATCAGGCATGAGTCTCGATATTCAGCAGTCCAGACAAAAAGGGATCATTTCCCGCTATCGTGAGTACCTGCCAGTAACGGCTGACACACCAGAATTGACTCTGCACGAAGGAAATACGCCGCTTATTCATGCACCGAACCTTTCCAAGCAATTAGGTGTAGAATTGTATCTGAAATATGAGGGGCTGAACCCAACCGGCTCATTCAAAGACCGTGGTATGGTGATGGCAGTAGCCAAAGCCTTGGAAGAGGGCAGCACGACGATTATGTGCGCTTCGACAGGGAATACATCGGCAGCAGCAGCAGCGTATGCTGCGAGAGCAAACATGCGCTGTATCGTGTTGATTCCGAATGGCAACATATCCCTTGGCAAACTGGCACAGGCGTTTGTCTATGGGGCAGAAGTAATCGCGATTGATGGAAACTTCGATGAGGCACTCCATATTGTAAGAGAAATAACAGCAAGTGAGCCGATTACACTGGTTAATTCTGTGAACCCGTATCGAATTGAAGGACAAAAAACAGCATCCTTTGAAATCAGCGATGCGTTGGGCAAAGCACCTGACATCCTGGCGATTCCAGTTGGCAATGCAGGCAACATCACGGCTTACTGGAAAGGGTTCAAGGAGTACCATGCTGCGGGTAAAGTAGCCAATCTTCCTCGTATGTTTGGATTCCAGGCGGCAGGAGCGGCTCCCCTCGTCCGTGGAGAAACGGTTGAAAACCCTGAAACCATTGCAACAGCAATCCGAATCGGGAACCCGGCAAGTAAAGAGGGTGCACTTAACGCTCTGAAGGAATCAAACGGATACATTGATGCAGTTACCGATGACGAGATTTTGGAAGCCTATCGTCTGTTGGCAAGCAAAGAGGGAGTTTTCTGCGAACCTGCATCTGCAGCATCTGTAGCGGGCATTCTGAAACTGCATAAAGAAGGCAAGCTGCAACAAGGGCAAACGGTCGCATGCGTCTTGACGGGTAACGGACTCAAAGACCCGAATATCGCTTTAAAAGCGGTAGCGGCAGAACCTCGTGTCGTTGCTGCGACACGTGAAGCAGTAATGAATGTGATCCGAGAAAACAAAGCAGGTGAATAGCAGCATGAAGAACCAAACGGTCAGAGTGAAAATACCTGCGAGTACCGCAAACTTAGGCCCGGGCTTTGATGCACTGGGAATGGCATTTCAACTCTATACAACCATATCGATGCGAATTTCAGACACAACTACCATCCAGTTGCATGGAAAAGAGCTGGAGGGAATTCCTCAAGACAAGTCCAATTTGCTCTATGAAGTAGCAAGCTTCTTATTTCAGGAAGCGCAGATGGAAGTTCCGGAACTTGCGATGGAGGTAGAGACGGACGTACCGCTTACCCGTGGATTAGGCAGCAGTGCATCAGCCATTGTAGGAGCGTTGGTGGGAGCCAACGTTCTTGCTGGTAATCCGTTCAGCTATGAACAGCTTTATTACTTTGCCAGCAAGTGGGAAGGCCATCCAGACAATGTAGGTGCGTCTTTCTTTGGAGGTATCATTGTCGCAACCATGCCAGGAGACGACGAAAGCAAGCAGATTCCTTATGTCCGTTTTCCGGTTCCTGCCGGCCTTAAAACACTCGTGGTCATTCCGAACTATTTTCTGGCCACGGAGAAAGCTCGCAATGTTCTTCCAGAGAAATATGACAAAAGCGATATTGTTTTCAACATTGGCAGAAGCAGTTTGCTAGTTGCTGCGCTTGCCACAGGAAATCTGGATTTGCTTGGAACGGCGATGCAAGACAGGGTTCACCAGCCGTATCGCTGTCAACTCGTACCAGGACTTGAGGAAATGTTGGAAAAGTCAACCGGACACGGTGCGATTGGTGCCGCTTTAAGCGGAGCTGGGCCGACCGTTCTTTTCTTTTACAATGGAGAAAATGAAAGAGAAAAGCTGGTTTATTTCGTCGAGACTGTCATGGCCAAGCATCAGATCACATACGACTTATTGGATTTATTGCCGGATGAAAACGGTGTAGAGGTTGACGTATTTGCTTCCATTGGCTCATAATACAAAAAACGGTCATAACGGATAGTGGTTGGCTGTTTGTGAAAAACATCGTGACGTTTTTCACAAGATAAAAATTCAGAGAAGTTTGTAAATAGGAAGCCAGGAGAGAAAACCATGACAAGTACAATCGCTTTTTTGGGCCCGCACGGCACGTTCACGGAAGAAGCGGCCCGTTCGTTTCCGTTACAGAGTGGATCTGTATTTAAGCCGTATGGAAGTATTATTGATGTGATTGCAGCCGTTCATCGGGGAGATGCCGATTACGGAGTTGTCCCGATGGAAAATTCCATTGAAGGCTCTGTAAATGCCACGTTGGATTGGTTGATTCACGAGGTTGATTTGCCGATCATCGCAGAGCTGGCTTTGCCCATTTCACAGCACTTGCTTGTGGCCAAACGGGATTCCGCGCTCACCTTCGAGCAAATTACCAAGGTATTGTCTCATCCTCATGCGGTAGCCCAATGTCATACATTTATTCAGAACTATTTACCGCATGCCGAGATTGAATACACTAACAGCACGGCACTTGCCGGACAAATGGTCAGCTCCCAGCCTGGTGAGTCATGGGCAGCTATTGGCCCACGATTAGCTGCAGAGGTATATCCGCTGCAATTTGCCAAGCAAAATATCGAAGACTATCAGAACAACTATACGAAATTTGTGTTAATCAGCAAGCAGTCTCACAGCATGCCAGAGGCAGCTACGGAGAAGACAACCATTCTCGTTACGCTGCCAGAGGATTTCCCAGGTGCCTTGTATCAGGTACTGGCTGCTTTTGCTTGGCGCAAAATCAACTTGTCCCGGATTGAATCGAGACCAACGAAAAAGGGACTGGGCAGTTATTACTTTGTCATTGATATTGAGCAGCGAATGGACGATGTCCTTCTTCCAGGAGCATTTGCTGAAATTGAAGCGCTAGGCTGTCAGATTCGCTCATTAGGCACGTATCCTTTTTATGTCAAAGAATTTCAGCCATCCACAACCTAAAAGAAACAGAAACGTTTTGTAAAGAATCGGGGGAAAGGCATTGACGAGCCAAATCCCCCGTTTTATAATCGAATCCATAGTCTGAAAAGTGTGATTTTTCTGTTGAGTAATGCGGTGAGAATGAGAGATAGAAAACAGATGGAGGGAAACCAGATGGAACAACAGCAGTTGATTTACTTAAATGGGGAATTTGTTGAGAAAGAGAATGCCAAAATATCTGTCTATGACCATGGCTTTTTGTATGGCGATGGGGTTTTTGAAGGCATTCGTGCATACAACGGCAACGTTTTTCGCCTAGATGAGCATATTGAACGTCTGTATGAATCGGCATTGTCCATTCTTTTGGAAATTCCTCTTACTCAGGAAGAGATGGCTCAGGCTGTAGTAGAAACGATCCGCCGCAACAATTTGCGAGATGCATATATTCGACTGGTAGTTTCCCGTGGGAACGGAAATCTGGGATTGGACCCCCGTAGTTGCAGACTACCAAATATCATTATCATTGTTGAACAGCTTCAGTTGTTCCCCAAAGAGCTGTATGAGACTGGCATGCGTATTATCACCGTTCCGACCAGACGAAACAAACCAGACGCTCTGAATCCAAAAATCAAATCGCTCAACTATTTGAATAACGTTTTGGTGAGAATTGAAGCTCATCTGGCAGGTGTGAGTGAGGCGCTGATGCTCAACAGCGAAGGATATGTAGCCGAGGGGTCTGGAGACAACGTATTTGTTGTCAAAAAAGGGGTTATCTATACACCGCCAAGCTATGTCGGAGCATTGCAGGGAATCACTCGCCAATCTATCATTGAAATTGCCGAAAAGCTGGGCTATTTAGTCAAAGAGGAACCATTTACACGTCACGATGTTTATGTGGCAGATGAAGTATTCCTGACGGGTACAGCAGCGGAAGTAATCTCTGTGGTCGAAGTGGATGGCAGACGGATTAAAGAGGGCAAGCCAGGGCCGATTACCAAACACCTGCTCACAGAATTCCGTCGCATCGTAGAAGAAGATGGCGTAAAAGTGTATCCGGAGGCATTACCGAAAATGGGATAAAAAATTAAGGCATGTGAGGGTAACAGCTTACATGTCTTTTTTTGTTTGAAAGTTAATTCACTTTAAAACGTTAAAGTGAATTAACTTATCCATTTGCTGAGCCAGAAAAATGCTTGTTCTTTGTAAAGCGACTTTGACAGTGCAGCTTAGACTTTCCCTCAATCGATAGGGAAAAAGTGGTCAACCAGCGATTCATAAGAGGCGGCAGCGTGTTTGACCACTTCCTAGCGATGAGGAAAGTCGGACAGTTGATCTCCTATGCAAGCTGTCAGGGAGACCTGCAAAGGACAAGCATTTTTCTTTTTTTTGGGCTGGGAGAGATTGGCTTTTTGTGAGCAAACAGCCTATGGGTGCATACCATGGTATGGAATTTACCAGGGAGGAGATCGACTACGTGAAAATCCATACCGTACAAAAAGGCGATACCCTATGGAAAATCGCCAAGCAATACAATGTAGACTTCAAAGAATTACTCCGTGTCAACAGCCAAATAAAAAATCCGGATCGAATCATGCCAGGTATGAAGGTCAAAATCCCTTCAGCACAGGTCCCGCTACGGTCGTACGGAAATCCAGGACATTCAGGAAATCCACGACATTCAGGAAATCCAGGTCCAGGCAATAACAGACCTGCCAAGAAGGAGTTTCCGATTACGCCACCACAAATGGAAATGGAGATTGAAGAATTGCCCCCTCTTTTAGAAGAGCTGGAGCTTCCTCCTGTAAAAGAGGCGCCAATCCCGCAAATGCCGATGCAGCCAGCGCCACAGCCAGCACCGCAACCACCGATGCAACCACAAATTCAATTTCAACCACAGATCCAAATTCAACCACCACCACAGCCGCCCATGCAACCACAAATTCAATTTCAACCACCGCCACAGCCACCGATGCAACCACAAATCCATCTGCAAATGCCACCGATGCAACCACAATTTCATTTGCAGATGCCACAGATGCCGATGCAACCGATGCCACAGCCGCAAATGCAACCGCCAAGACAGTTTTTCTTTCAAATACAACCCCGGTTGAATGTACCAATGCCAATGATGCCTTGCCAGCCTTGTCAACCTGGGCCAATGCCGCATATTCAGCCGTTATGCCCGCCAGTACCACACGCTCCGCATCATCAATCACACGGGCAATCTACTTATGATTGTTCAACTTCATCAGAGTATCATGCGATGTATCCATCTTCTACTTACCCTAGTCAAACCTATCCGTCTTCATCGTACCATGGTTCAACTTACCATAGCCCCATCTTCCCGATAACAACCGGGCAATCTTCTTCCGGCTACCAGCACCACCACCCTGTCAGAAAAGAATCGTCTTCCAGAGAGATGAAGGAATCTTCGTGTCATGAAATGCGGGATTCCTCAACGGGAGATAGCAGTGGTGAGTGTCATGACGGGTGCTCTGGCAGAAGTATGGATCAGCCGATGAGACAGCATCCAACGATGCATTCTTTGTTACATCAGCCTTATCATCATCACTCAAGCAGTAGTTCGACTCATTTGCATGTCACCCCGCATATGCACAGCCCGATGTACCATCTGCATCAACCAATGCCTTTCATGCCGGGACATGAAGTAAGTCCATGCTGGGATGACGGGTTTGATTGGTCATCCTCTGGAGATTGAGTGATCGCCTATGAGCGAAGCCTTTCTTTCATCACTTGAAAAGGCATTCCGTTGTCATATTTATGGGGTGAAACCAAAACGTAACGTCTACCAAGTAAGGACAAATCGTGGTTCGTGGATTGTAAAAAGCTATCGAGAACGTGAAAGAGCTTATTGGGTTACACAACTGGCTCAGACGCTCAATGATCAAGGGTTTTACAAAACCGTACATTATGTCAGCTCCGAAGATGGGCAACAAGTGTATCCATTTGAACGGCGGTTCTATACAGTGATGAAAACGATTGACGGTCAAGAAGCCACCTATTCTTCGGACTATGATATCAGGAAAGCGGCAACAACACTCGCTCAATTTCACCAGGCTGCACACGGAATACCGTTTATGACGGAGAGCCATTCAGGGAGTTTTCCGTTACTTGATAAATGGGATGCCCGGGTAGAAAGCTTCGATAAAATTACAAAAAGAATTGCAAGAAAAGGACCTGAGAACCGATTGGAGCAGTTGGTTGCACAAATGATGGACGATGTGAAAGAGGGCGCTTATGAAACACTGGAGCAAATGAGGAAGCTTCCGTTTGAAAGAGAAATGTACCATGCCTACCGTGAAGGAACCTTGGCCCATCGTGATGTAGCCAGTCATAATTTCTTGATTACATCAAAAGGCAATTGCTATCTGATTGATTTGGATACTGTGCATTCAGATATGCAGCTGGTTGATCTGGCACAGTTCATGAGTCGCATGCTGCTGCTGCAAGGGTACCAGATGAATGCATATATCGATGCCCTGCATGCTTATATGAAAGTCAGGCATCTCTCCGATACACAAATCAGACTGCTGACCGCCTTGCTGCAATTCCCTGATAACTTTTTGCGAGAAGTTACCGGATTGTATGGGAAGCGCTCTGGTTATAAAGTTCGCGGGGTTACTCAGTTGCTGCAAGTCAAGCGCCGTTTTTGGGCGAATCGGAAAGAATTTCTGCGCCAGGCAAAACTTACGATGCAGTATTCTTCGGCAAACAGCAATCTGTACGAGTATTCCAGATGAAGGTAGAAAAAAGAGCCGAATGACTTGGAAAACGTCAAACGGCTCTGATTTCATATTAAGTTATTATTTTTTTGCTCCGAGGTCAATCGTATACTTGGCAAATCCAGTATCAAGCGTAGAAACGTATTTGATTTGTGGAAGTTTATCCAAGTATTTTTGTGCATTTGGAGAAGATTCAAAAGTCACTTTTCCTTTTGTTGCTACAGGTGCAAATGTCCAGTTGCTGTCAGCAGCAGGGTTAATTGTTTTTTGATCAAGGATGTAGTCGATGATCACTTGACGGTTTTCATCTGGAGAATCGATGATGATGTTATCGCCTTTCAGACCTGGGAAGTTTCCGCCACCACTTGCACGGTAGTTGTTAGTTACTACAACGAATTTTTGATCTTTTGTAACCTCTTTGCCGTTGAATTGAAGATTTTTGATACGGCTGGAGTTTGCATTAACCACATTACCTTTTGCATCGTATTTTGCAGGTTGGGTAACATCGATTTGGTATGTTACGCCATCGATTACGTCGTAGTTATAAGTTGGGAAGTCAAGGTTCACAAGGGCTTGATCTTCTGTTTTGTTCGGATCGATCTGATTGAATTGTCCTGCAGACATTTCCAACCATTCTTTTACTTGATCGCCTGTTACGAGAACAGCTTTAACTGTATTTGGATATACGTACAAGTCAGATACGTTTTTGATTGCGATGGTACCAGCAGCGATATCAGTAAAGTAGCTCGCACCGTTACGGCCACCAGCTTTGAATGGTGCACCTACAGAAAGAATTGGTGTGCCATCGTATTCAGTACCTTGCAATTTCTTGCCAACATACCATTTTTGAGCGTTGGTAACGATCTGAATGGATGGATCATCATTTACCAGAGCGAAGTAGCTGTTGATCGGAGCAGTAGTTGTACCTACAGCGCCACGAACGTAAGCAAGCGTACCTTCGTGCTCAGCTTTCACGGAATCGACAATCGCCTTATCTGCTTCGACCAGCGCTTTTTTGTTCGCTTTGTCGTAGATAGGCAATGCTTTGGATTGGGAAGTCACTACTGTCCATTTGCCTTGAACTTTTTGCAAAGTCAAATCGATTTGACCCAGGTTGTCGCCCCAGAAGCCAGGCATTACAGAAGCAACACCGTTGATTGTACCTTTTTCTGCGTCTACACCAGGTACAGTTGCAAATTCTTTACTTGGGAAGATTTTGTGAGCATGCCCGAAAAGAATTGCATCAATTCCTTTAACATTGCTCAAGTAGTATGTAGCATTTTCGTCGAATCCTTTTGCTGCTGCTTTTTCGAAACCGCTGTGAGCGATCGCTACAATGACATCAGCGCCCGCTTTTTTCATTTCAGGGATGAATTTGTTCGCTGTTTCGACGATGTCTTTCGTAATTACTTTTCCTTCGAGGTTTGCTTTATCCCAAGCCATGATTTGTGGCGGAACGAAGCCGATTACACCAACTTTGATTTTTTGGTCTTTGCCGTTTTCATCCTTGAACACTTTGTCGAGGATGATGTATGGAGTGAAGTAGTTTTTGTCGTTGTTCGGGTTCTTGTCCTTGTCATCGATAAATACGTTTGCATTTACATAAGGGAACTTGGAACCTTTGAGGGATTTGCCCAAGAAGTCAAGACCATAGTTAAACTCATGGTTACCGATGTTACCTGCATCGTAGTTCAATTGGTTCATTGCTTTATAAACCGGGTGAACTTCTCCGTCTTTTAAAGGTTTTACTTTCGCAACATAGTCACCGAGTGGGTTACCTTGAATCAAGTCCCCGTTATCAAACAATAAGCTGTTTTTCACTTCAGCTCGAGCTGCTTTGATCAAAGATGCTGTTTTTGCCAAACCAAACTCGTTCGTTTCTGCATCTTTATAGTAGTCATAGTTCACCATATTGGTGTGCAGGTCAGTAGTTTCGAGGATGCGAAGCTTGACCACCGGATCGTTATCAGCGAACGCAGGAACAGCCAATACGCTTACTGCCAAAGAAGAAGCGACTAAACCACTCAGTACCTTTTTCTTGTTCAAGAAAAAAAACCTCCTTAAAAATAGAAAAATAATATCATTAAGAAACATCTTGGAAAAAAAAGTTTCTTAACACTCAAATAATATCATATAAATTGGGAATTCGACATATGATTCACCCTTTTATAAAATATTTTTTACAAAAACTTTTTCAATCTTCTCTATTTTTCACCCCAACACTAGTATATCGAACAGACTGGTTGGGAAGACTGAGAAAAAAGAAATTGAAGGAGTTTTTGGAATGCGAAGGTACAAGCTATTCTTCCTGACACTCATATTGCTTATCGGGGGTGTGTTGGGCGGAGGAATTGTAAACATACAACAAAATTTGCAATCAACCAACCAACTTGAAGAAGAAAAAGCAATGCCTGTGATGGCTAAATCGTTTGAGCTTATTCTGCGAAGGACGTATCTTTGTGGAACCATGGATGAGGAAAAAATACAAGCTGCCCGATTGACGATTGATGAGCTGTTGGCAAAATATATCGGCTGGGAGATTGTCTCCACAGAAGGCGAACAAATCGTTCTGGCGAGACACGAGAATGACATTTCACCCGAATGCAAGAAAAACGGGTATTTTGGGCTGACACCGGATGGCATGTTAACGTTGTTCAACGGTCTTCCTGGAGAGCAAAAGGTGATTCAAACGTTCTATCAGATTAATACGGCTCGGATGGAAGCCAGTTTGCCCAAGGAAGAGTTGGATTTGCTCCGAAACGGCATTCGTGTACACGATTTGGCAGAGTACAACAGCATTCTTTCCACGTATGGAGAATTTCAATCAGAAGATGAAAAAAAAGAATAGAAGACGAAACAACAGTTTCACATATTTCAGTGAGAAGATTGCCATACTTGATTTCATACGGTGCTAACAAAAGGAGGAGACCTACAGCATGTCTTCGATGCCTCGAGGAAGCTATAAGGATCAATACCATCAGCGCTTGTACGTTCAACTGAACCAAGGGCACAATAAGTTGGATTACCGCAGAATCAACATTCTGAAGGAAGATATGCAGGAGCACGTAGACAACTATGCGCACATGCAGCACGACTTTTCCGACGCTCTGGGAATGAACAAGCACTAGGCACCGTGTAACCCGACTCAGGTCATACTGGGTCGGGTTTTTACTTTTCGTAGCCCAATCAAGAAAAACGCTTGTCCATTTTCAAAGCGACTTTGGCAGCGCCTGCCCAGATTTTCCGAAATTGTCAGGAGAAAAAGTGGTCAACCAGCGAAGCATAAGAGGCGGCAACGTGTTTGACCACTTCCTGACAATGAGGAAAGTCGGACAGTTGGTCTCCTGAGCAAGCTGTCAGGGAGACCTGAAATGGACAACGTTTTTCTTTGCACACAAGTGTTCGCTTTTCCTCACTCTTGTGGTACAGTTAATGGAGAAGGAAGAAAGCGGAGAGTGGAACATGCGGATTTTAGGAATAGACCCGGGTATTGCGATTGTAGGGTTCGGATTTGTCGATAAACAGGGAAGTCAGTTGAAGCCTGTCCAATATGGTTCAATTCAAACAGAGGCAGGATTATCCGTTCCGTTGCGGTTGAAGATGATATACGAAGCGACTCAGGAGTTGCTCGCAACTTACAAGCCGGATGAGATTGCCGTAGAGAAGCTGTTTTTTAATAAAAACGTTACCAACGCATTCAGTGTAGGACAGGCACGTGGAGTCATTTTGCTTGCAGCAGAATTGGCGGGAATCCCGTCATTTGAATACACGCCAATGCAAGTAAAGCAGTCTGTTACGGGATATGGCGGAGCTGAGAAAAAGCAGATCCAGGAGATGGTTCGTATACTGCTCAAGCTGCCTTCCGTTCCCAAACCGGATGACGTAGCAGATGCACTCGGTGTAGCAATCACTCATGCTCATTTCAGGGCATACCACCAGATGGTAGAAGGAGTACGGTTATGATTGATTTTGTTGAAGGTATAGTTTGTTACATAGATACGGAATTTGTTGTGGTAGAAGCAGGGGGCATCGGGTATCGTCTGTTTTGTCCGAATCCTTATTCCTTTGTAAAAGATGAAGGGACGAAGCGCCGTTTTTTCACGCATCATCATGTGAGAGAAGACGCCATTCACTTATACGGTTTTGCTAGTCGAGATGATCGGGATATGTATCGTCGCCTGCTCGATGTAACCGGAATCGGACCAAAGGGAGCACTGGCGATTCTTGCAGCAGCATCACCGGAACAGATCATTCTTGCGATACAACAGGAGAACGTCAATTATTTGACCAAATTCCCAGGGATCGGCAAGAAAACGGCACAACGAATTATAATTGATCTCAAAGACAAGCTGAAAGGATTTACACCATCCATGCTGACCTTGGAAGTGGCATCAACATCGCAAGAAGTGGCTTCGATTGGCTCATTCCAGGAAGCGCTTGAAGCATTGGAGGCACTCGGATATTCAGATAACGAGCTTCAGACCATCAAAGCGATGCTGCGTGATAAATCACAGACAGGAAGCTCGGTAGAACAACTGGTGAAGTTGGGATTAGCACAACTGATGAGGGGGTAGCGGGACGTGGAGGAACGTATCATCACAACTCATATGCAATGGCAAGAGGATATGAGTGAACTTAGTTTGCGCCCCCGGTATTTGTCGGAGTACATCGGACAGTCTCAAGTAAAAGAGAATCTGAAGGTGTTTATTGAAGCAGCTAAAATGCGCAAGGAATCACTGGACCACGTCTTATTGTACGGTCCTCCAGGGCTTGGGAAAACGACACTTTCCCAGATTATCGCAAATGAGTTGGGTGTAAATATTCGCACGACATCAGGGCCTGCTATCGAGCGTCCCGGTGATTTGGCAGCGATTTTGACAAACCTGCAAGAAGGAGATGTCCTTTTCATCGACGAGATTCACCGACTGCATCGGACAGCCGAAGAGGTATTGTACTCTGCGATGGAGGATTTTGCGCTGGATATCATGATCGGCAAAGGGCCGAGTGCAAGGAGCGTTCGACTCGATCTTCCATCATTTACACTAATCGGTGCGACCACACGAGCGGGCCTGCTTTCTTCTCCGTTGCGTGATCGCTTTGGTGTCGTCAACCGCCTCGAATACTACACGGTGGATGAACTGAGTTTTATCGTCAGCCGTGCAGCCGACATATTACAAATCGGCATTGCAGAGGGCGGAGCAATCGAAGTGGCCAAACGTTCAAGGGGAACACCAAGGGTAGCGAACCGCCTGTTAAAGCGTGTACGTGACTTTGCCCAGGTACAGGGTGAAGGCATGATTACGACGGAAATAGCCCATGAGGCATTGGAGAGACTACAGGTAGATGCTTGTGGACTCGATCATGTGGATCATAAATTACTGCTTGCGATCATGGATAAATTTGCGGGTGGCCCAGTCGGTCTGGACACAATTGCTGCGACGATCGGGGAAGAGTCTCAGACCATTGAAGATGTGTATGAACCATACCTGCTGCAAATTGGCTTTTTGCAACGAACTCCACGAGGACGGGTTGTGACACCAAGTGCTTATTACCACTTTGGGAGGGAGATGAAGGAATGAGTTCATTCCCCAAGCTCTTGATTGGAATTGGTGCACTTTTGATCGTGATTGGACTGCTGTGGCAAATCGGTGGCCGGTTCCTTCCATTGGGAAAACTGCCGGGAGACATCGTGGTAGAAAAAGAGAATGTGAAGGTGTACTTTCCGATTGTCACCTGTATTATCATCAGCATCTTGTTATCGCTCGGAAGCTATTTGTTCCGCTTATTTAAATAGTTGGCAAACTACACAAGCGATCAAACACCAGAAGATAGCCGTCAAAAGCTATCTTTTCTGTTATTAGGAAGGTATTCATCCTGTTTTATGCCAGATGAGAAGGGAAGTTTTTAATGAAGTTAAACTTTGATGGAAAAGGATTGACAGAGACACCAGAAGTCGTGTTTGAAGCGAATCACCTGATCGAGTTAAGTCTATATAACA
Organism: Brevibacillus nigriterrae; assembly: GCF_049846925.1. NCBI lineage: Bacteria > Bacillati > Bacillota > Bacilli > Caryophanales > Paenibacillaceae > Brevibacillus > Brevibacillus nigriterrae. The sequence goes on from NZ_JBNCMT010000034.1 coordinate 30,249, forward strand.
ATCGGATTGAGGAAATACCGGAAAGACTCTTTTTGCAGCAACGGGAATTAGAGGTACTAAATTACGCTGGAAATGAAATCGAAGAATTGTCGGAGGGAATCAAAAACCTGATCAATTTGAGAATGCTCGATCTTGGTCACAATAAACTGAAGAAATTGCCTAAAGAGATCGGACTGTTAACGAGTCTGGATTCGTTTCTCTATCTGAGCAATAATCAGTTTGAACACCTGCCAGATGAGATTTGTGAGCTTTATCAGCTAAAGTACTTGAATGTGACCGACAATCGTTTGAAAGGGTTGCCTCCCAGCATGGGCAATTTAAAGAGTCTTATTGAATTACGATTGTATCACAATCAAATCGAGCAACTTCCCGAATCGCTAACTACGATCACGAACCTGAGGGAAATGCATCTATACGGCAATCAATTGAAAAACTTGCCAGAAAGACTAGGGAATCTGGAGCAACTCCGCATCTTAGATCTGGAAGACAACAAGCTGAAAGGACTGCCGAAATCCATTGGCAATCTGAAAAAATTACGAAGATTAAATCTACGTACAAACAAACTAACGGAACTGCCTGAGGAAGCAGGTGGATTAAGCAATCTCATCGAACTGGACTTGAGAGAAAACGATCTGAAAGAAATTCCTGATTCTATTACATACCTTGAAAACCTGGAGAAGCTGGACTTGCGATGGAACAAAAATTTGAAAGTAGCAAAATGGTTGGACGATTTGGAGAATAAAGGGTGTATTGTATATTTATAAGTCCATGGAAAAGGAATGAGTTTGATGAATAATCAAAAGCAAATCACATTCAGGAATCCACAAACGATGCCGTCTGGAAATGGCTATACACAAGTTGTAGAAGTACGAAGCGGCAGAACCATCTATGTTTCCGGCCAGGTTGCGATGAATCAGAACGGGGAATTGGTAGGCGCAGGTGATTTGGCTGCCCAAACCAAGCAGGTATTTGAAAATATTAAAGCAGCATTGGAAGCGTCCCACGCAAGTTTTGACGATGTGGTAAAATTGACTTTCTTTTTAACAGATTTCTCCCAGATACAGATCGTTCGTGACATTCGTGATATGTATATCAATACGAAAAACCCACCAGCCAGTTCGGCGGTTGAAGTAAGTAAACTGGTGAATGAGCAGTTTTTGATTGAAATAGAAGCAATCGCTGTTGGTGAATAGTTATTGGGTTCAAAGAAACTAAGATAGCCGTCAAAAGCTATCTTTTTTTATTCTTTAAAGGTTACTGTGACGTACCATCTAAAGACCAGGAACCACCCATCAAAGGTTCAGGTGTAACGGGATATGATGTGCCTCCTACGATTTGATGTTCACTGACAAAAACAAAGGTATTTGTTTTACCCGACGGCTTCATCTTGCAGCATGTAAAAAGGTCTAGTGGATGGTTTTTCACAGTGTGATGATACACGTCAATTTGCTTGCCATACAAAGCGGCGGGATTGTTTCCGGGGAGATGCCAAGTCCTCTTGTAAGGCAAGGTTTGAACAAGCTCATGAGTTAGAACATACGTCTCCACAAGCCCTTTTGAGGATATGATTTCATAACCTTTTTCATGTAAAAAAAGCTCCACAAGTGCTTTGTCATTATCAACTACAAGTGTTTTGTCATCCTGACCAAGTTGAATGCCAAACCAAACCGCAAAGGTAAACAACAATATAATCAAGAAATACGCAGCCAAGCCATTTTTTTTCACTTGAAAGTTCCTTTCTAATCTAAGGATTATTTCCGAATGGTATGACGATATAAATGAACAGGATGTTACGAGCAGAACATCGATAAAAGGCTTATTTCCCCCAAATAAAATAAAGAAAATTTAGTAATACTGAACTACAAAATGTTGCAGGAATAGACATTTTATTTGACGAATTCATAGAAGTTATACGCGTGAAATGACAAGCTAAAAAAAGCCACCCGACTCAAGCTATCGCTAGCGGTCGACTAAACGCAACATCCGTGTTGCACCGTCGACACTTGCACGTCCTGAGCATCGACTGGCGCGGCCCAAAACCATGCTCAAAGAATTACATAGAAGACTACAACGAACCAGTAAAGGAGTTGAGCAGATTGTCTAAACGCTGGTTAACCAAAAATATTTTCGTCTTTGCAAGCGTTCTCTCACTTACTCTTCCCAGCATGAGTGCACCCGTCAAAGCTGCAGACGACATGATTCGTGTTGCCCTTTTTGTGGACACCGGGCAGGGCTATCGAGGTGTCGTACCTTCTGTCACCATAACGGGTGAAGCAGGTATCGAAATAAAAGCAACAGCGAAACAGGCTTCCGCATCCATTCCTGTTTCCGACAAGCAGGCAAGATTTCGTGTAGATGAATTTTCTCTGATTGTAGAAGAAACAAGTGACCTGCAGAGAGCAGAGCGTGTGGCGCAGCTTTTGAACAAGCAGAAACTCGATGCGTCCATTACACAGGAGAATGGGGCGTATCAGGTAATTAGCGGTTCATTCACCACATACGAAGCGGCTCAGTCACAAAGTAAAGTTGTCAGCTCGAAAATCGGTCAAGCTCCTTCGATTATCGGGCCGTACCGTGTGGAGGCAGGCCGCTACAAGGAAGAGGCAGAAGCAAACAACTGGGAGTCTGCCTATGAGGCGTCTGGTCTCAGGGCACATACAGTGCTTCTGTTGAACGGCTCCAAACCGGTCTATTCGGTGTGGGTAGGAGACGAAATATCCAAATCAAAACTGAACCAGGTGATCGCAGCAGCTTCCCGGATCAACCCGGAAGTTTCCTTTAATGAGACAAATGAAGCTGCCTATGTCGTCATGAAAAAAGAAGTCGTTGCATCAGGAAATGACCTTGATACCGTACCTCTCTTTGCTTTTTCACCTCAGGTAAAGCTGCATGTCACTCCTAAAAAATCAAAGAGTCTGTTGACGGTGGAAGAACGAGATCATCGAAAGTACCGTGGCAAGATAGAACTGTCTGATTACAAAGGCAATTTGACTGTTGTAAACGAGCTTCCCCTCGAACAGTATTTGTACGGGGTAGTTGGTACCGAAATGGTTACGGGATGGCCGATGGAGGCTTTGAAAACCCAAGCGGTTTTAGCGAGAACCAGAGCCGTTGGACAAGGAAACAAATACGGTGTCGCCAATCTTTCCGATACAGTCTACGAGCAAGCGTATTACGGGTATGGAAAAGAAGCAGAGGATATTCGAAGAGCGGTTGATGAGACAGCAGGTGAGATCATTCGCTATCGGGGAAAAGTGGCCCAATCTCTGTTTTATTCCAATGCTGGCGGGATGACGGCAGACGGTTCCGAAGTGTGGGGGAATCCCGTGCCTTACCTGCCTGTAGTAGACAGCTTTGATACAGGTCCGATGGAAACAGCAATGACGTGGTATCAGGTTTCTTTGGATGATGGAACGATCGGCTATGTGAGAAGTGATTTTATCGATGTGTCTGACACCCGCAATCCAATGGGGCTTATGCAGGGCAGAGTGAATATTGACAATCTCAACTTCCGGATTGGCCCAAGTACCTCCTACCATCGCAGCATTACTACCTTGCCTATCGGGACACAAGTAACCATCATCTCGTCTGAGCCGGAGGAAAACGCCTATTCGTGGACGAGAGGCCCTTATACAGCGACGGAATTGACAGCAATCGTAAATGCGAGTCAAGCTCGTAACAAAGCTGCTCAGTTCAGTATTCCGATCGAATCCATTGAGGTAACGAAGCGGGGACCTTCAGGACGTGTTATGGAAATGCAAGCAGATGGAATGGCAATTGCTGCCTCTAGCCCAGATGCCTATCGTTCTGTTTTTCAGCAAAACGGCAGCAGTCTGCGCAGTACCAAATTTGAGATTGAGCAAATGGGGTCTTATACCGTACTGGGAGCGAATAATAAAACTGTTCACTTCCCGCAAGCCTCTTTTGAACTGTATGCAGTCGGAGCAGATGATGTGGGACCGATCACAGCAAACAACTACAGTGATGAATATATTATTTTTAGTGGCAATAATGAGTTTCGGGTAGCATCCAAACAACCTAAATTCGTCATTCGAGGCTATGGGTTTGGACATGGACTCGGTGTATCCCAGTTTGGAGCCAAGGGGTTGGCCGAACAAGGGTATGACTACCGACAAATCCTGCAACACTATTATCAAGATGTCACCATCGAACCATAGCGAAGAGGAAGTTCAAAAAGTCTGGGAAACATAGCGTTCGAATCTCTGCGTTGCGTTGCCCTTCCGCTGCTCACGTAGACTCACCTACGCTGCGCTGCTCAGGTCTTCCGCGCCTTGACCTTCGAGGCTCTGTTTGTCCTCCTTTTTGAACAAGTTCTTATAGAGGAGTTTTTTAGCGTGAATGTTCAACTATTTGATTTTGATTTGCCCGATCGTTTAATCGCCCAACATCCGCTCGAGGATAGGACGTCATCTCGACTGCTGGTTTTACACAAAGAGACCGGACAAATTGAACATAAACAATTTACAGACCTGATTGATTATTTACTGCCAGGAGATGTACTCGTGTTGAATGACAGCCGGGTACTTCCTGCACGGTTAATCGGGGTAAAAGAAGATACGGGAGCCAAAATTGAGGTTCTTCTGTTGAAATCACTGGGCGATGATCGCTGGGAAACATTGGTCAAGCCTGGAAAACGGGTGAAGCCGGGAAGTGTCATCCAATTCGGAGATGGTCTGTTGCGTTGTGTCTGTGAAGATACGACAGAAGTAGGCGGACGAATTGTGCGCTTTGAGTATAGTGGTATTTTCTATGAGGTTTTGGACCAGCTTGGCTCGATGCCTCTGCCGCCTTATATCCATGCACAACTAGATGACAAAGAAAGGTATCAAACAGTTTATGCAAAGGAACGAGGTTCAGCAGCAGCCCCGACAGCAGGACTGCATTTTACTCGTGAGTACCTGAATCAATTAGAGCAAAAAGGCATACAACTGGCTTTTGTCACCCTTCATGTCGGCTTGGGTACATTTCGCCCGGTGAGTGCTGAGACGATTGATGAGCATGTGATGCACTCAGAGTACTATGAGCTGTCTTCCGAAACCGCAAGAATTGTACAGCAGGCAAAAGTTGAGGGAAGACGTGTCATTGCCGTTGGAACAACGTCCTGTCGAGTGCTGGAGACGGTAGGTAGCACAAACAGCGGACAGGTTGTTGCTCAATCGGGCTGGACGGATATTTTTATTCATCCGGGTTATCAGTTCACCGTAATCGAAGGCTTGTTAACGAATTTCCACCTGCCTAAATCCACGTTGGTCATGCTCGTGAGCGCATTGGCTGGACGTGAGAATGTTTTGGCAGCCTATCATACAGCGGTACAAGAAGAATACCGGTTCTTCAGCTTCGGGGATGCAATGTTAATTATTGAATAGAGAACAGGGGGATGGGAACGTGAGTACACACGAAGAATTGCTTTCTGCCGAATTTGCACAAAAGGTCTGTGATATCTTTTTGGAGGAGACAGGTCGTCATGTCATTTTAGTCAATCGACAAGGCACGATTTTTGCTGCAACCAAAAAGGAGAGAATTGGATCTACGCATGAGACAGCAAGGCAAGTCGTCGAGGGAATGCTTAAAGAGGGTGTAGTAACGTTTGAGCAAGAGAAAGCTTCAGGCGGCAAAATGAAAGCGGGAATTAATATTCCGATCATTTTTGAGAATCAAAGGTTGGCAGCGATGGGGATCTCTGGTGATCCAGTCGAGGTTCGTCCGTTAATTGGATTGGCAGCGAGAACCATTCAGCTTTGGCTGCAAAACCAAGCGCAATTACAGCATCTTACCCATGTCGTCCAAGATATAAATGAACAATTGCATGGCATTGTTGCAACCGTACAACAACTGACTGCTGGAGCTGAGAATGTAGCCATTTCCAGCCAAACCACACATGAAATTGCAATGAGCTCCGGTGAGAAAATGCAGAGAATTGAAGAGGTTTTTAAACTGATTAAAAATATTGCCTCTCAAAGTAATCTGATCGGGTTAAATGCAGCAATTGAGGCCGCCAGAGTCGGTGAACAAGGCAAAGGCTTTGCGGTCGTTGCCAATGAAGTTCGCAAGCTGGCGGCAACGAGCCAAACGTCTGTAGAAAATGTTCAAACCGTACTGAATGATATCCGTGACGTATTCCGAATTATTTCCGAAAAGGTCGCAGAGAACAAGGAAGTGAACCAGGAAGTTCTTATGGCGCTACGATCCATCTCAGGAAATATCATGACCATTGAAGAATCGATGAGTAATCTGGTAAGTCGAATTAACGAGTAATGTTGTCTGGGGTCATCTGATGATCTTATCAATTGTATTATTTTTTTCAGTGTTAGCGCTTTCCCAAAAAGCCCTTGAGCAAGAGATTCAAGGGCTTATCGTGCTTCTTGCCTTGTGAATCTTTCTCAATCACACTATAATAAGGAGACGTGGAAAGAAGATGATCTATCAAGGAGTGCAACTTATTTGGCAGTTCGTTATGAATTAATCAAAACATGCAAACAGACCGGAGCAAGATTAGGCAAGCTACATACCCCACATGGGACAATTGATACGCCCGTTTTTATGCCTGTAGGTACGCAGGCGACAGTTAAGACCATGAGCCCGGAAGAAGTCGGGGAGATGGGTGCGGGCATTATTTTAAGTAATACATATCATTTGTTTTTACGGCCAGGACATAAAATTGTAGAAAAAGCTGGTGGCTTACATAAGTTTATGAATTGGCCAGGAGCGATCCTTACTGACAGTGGGGGTTTTCAGGTTTTCAGTCTGAGCAATCTGCGGAAGATTACTGAAGAAGGCGTCTCGTTCCGTTCCCATCTAAATGGAGAAAAGCTGTTTATCGGGCCGGAAGAGGCAACCAATATTCAGAACTCGCTTGGCGCAGACATTATGATGGCATTTGACGAATGTGCGCCGTACCCAGCCGAATATGATTATGTAAAACAATCCATGGAGAGAACGACACGTTGGGCAGAACGCTGTCTCAAAGCGCATAAAAATCCAGATAGACAAGCTTTATTTGGAATTGTGCAGGGCGGAATGTACCGTGACCTGCGTGAACAAAGTGCTCGTGATCTCATTTCTCTCGATTTTCCTGGATATGCGGTTGGTGGATTGAGTGTGGGAGAGCCATTCCCGCTCATGTATGAAGTGTTGGACTATACAGTTCCACTTTTGCCTAGCAACAAACCGCGTTATTTAATGGGTGTCGGCTCACCGGATGCTTTGATTGAAGGAGCCATGCGTGGAATCGATATGTTTGACTGTGTATTGCCTACCCGTATTGCACGCAATGGTACATGCATGACAAGCCAGGGGCGTCTCGTGATCCGGAATGCCAAATTTGCCGAAGATTTCACTCCGCTTGATCCAAATTGTGACTGCTATACATGCCGTAATTACACGAGAGCGTATATTCGTCACCTGATTAAAGCAGAAGAAACATTTGGTATACGTTTGACCACGTATCATAACCTGCATTTCTTGATCAAGTTAATGGAGCAGGTACGTCAAGCAATTGCAGAAGACCGCCTCGGCGATTTCCGCAACCAGTTTTTTGCCCAGTATGGTTTGGGTGAAGATAGATCTTTCTAACATGCTAAGGAGGAATTTGTAGTGCAAGGATTGGAAAGCATTTTACCTTTAGTGATTATGTTTGCGATTTTTTATTTCCTGTTAATTCGTCCGCAACAGAAAAAAAACAAGCAACGCAATGCCATGCTCGCAGCCATTAAAAAGGGTGACAAAGTGATAACAATTGGTGGAATGCACGGTACTATTCAAGAGTTGACTGATGATTCAGTTGTGCTTCGTGTGGCTCACAACACGAATGTAACATTTGATCGTGCAGCAATTAACAGTGTGACTGCAAGCAGTGAGGTAACAACACCACCTGCAGCGTCTACTGAAAAAGAAAAAGAAGCATAATCATTGACCCCATAGAAAGAAGCAGGCCGTTTACAAGCGACCTGCTTTCTTTTTTTTACGAAATTACTTTTGTGGAGTGTAGTCGTTTATCTACGTGCCATATTCACACCAATGGCACCACCCATGGCGCTCACGACGAACGCTCCGATGAGATAGAGCAGCGTCATGAGTTGCAGCGGAGCATCGAAACCGAGGAATCCGATCAGCAGGACGAGCGTAAAGTAGGCGAGGCCCGTCAATCCGCCATAGTACCAGCCCTTTGCCCCGCATTTTCTGCCCGTAACAATGCCGCCAATTAAGAGCCCGATTGTATTTATGGCGTACGTAAAATAAGGAAGTGAATTTTCTCGTAAGTCAGTAAATTGGAGTAACAACGCTGTCAGCAAAGACCCGATCAACACTAGGCCAAAAGTAAATAGGAGCCCCGAAACAACTGAGGCCGTAGTTGTTCGCATACCAAGTAACCTCCCCTGCACTTGAGTTTGTACCATTTATATGAAAAGCTTGGACGTGATATTCATCTTCTGCGTTGAACATATCGGTGTTTTTTCGTATGATGAATGGTGGAACCAGATAGGGTGGTGAGCGATATGATAAAAACTTACTTCTATAATCATTCAGAACAAAAGATGTATCATGATGTCGATCTTGCAACGAAGGATGATTGGTTGCGTTCTCCCGAAGACCTTCTGTGGATTGATCTGTATGACGTGGGCAATCATGAGCTTCCGTATATCGCTCGAATCTTTGACTTTCACCCGTTAGCAATTGAGGATTGTCTTCATGTAAGTCCACGTGCCAAGGTAGATAATTATGAGGATTATTTCTTTTTTGTTTTTCATGCGCTGCGATATAACGAAGAAAGTGACAATGAGATTACTACGGTCGAGTTAAACGTTTTTTTAGGGCCGAATTACATCGTTACCATCCATAAGTCACCGATGAATACCATCGGCCGAATCGCTGCCCAGTGCCATCGAAGCAAAGCATTTATGAATCGTGGTCCCGATTATTTGCTGTATGCCATCGTGGACGGTATTACCGATGAATATTTCCCGATTATGGATCGAATCAGTGTCCGTATCGACGAGCTGGAAGACGAGATTTATGAGCATCAGATGGAAGAGATTACGGAAGAATTCCTTGCGTTGAAGAGAACGATTATCCTGATTCGACGGGTGATTATGCCGCAAAAACGGATTTTCGCCAATGTAAACGGACGTTATTCGTTTGATATCTCCGAAGATAATGTTCCCTTCTATTCTGACCTGACCGATCACCTGGAGCGGATATCAGACTCAACCGAGACGTTCCGTGACCTCGTGAACGGTGCACTTGATACGTACTACACGATTATCAGTGCTAAAACAACAGAAACCATGCGAGTCCTGACGATCATCTCGACGATCATCCTGCCGCTTACCTTTATCACCGGATTGTTCGGGATGAATACATTTAGTTGGCTGGGACATGAGGCGGAACCGATTATGCTTGCCATTGCCTTGTTTGTCATGGTGTCGATGTGTGCGGGGATGCTGTATCTGTTCAAACGAAAGAAATGGCTGTGAAGGAAGTTCAAAAAGTCCGGGAAACATAGCGTTACTAACCATATGTGAAAACTGGTACGCATAGAGCCGTTTTCCTAAGCAGAGAATAGAAATGATTCTCTGGAGGGGAGGTTCGGTCCAAAGTGGAAATAACGACCATTTTGATGCGTACCCTTTTCACGTATTTTTTTATACTCGTGCTGCTACGGTTAATGGGTAAACGAGAGTTAGGTAAAATGTCTGTTTTTGACGTGGTTATCTCCATCATGCTCGCTGAAATGGCTGTTCTTGTGATAGAGAATGTCGACCGGCCCGCCATTCATTTTTATTTGCCGATGCTTTTAATCGGGGTGCTGGAAATAGGACTTGCTTATATTTCGCTCAAAAGCAAAAAGTTCCGTGATATCGTCGACGGATCTGCTGAAATGGTCATCGAGAACGGTGAAATTCGTGAAGAGGTGTTACGTCGAAACCGACTCAATCTGGATGACTTGATGGTACAATTGCGTCGAAAAAACATAAACAATTTTGCTGATGTCGAGTTTGCCTTGCTTGAACCGACGGGTGATATCAGTGTGTTTCCGAAAGAAGAGAAGCATCCTGTCACGAGGGAGGATTTAGGCTTGCCTCCGAAGCAGCCTGTCTCCAAAGTAACCTACACGGGACTCCCGATACCTTTGATTATTGATGGGAAAATCAGAGAAGAGGCTCTGAATCGAATTGGTCAAAATACGTTTTGGCTCAAACAGGAAATTCGAAAATTCGGAATCAAAAGTTTCAAAGAGGTAAGTTTTTGCAGTATCGATAATCGGGGTATCATTTTCATCGATAAAAAAGATGACCCCAACCGTTCGAACTAACGGCGGGGGAAAAAGATGGCTAATTGCTCACCGATCCATGGGATGCGCTGGACGTCTTGCCTACCGAGCACTTTGAGAGCGATCAAGAGAAGTAGATACAGCATACCGCTTGAGATCGAGCAGATAAGCAGCATTTTGCCAATGCTGACATGATCAAACCAATGACTGGCCATATACGATCCAGCGTACCCCATAGCAACCATCGCTGCTCCGATTTTCGTAAATTCCATAAAATCGATCGTAAACCCGATGCCTTTCATCAAGCTGGCAAAATGCAACAGAGTTACCAGTGTAATGCCAAGATTCAGCGCGAGGATGGCACCGTGAATACCAAATGCAGGTTGAGAGGTTAACAGAAACATGGCTGAGGTTTTTATGATTGCGCCAATCAATGTGTTGCGAAAAACAACATTGGCCTGATCCAGCCCCTGCAAGGCAGCAGCCAGTGGAGCCTGAAAGAACAGGAAGATGGAAAACGGAGCCATTGCCTTAAGAAGTTCCCCCACCTCTGCATTGCCATATAACAAATGGCACAAGGGTTCGGCAAAAATATAGAGCAGCACAGCGCATGGTGCACCGATGACAAGTGTCACTCGCATCGCTTGATAAATTCGACGGTGAACCAATCTGGCATTTTTTTGAAAGGCAGCTTCTGCTACAGCAGGAACTAGTGACACAGACAGGGAATAGGTAAGGAATGTCGGAAAAAGCAACAAAGGAACAGCCATGCCGGAAAATTGCCCATACAATGACGTTGCATGAGCAGTTTGCAATCCTGCCAGTACGAGAGCAAACGGAACAATCATCGGTTCTAGAACATAGGCGATTGAACCAACAATTTTACTCATCGTGACAGGGAGGGATACGCTGAAAAGCTGGCGTAAGCTCTCCTTGCTTTCGTTGAAGGAGGAAATAATCGATTTTTTCATCATCTTTGTAGCTGCTTGGTGTGTACCTTTGCGGATTTGCCAGATAATATATAGAAGTCCGCTTAGTTCGCCAAAAATAATACTTCCAACCGCACCAGCTGCAGCGTACTCGATTCCCTTGTCCAGAAAACTGATCGTCATGACCACGACAAGCGCCATGCGAACCACTTGTTCAATGAGTTGAGAAAGTGCAGTTGGTGTCATATTGTGTTTTCCCTGGAAGTACCCTCTCAGGACTGCTGATATGCTCGCAATCGGTATGACAGGTAGTGCAGCAAGTAAAACAATATAGGCACGGACATCTGCAAATATCCAACCGACCAGGAGATGAGCGCTAACCAGCAAAACAATACATACGAGCAGACTTAACCCTGTTGCGATCAGCAAGGAAAGAACGAGAAACCTCTTGGTCTGTCTGACATCGTTTATTGCCTCAGTCTCTGCCACTTGCTTGGCAATGGCAACAGGCAACCCGAATGTGGTGAGTGTAATGAGAAAATAGAGGATGGGTACAACCATCTGGTATAGACCCATCCCTTCTGCTCCGATGATTCGGGAGAGAATAATTCGATGGGCAAAACCCAATACCTTGGTTACAGCGCCAGCAGCAATCAGTATAATGGTTCCATATAAAAAGGATTGTCTCATGTTTGAGCCCTTTCTTTTCAAAAATTCTTATGGTGGATGTTCAAAAAGTCCGGGAAACATAGCGTTCGAATTTCTGCGTTGCCTTGCTCCTCCGCTGCTCACGTAGACTCACCTACGCTCCGCTGCTCGGTTCTTCGGCGCCTTGAACTTCGAGGCTCTGTTTGTCCTCCTTTTTGAACACACATTTATGGAGCAGGGTCCTACTGTTACAATATGGACTTGCTTAGCATTGCATGACTGTTTTTCGGTCTCCGAGTGGCAAAGTGGGGCGGAAGTGAAAGTGAAAGGTGGATGGCGGATGTCAAATAAAGATGCCCTGAATAAGGAAGCAATGTTTGAAGAATTGGCTGAAATTTGCGAGAGTAAGGCGGAAGAATTCGCTATGCTCGGATATGATAATGTGACAGGCCAAGATATTTGGGATTGTGTGTTTGGTTCGTATAAAGAAATACCGCTGAAACACAAGCTAGTAAATGATATTTTGTCACTAAAACCAAACAAGTACATGAATTGGCTGATGATTAATATGTACAAGAATTCCGGTTCGATTTGACATGCATTTTTTGACTTCGTTATAATTGGAATATTGGCTAGAAATATCGATAAAGGGTTAGCCGTAGAGGGAAAGGAGCATTCGAGTAGATGATTAAATGGAGTAGATTCATGCTCTTCTTGCTCGTAATCGCCGCATTGGGCGGATTAATGTTTACGACAACAGGACAAGTCTCGCAAAACATTAAACTGGGATTAGACCTTAAGGGTGGTTTCGAGATTCTGTATAAAGTTGAGCCATTAGAGCAAGGCCAGCAAGTAACCACAGAGCTTCTCAAAGCAACTGCTCAAATGGTGGAAAAGCGGGTAAATATCGGTGGGGTTGCCGAACCTGAAATCTCGGTTGAAAATCCAGACCGTATCCGTGTTCGTCTTGCAGGGGTCACCAATCAGGAGAAGCTGCGTGAACTGATCGGCAAGCCAGCCGTTCTAACGTTCCGTGACGAAACAGGAAAAATTGTTCTTCGTGGTAATGATCTTGCGCCAGGCGGAGCAGGTGTAGGATATGATGATCTGAAACGCCCATTGGTTACATTGAAGTTTGCTGAAGCGGAGAAATTCGAAGAGGTAACTCGTGTGAATCTGGGTAAGCAAGTAGCGATATTCCTCGATGAAGATATGCTGACGAATCCAACGATTCAGTCTGTCATCTCTGGCGGAAGTGCCCAAATTACAGGGAATTACACGGTAGAGTCCGCACAGGAGCTGGCTGACATCCTGAATTCAGGTGCACTTCCTGCCAAACTGGTAGAGATGCAGGCAACGGCAGTAGGTGCAAGTCTTGGTGTGAAAGCCTTGCATGACACCATTTTTGCTGGGTATATAGGCGCAGCAGCTATCTTTTTGTTCATGCTTGCTGTTTACCGCATGCCAGGTATGATCGCTAACATTACACTTGTTGTGTTTGCGTATTCTTGTTTGGTCATTCTGGATTGGATGAATGCAACACTTACCCTTCCAGGTATCGCCGGTTTTATCCTGGCAGTTGGTATGGCTGTTGACGCCAACATCATCACCTATGAGCGCATCCAAGAAGAGATTCGCAGCGGTAAAACGATTCTTTCTTCGTTCCGTGCCGGTCAACGCCGTTCCTTTATCACCATCATTGACTCACACGTAACTACGATGATTGCTTGTGCTGTTTTATTCTATTTTGGTTCCAGCTCCATTCAAGGCTTTGCAATTATCTTGACAATGACCTTGATTGTAAGCTTGATCACGAATGTATTCGGCTCTCGTCTCCTTCTCTGGATGGTACTTAAAGCCAACATGTTCAACAAACCGAAATGGTTTGGTGTAAAGGAGAGTGATATCGGTGAGCTCTAAGAAAAATAAAAACGATCATAATGACGTGATCAAGTTTGATATCGTCAAAAACCGGAGAAAATTCTTTGCCTTGTCAGGAGCCATTCTTGTTTTGGGATTCCTCTCCATGTTGATCTTTGGTTTTAATCTGGGAGTAGATTTCAAATCAGGTACGCGACTGGATGTTTTTATCGGTAAAGAATTCAACACGGCAGATGTGGATGCCATTATCAAACAGCAAATTCCTGAAGTCGTATTCAAGCCAGTTGCCAAAATGGGGAATAATAATGATCAGGGAACAACGACTTTTGATCAGCCAATCGAGGCAACCAAGCTGGAAGCTGTTGAAAAAGCGCTAAAAGCAAAATATGGTGATCAGGTATCGAAACAGGAATCAACGGTATCACCAATTATTGCGCAAGAGCTAGTCCAGAAAGCAATGGTTGCGATTCTGCTCGCTTCTGTCGGGATTGTTATTTATATCGCCATTCGCTTTCAATTTCTATTTGGGATTGCGTGTGTAATTGCACTCTTGCATGACGTGTTCATTCCGATTGCATTGTTCTCGATTATTGAAATCGAAATTGATTTGACCTTTATTGCAGCGATCTTGACGATTGTTGGTTATTCCATCAACGATACCATCGTAATTTTTGACCGGATTCGTGAAAACCTGCGTCTTATGAAAGTACGTACGGTTGAAGAACTGGAGCATATGGTCAATGTGAGCTTGTGGCAAACCATGCGCCGCTCCTTCTACACGGTTGCAACTGTATTCTTTACAGCATTAGCGATTGCGGTACTTGGTGGAGAGGGGATACGCAATTTCTCCATCTGTCTCATTTTCGGTTTGCTTAGTGGTACGTACTCTTCCATCTTCATTGCGGCACAGGTTTGGGTTTCGCTGAAAAAACGTGAAATGGCAAAAAAACGTTTAGCTCCAACCCCGAATGAAGCATAAAATACTCGTAAAAACTATGGCCGCGGTACTGTTCCGCGGCTCTTCTTTCCTTACTTGCCTCAATCACACATGATAAGGGGGATATTACAGAGATGGACGATCGGTTAGCAAAAGCGCAGTTCGGTGCCTGGGTAGGAATTATCGGCAACATTTTGTTAGCTGCGGCAAAACTGGTCATCGGGATCATGGCGAAGTCACAGGCACTGATTGCTGATGCTGCTCATTCGGCCTCCGATGTGATTGGGTCTATCGCTGTTCTGATTGGACTTCGTGCGGCAGAAGCACCACCTGATGAAGATCATCCCTATGGTCACGGAAAAGCGGAATCCATCGCTTCCATCATCGTTGCCGTGCTTTTGGCGATTGTCGGATTTGAAATTGGAAGTTCATCCGTCCAATCCATGTTTGAGCCACTGAAAGCACCAGCAATGATAGCGGTTTGGGCGGCAATCGGCTCTATGGCAGTGAAAGAGTGGATGTTTCGCTACAAATACAACCTCGGTAAAAAATTGAACAGCCCTTCCCTGATCGCCAATGCATGGGAGCATCGATCGGATGTCTACTCATCTTTTGCCGCACTTATCGGGATCGGTGGGGCGATTCTCGGTGAATATCTGGCCATACCGTGGATGGTTTATTTAGACCCTGTTGCAGGGGTGTTCGTCTCTGCACTCGTTCTGAAAATGGCTTATGACATTTTGATGGAATCGATACATACCACGCTGGATCACGTCCTGCATCAGGAAGAGAAACAGCCGTTAATCGAAACATGTGAAGCTGTACCTGGGGTGCTTCGAGTGGATCAATTGCACGCCAGAGAGCATGGCCACTACGTGATTGTCGATGTGAAAGTAGGCGTAGACCCGCATATTACGGTTGAACAAGGTCATGCAATCGGCAAACAGGTGAAGCTGGCTCTGATGAAGCAGCACGAGAATGTCCGGGATGTATTTATTCATATCAATCCGTATGATTCCGTCTTTCCGATCGCGGGTGCTCCGCAGCATCACGAGGAAGACCGCGAGTTTTTACATTAGTCCCCGTTTCAACAATCCCTGGTACCCGCCATCAATTGTTCATTCCTTTCGCGGGAATGCTTTCTGGAAAGTGGATGATACTTGGCGAAGATTCCGTTTTCTAATATAATTAGAAATTGGGATTGGAGGGACGAACTCTTGTTACAGGCGAAATCACGTTGGCAATTAACTCCATATGACGAAAAGGCAAGCGATACGATTGCACGTGAATGTGGCATTTCCCCTCTTTTGGCCAAATTATTGGTCATCCGTGGGATTGACACGGTCGAGAGAGCCCACGCCTTTTTGAATGTAAATACTGATCAGTTTCATGACCCGTACTTGCTTGACGGGATGAAGCAAGCAGTCGATCGAATAAGATTGGCTATTGAAACAAAAGAGCCGATTTGTTTGTACGGTGATTACGATGCGGATGGTGTCAGTTCGACAACCTTAATGATTCATGTGATGCGCCAACTGGGTGCCGTGTTTGACTACTACATACCGAATCGTTTTACAGAAGGTTACGGGTTAAACGTGGATGCGATCACAACGATACACGAAAGAGGCTTTAAGTTAATCATAACAGTGGATACTGGCATCAGTGCCGTGGAGCAGGTGGCGCATGCGAATCAGCTTGGGCTTGATGTCATTGTTACGGATCATCATGAACCTCCTGACATACTGCCCGATGCTTACGCTGTCATTAACCCAAAGAAGCCAGGCTGCTCGTACCCGTTTGATATGCTGGCCGGGGTAGGTGTTGCTTTCAAGCTGGCACATGCTCTATTTGGTGAGCCGCCGATGCATCTGGCCGATTTGGCTGCAATTGGAACCATCGGTGATTTGGTTCCATTGGTGGATGAAAATCGTCTTTTGGCTACTTATGGTTTGCAAAAACTTAATCGAACAACGCATATCGGGATGAAAGCTCTCATTCGAGTATGCGGCCTTGATGATAAAGAATTAACCGCAGGGCATGTTGGTTTCGCCATTGCTCCAAGAATCAATGCGGGAGGGCGTCTGGAGACTGCCGAGGCAGCCGTCAAGCTGTTGATTGAAACGGACATGACGCAGGCAGAACAGTATGCACGTACATTAGATCAGCTTAATCAGGAAAGACAGGAACTTGTCCAATTGATTACGGTTGAAGCCGAAGAAATGGTGCTTCAGCATTATCCTCCTGGCGATCAGCACGTTCTGGTGCTTGCTAAAGAAGGCTGGAATCCGGGGGTTGTAGGGATTGTTGCCTCCCGAATGGTGGAAAAATTTTACCGTCCGACGATTATTCTTTGTATCGATCCGGTAAAAGGGACAGCCAAGGGATCAGCAAGAAGCATCGCAGGGTTCGATCTATATGAGGCACTTACCAGTTGCAAGGAACTGTTGCCTCATTATGGCGGACACACAATGGCAGCAGGGATGACACTGCCAGTGGACAATGTTGAACAACTTCGTACGCAACTGAACCAGTATGCAAGACAAAGCCTTACGGAAGAGGATTTAATTCCGCTGGCAAGAGTTGATTTGTCCATGTCCATTGACGATGTGAAAATTGACACGATCGAGGCTTTTGAGAAGTTGGCACCGTTTGGCATGGGGAATCCCACACCAGTTGTGATGATTAAGGATGTTTCCCTGGCAGGGCTTCGCAAGATAGGACGGGATGATTCTCACTTGAAGTGTTCGCTTGCTCGAAGCAGTGTGGCTGTTGACGCAATCGGCTTTTCGATGGCACATGTCAGTGATGAGATCACTCCTTCTGCTGTGGCTGAAGTCATAGGGGAGCTTTCGATTAATGAGTGGAACGGAAACCGCAAACCACAATTTGTGATGAAAGACATAGCTATTCGCCATCGTCAATTGTTTGATTGGCGGGGGATGAAAGATAAAGAGAAAAAGTGGATGGAGCTCTCAAGGCAAACAGGAGTGCTCACCGTCTTTTTTCAGGAAGACCACTTCCAAAAAGGGCAGGAAAGTGTAACCGATCCTTTGCAGATCAATTGCTTGTTTGCAAACGATCTGTCTGCACTACAGCAAGCTCTGCGTGAATATGATGTGCGTGGAAGTCGTTGTCATTCTCTGGTTTTCTATGACTTGCCCAAACAAAAAGCGGTTCTGGAGCAAATCTTGCGAGCATTCCCAGATTGCAAACGGATCTACGTCCTTTTTGGCGATGGAAATCAGAACTTTGATAAGATTGATGTACCAACAAGGGACCAATTCAAACGACTGTATCAAGTCTTCCATCAGCACCGCACGATTACTCACATTCAGCTTGATGCGCTGGCAAAGAAGCTGGATTGGAAAAGAAAGAAATTGGATGCAATGATTGCCGTATTCACAGAACTTGGTATTCTGCAAAAAGAAGAGCAGCAAGTCAGCTTGCACCCAGAACCGACCAAAAATTCACTCGATCATTCTCGTTTGTATGCGGATTGGAAAGAAGAAGCAAATCTCGCAACAGAGTTATTACTATCTTCACAAGAAGAGTTATCTAACTATATGAATCAATGGATGGTTACAGCCGTCTCCTAGGAGGATTTATTCAATGAATTTCAAAGATTATATTCGTGTGATTCCAGACTTCCCTCAACCAGGCATTCGCTTCAAAGACATCACCACTCTGCTCCAAAACGGTGAAGCATATAAAGCAGCAATTAATGAATTGGCTGACTTTGCCAAAGATCTCAATGTTGACGTAATTGCTGGGCCAGAAGCGCGTGGATTTGTAGTTGGCGCACCACTTTCGTATGCCCTCGGAGTCGGTTTTATTCCTGTTCGCAAATCAGGCAAACTGCCTTACGAGTCGATCAAGGAAGACTACAGCCTGGAATACGGAAAAGATGCCCTGGCGATGCATATTGACGCAATCAAACCAGGTCAAAGAGTGTTAATAGCGGATGATTTGCTGGCAACTGGCGGCACGATTGGCACTACTATCAAACTGATCGAGCAATTGGGCGGTGTAGTAGTGGGTGCAACCTTCCTGATCGAACTTTCGTATTTGGATGGACGCAGTCAAATGAAAGATTTCCCAGTCAAGTCACTCGTCCAATACTAGGACAGAACGAACGGGCTACTTATGCCCGTTTTTTCTTTTCACATTCTAAACCTTTACAATACAGCTTCCATACAAGATAATAATATGAAACAGTTTTTTTCTAACATTGGAACAGACATATACTTGAGCATAATAACGGGTTCTTTATACCCTTTAGAACGAGAATAATAAATCGCTTCTTTTTGGAAGTTATTCTGATTTGGAGGATAAGGGAAGGGAATTATGACAACGGGTGTTGATGAGGTAATTAAGAAAGCAAGCACCTATATGCCACCAGAAGATGTCACGTTGATCAGCAATGCCTATCAACTGGCAGCCAAGGCGCATGAGGGGCAAATACGCAAGTCAGGCGTTCCTTACATCATGCATCCCATTGCGGTTGCAGGTATCCTCGTCAATCTCAGACTGGATGCTACGACGGTCGCTGCTGGCTTTCTTCATGATGTCGTAGAGGATACAGAGATTACGCTTGATATGCTTCGCCAGCAATTCGGCGAAGATGTCGCAGCACTTGTCGATGGGGTAACCAAGCTCGAAAAGATTAAGTATAAATCAAAAGAAGAGCAGCTTGCAGAAAACCATCGGAAAATGCTCGTTGCCATGGCTCAAGATATTCGTGTGATATTGATCAAGCTTGCTGACCGTCTGCACAATATGCGGACGTTGAAGCATATGTCAGAAGAAAAACAACGTGAGATTTCAGACGAGACGCTGGAGATTTTTGCACCTCTCGCCCATCGCTTGGGGATCGCATCAGTCAAATGGGAATTGGAAGATATCTCCCTTCGTTATCTGAACCCGCAGCAATACTATCGCATCGTCAATCTGATGCAAAAAAAGCGGACCGAACGAGAAGAGTACATTAGTGAAGCGACTGATATGATTCAGGAGAAATTGAAAGAGCTGCACATTGAGGCTGACATTTCTGGACGTCCGAAACATATTTTCAGTATCTACAAGAAGATGACTTCCCAAAGCAAGCAGTTTAATGAAATCTATGATTTACTTGCCCTGCGAATTATTGTTCATGATATTCGTGACTGTTATGCAGTCCTGGGGATTGTGCACACGCTGTGGAAGCCGATGCCAGGCCGGTTCAAAGACTATATCGCAATGCCCAAAGCGAACATGTATCAGTCCTTGCACACCACTGTAATAGGTCCCAAAGGTGATCCGCTCGAAGTCCAGATCCGTACGATGGAAATGCATCAGACGGCAGAGATCGGGATTGCGGCACACTGGGCGTACAAAGAGGGAACAGGACAGGTACAGGGATCGTTCGAAGAGAAGATCGGTAATTTGCGTGAGATTATCCAGGGTGGACAAGAGGAAGCGCCGAATGCCCAGGAATTCATGGAATCACTCAAGCAGGATTTGTTCTCTGATACGGTTTTCGTATTTACGCCAAAGGGAGAAGTAATCGAGCTCCCCAAAGGGTCAGTGCCCCTCGACTTCGCCTATCGGATTCACTCTGCGGTAGGTAATCGCTGTATCGGAGCCAAAGTGAACGGCAAGATTGTTCCACTGGATCATGCACTCAAAACGGGCGATATCGTTGAGATTCTCACTTCCAAGCACTCGTATGGTCCGAGTCAGGACTGGCTTAAGATTGCCAAGTCGGCACAGGCCCGCAACAAAATTAAGCAATGGTTTAAGCGCGAAAAACGGGAAGAGAATGTTGCCAAGGGCAAAGAGATGATTGAAGCGGAGATTAAATCCCGTGGATTCGAATTGAAGGAAGCCCAAACCGAAGAGAATTATGAGGAAGCAGCGAACAAGTTTAACTTCCAATCCATAGAGGACATGTACGCTGCAGTTGGATACGGCGGATTGACTGCTTCTCAGGTCGTTTCCCGATTGACGGAGAAACTTCGCCGGGAGCGGGAAGAACAGGCACTTCCTGAATTCAAATCCCTGCCTACTCATCAACAGTCCACGAAAAGTGAGTCTGGAGTCCGGGTCAAAGGCGTAGATAACCTTCTTGTTCGCCTTTCCAGGTGCTGTACACCAGTCCCTGGAGATGACATTATCGGGTTCATCACAAGGGGACGAGGGGTATCCATTCATCGCAGAGACTGTCCGAATATCCTCACAGACGACTGCAGCGAACGGCTGATTCAGGTGGAGTGGGAAGGCGATCTCAAGCACAACTACAATGTCGATATCGAAATTACGGGACATGATCGCAGTGGCTTGTTAAACGATGTACTGCAAGTGGTAGGGGAAACAAAAACCAACATCACTGCTGTCACCGGAAAAGCGGACAAGAACCGTGTAGCCACGATCCTCATGACAATCTCGATCAGCAATATTGATCACCTGCAAAAAGTAGTGGAGCGCATCAAACGGATCAAGGATATTTATTCGGTCCGAAGAATTCTCAATACCTGATTACAGGAAGCAGGCTCGTTTCAGAGCGCTGCTTCTTTCTTCAATGAATCGGAAAGTAACTAATTCGAAGCGATTCTTCTACGATTCATCGGAAAAGCTACCGCAAAAGATGGATTCGACGGCATCTTTGAAGGGCTTCAATGGAAGCTTTTCTTTTAGAGATTGATGGATAAGGAGTCTAAAAGATGAGAGTAGTTGTTCAGCGTTCTAAGCAGGCACGAGTCGAAGTAGAAGATACGATTGTCGGTCAAATCGAGCACGGACTTGTGTTATTGGTAGGAATTACACATGAAGACACGGAAAAAGATGTGGAATTTATTGCAGACAAAATCGCAAACTTGCGGATTTTTGCTGACGATGAGGAGAAGATGAATCATTCTGTCATCGATACAGGCGGGCAAATCTTGTCCATTTCGCAATTTACACTGTACGGCGATTGTCGCAAAGGACGCAGGCCGAATTTCATGGCTGCGGCAAGACCGGAGCAAGCAGAAGTCTTGTACGAAATGTTTAATCAAAAGCTTAGAGAAAAAGGCCTGATTGTAGCAACGGGCAAATTCGGAGCGATGATGCAAGTGCATCTGATCAATGATGGTCCTGTGACACTGATTGTGGAGAGCAGTCAGTCGTAAATAGATGCGATGAAAAATTACTTTGTTATAGAAAAAAGCAGGAAGTGACATCTCGATTTAGGAGAGGTCTTTCCTGCTTTTTCTTTACTTTTTGTACAATCCGAACATATAGACCTCAACGATCGTTTTGGCGATTTCCTCAGCCGTATGAGCAGATTCACCAAGGGCAATTTGCCACAGGTTATTTTCTACAGCAGAAAGAAGTACCCATGCGACCTGTTCGGCTGGTAACTGTCGAGCCATCCCCAGTTCCTGAGAGTATTGAATATCATGTTTGATCCGCTCATGAAATTTGCGCACAATATCCTTCCATTTGCTTTGTACCAGTGTGGATAAACCGATGCCCTCCCAGATGATAACAAGTGTGTCCCGATACATTTCGGCCAGTTTCAGAAAGTGAGTTACCTGTGCCTTGATAATCGCATGTGCTTCCTCAATCGTTTGGGGAATGAAACGAATATCGGCAATCGCGTAAAATTCGCTGATCAGATCCTCAATCAGGCAGATGAAGATCTCGTCCTTGCCACCGCTAAAATGAGCATACACCGTCCCGTATCCGGTACTCGCTCGTTCGTTAATCATCGTCACTGTCGTTTGCTGGTATCCGTTTGCGAGGAACACCTCTTTGGCGGCTGCCAGTATTCGGCTGCGGGTTTCTATTGAGCGTTTTTTCCGCCCATCAATCCTCTCTCTATCAATGCTTACGATGCCAAGGGTCTGCTTATTTCAGCCATCCGCAGTGAAGATCCTGTTCTCTTTTTGGAGCCATTGAAGTTGTATCGAGCGTTCCGCATGGAGGTACCTGAAGAAGACTATGAGATTCCTTTAGGAAAAGCAAATGTCGTCAAGCAGGGGAAAGATGTCACGATTGTTACCTGGGGTCCTGCCGTTCCATTGGTTGCCAAAATCGCTGAAGCAGCCGTGCAAATGGGTGTGGATATTGAAGTAATTGATCTGCGCACCATCCAACCACTGGATATCGATACGATTATTCAATCCGTGGAAAAGACCAGTCGATTGATGATTGTCCATGAAGCGGTAAAATCCGGCGGGGTTGGTGGCGAAATTGCTGCTTTGGTCAGTGAAAGAGCGCTCTTCTCCCTATCTGCCCCGATCGTTCGGGTAACAGGCTATGACTCTCCTTATCCGGTGGCTACCATGGAGGATGACTGGCTTCCCAATGTAAATCGGATTCGTGCAGGATTGCAAAAATTAATGTCTTACTAGGGAAAGGGAGGTGGATGAAATGAACTTGTTAGAAGAATTACAGTCGTTGGTAGCGGACCCGAAACAAGTATCAACCGGCGAAACCATTCTGGACCAGCACAGCAGAGCTGTCACCTATTACCCGCCTCATCGACCGGACGTGGTTGTCTTTCCACAGACGAAGGAGGAAATCAGCAGGATTGTCGCGTTTGCCAACCAACATAGAGTACCGATTGTGCCCTTTGCGGCGGGAAGCAGTCTGGAAGGACAGATCATTCCCGTACAAGGCGGAATCAGCATGAACATGATGCAAATGAACCAAATACTCGAAATTCGCCCTGATGATTTTCTCGTTCGGGTACAGCCGGGTGTCACCCGCAATCAATTAAATGAAGAATTAAAAAAATACGGACTCTTCTTCCCAGTCGATCCGGGAGCTGACGCTTCTATCGGAGGAATGGCTGCAACCAATGCGAGTGGAACCAATTCGGTACGGTACGGCGTGATGCGTGACTCGGTGTTGGGACTGGAAGTAGTGCTTGCCAATGGCCAAATCATTCGGACGGGCGGCATGTCGTTCAAATCTTCGTCAGGCTATCACTTGACGGGGATGTTCGTTGGTTCGGAAGGGACGTTGGGCGTTATTACAGAGATCACGCTCAAAGTATATGGCATACCTGAAGTCATCCTGGCGGCAAAAGCATGTTTTTCGTCCATTGACGAGGCTGGCAGAACGGCTGAGGCACTGTTGAAGTCGGGCATACCCATCGGAAAAATGGAACTGGTAGACGAGCGGACCATTCGTGCAGTCAATGCTTACAAAAAAACGAACTATATTGAAGCGCCAACGTTATTTTTGGAGTTTAACGGAAGTAAAACCAGTGTTGATCACGATGTGGAAATCGCCAGGGAGATTGCCGAGCACGGTGGAGTTCAATCATTTGAATTTGAGACAGATTCACTTGCTCGAGCGATGTTATGGGAGGCACGCCATCATGTGGCTTTTGCGATCAAAGCATCAGCACCTGCCAAAGGCTTGGTGAGCACGGATGTATGTGTGCCAATTTCGGAGCTGACCAATGCCATTGTGGAAACCCGCCGGATCGTCGATCAATACGGGATGGCATCAGCAATTTTTGGCCATGTGGGTGACGGGAATTATCATGCGGTTTTGTCGGTCGACGAAAGTAACCCAGAGGAAATCGCTAGGATGGAGGAGATCAACTCACATATTGTGGACTATGCGCTGAAAAAGGGCGGAACCTGCACGGGAGAGCACGGGATTGGCCTTGGCAAGAAGAAGTATTTAAGACAAGAGCATGGGGATGCGGTTGATATCATGATGGTGATCAAGCATTCGCTGGACCCCCATGGTATTTTCAATCCAGGTAAAATTTTTGAATAATAGTACTGTAGTGAAAAGTCAAAAGCGACTGATACGAGATAATTTTCTCCGATCAGTCGCTTTTTTAGTGTTTATAGGTTTGTGCCCCTCCAGACGCCAGAGATAGCTTGTGTCTTGCGGGTTACTTTAGTTTGCCAAAAAGTAGCGAACGATTCCTTTGTAGATCCCCTCTGCAGCCAATTCCTGCTGCTTGGACGAGCGGAGCAGGAGTTCTTCTTCATAATTGGTCAAAAAGCCGATCTCACACAGAATGGAGACAACCGGATTTTCCCGCAATACGAAATAGTTGCCGAAGCGGGCGTTCATGTCTTTATAATCAGTCGCTTTTACGACTTCATTTTGAACAAGGGAAGCCAGTTTGCTTGATTTTCCTTCGGTGTAGTAAAAAATCATTGTCCCTTTTGTCGTCGTATTGGGGGATGTGTTGTGATGCACGCTAATAAACAAATCAGCATTGTTGGAAACCGCTGTGTCTACACGCTGTTGCAATGTCAGGCGTCGATCATCGCTTCGGGTCATAATTACTTTGGCCCCTGCGGCCTCAAGCTTGTTTTTGAGCAGCATGGCTACCTGCAAATTGATCACTTTTTCCAAGGTAGAAAAGCTTGTGCCCGTTGCTCCGTTATCTTCCCCACCATGGCCTGCATCTACTACAATCACTTTATCTTTGACGCTATCTTCTCGAATGACATCATTGATCCCATCTGCATTTACGAGCCATCCGGCGACATACCCTTCAGTTCCGTTGTTCAGACGGATGCGGAACCAATCACCTTCTGTAGCCACAATCGGATACCTTTCTCCACTCTGTACACGACCGAGGATATCAAAGGTTGTTGCTGCACCTGAGCGCAGATTGGTATCAGGATGCAGGATCGTCACATAGGCTTGTCCACTTGGAACATTGGTTGAATCGCCAGGCTGATCTGGTGTTGTGCCTGTTACATTTACCAGCCAGTTTGCTACCCATCCGGTTTGCTGACTCGCCGTTTGCACCTGTACCCATTCTCCTTGACGAGAGAGGACGGTCAAACTATCGCCTTGTTTGAGTTTCCCGATGATTGTCGAGGTCAGACCCGGTTGGCTGCGCAGATTGACAGTCTCTGCCGTAACGGTTGCTTGTCCTTTTGTCAGTGAATCATCGACAGGTTGAGTGACATCTGGAACTGGATTTCCCTGAGGGAACGAGTTGTTGATCCAGGCTGCCTGACCGTCGAACGTAATCCGAAACCAGCCAGCTTGCTCCTGCTCGATGGTAACCTGATCTCCTTTACTAATCATTCCAAGCACAGTTGAGTTTGGGTCGGGAGTCAGATACACAGGAGTATCGACAGATAAAATTTTTATATTGGTGCTTTCAGCAGGAATCGAAACTTGATCTGTAGTTGCCTGTGTTTCTTTTACCAACCAACTGGCCACCCATCCTGACTGATTGGCTGACAGTTGTATCTTGATCCAATCTCCTTCTTTTTGCAGAACGGGATACGAGATTGTTTGGCTAATCGTTTGAATGACAGGAAATGTCTGGGCAGGACCTGAGCGAACGTTTAACTTGTCGACTGTTCCTTGCACTTTGGTTTGAATCGCTGTCGAATTTTGAGTATTCGCCGCAACAGGTTTGACCAGCCAGGATGCGAGCCAACCGGATTTTCCGTCAGGCAACTGAACCTGGTACCAATTATCCTGTTCTTTGAGGACAGGTAATTTGGTGTTGGATGAAATATTGGATGTGATGGTATATGTAAGTCCCGGACCTGAACGTATGTTTAACTTGTCAACAGTTACATGCACATGACTGGGTGTTTCTGAGGAAACATTTGGTGTTTCTAGAGAAACACGCGGCGCAGCGAACGCGGCACTCGGTGTAGCCAAAGCAGTAAGCGTAGGGACGAGTAGACAAGCAAGCATCAGCCCAGTTCCGATTTGATGTCGAAACAAGAGTCTCATCCTCTCTTACATTTTTTTGGGTATTGCAGATTACTAGAGATTCGTTCTCACTCACGCATTTTCCTGCATAAAACGACAATTTCTACCTCACAGTAACTCTTATGGATTCCACCAAAAATGGAAAGACTAACAAGAGCGAAAAGGAGGATGTAACATGCGGCAATCCATCAATGAAACCATTGCAAACAAGACGAACAATCGACTGTTTTCGGTAGACTTCCACGATTTTATGGAGAAAGAAAGCATCTTGAATGATGTAGAACTTTCATCGGAATTTCATATCAGTGTCAGAGAGGTAAATCAATTGAAAAGGAAAATGAAACGATAGAAACTGTTTTTCTTATTTGACCATGTTTTTGCCATTCGATAAACTGTTCTCTAGGCTCGAAACAGTCGTTGAAATGGAAAAGCAGGTGAACAACTTGATTCAAGTTCGAAATATTGGTCACTCATTTGAACGGGAAATCGGATTTATTCTTGCCATGTTTTTTGAGGACCCACAAGTCATGTACGGAACAGAGTGGGGGCAAAAGACAGAGGGACAGGACGACGATTTACTGATCGAATTAAGCGTTAGCCCCAACCTGGATGGTGTACATGCAACTGGCCGACTCGTTGCAGGTTTGACTGAGTACGAATATAACTATACAAGACCCTACCAAGAGCGATCAGAGAAGGGCGAACGCAAGACTGCCAAACAAGCGGTAAGCTATACGCTCCTGACATTGCTCGAAAAACATACTGGAATGGAGCAGGGGTGGGGAATTCTTACGGGCATTCGTCCGACGAAACTGCTGCATAAATTCCTCACATCCGGTATGTCACAGGTGGAAGCGGCACATCACCTGAAAGACGATTATATGGTACGTCCCTACAAGCTTGCGCTATTGCAAGAGATCGTGAATCGTCAGTTGGCGGTCGTTCCAGACTTGTACAAAATTGACCGGGAAGTATCCGTCTATATCGGAATTCCGTTTTGTCCTACCAAATGTGCGTACTGTACATTTCCTGCGTACGCCATCCAGGCGCAACAGCAGAATGTTAATGTGTTTTTGGAAGGATTGCAATATGAAATTCGGGCAATGGGAGAATGGTTGCGTCGTCGTAACCTGCCAATCACGTCCATTTATTTTGGTGGGGGGACACCAACCAGTGTGACGGCAGAAGAGTTAGACCAGTTGTTCGTCACGTTGTACGAGTCGTTTCCACATATGGATCAAGTGCGGGAAGTGACAGTGGAAGCGGGCAGACCAGACACCATCACTCCGGAGAAGCTGGACGTGATGAAAAAATGGAAAGTGGACCGCATCAGCATTAACCCTCAATCATTTACAGATGAGACACTTCTTGCCATTGGCCGACACCATAGCGTGGCAGAAGTAAAAGAAAAATTCCTGTTAGCCAAAGACATGGGTCTGAACAATATCAATATGGATTTGATTATCGGGCTGCCTAACGAAGGCGTAGAGGAAATGAAACACTCCCTGCATGAAGTGGGAGAACTGCATCCGGCGTCGCTCACGGTCCATACATTGTCATTCAAACGAGCCTCCGAAATGACTCAGAATAAAGAGAAGTATAAAGTAGCCAGTAGGACGGAAATCCTGAAAATGATGGAGCTTGCATCTCAGTGGACGCAGGATCACGGCTATCATCCGTATTATCTCTACCGTCAGAAAAATATTCTTGGCAATCTGGAAAACGTCGGTTATGCAAAGAATGGTTATGAAAGCATCTACAACATCATGATCATGGAAGAAGCGCAGACAATCCTCGGATTAGGCTGTGGAGCGGTATCGAAGTTGATGAAACCGGGCAGTGGCGTATTGACTCGCTTTCCCAATCCCAAAGACCCCAAGACGTACAATGATACCTACAAACTTCTGGTGGATGAGAAAATCAAGGCATTGGATGAGATATACGGCTAATTTTGTGTGATAGAAAAAGTTTTCCTGAGAGAACAGTTGACTTCTCTTTCTTGCATTTGCTATGATTCGAATAAGTTTTTAATGAGTTAGGGCCCTGACCGACGACGCTCAGGATGTGCTAGTGTCGACGATGCAACACGGATGTTGCATTTAAGTCGACCACCAGCGTAAGCTTAAGTCGGGTGGGTATATAATTGATCTGTTGAAGGGACCAAGTACCCAGGAAACGCATAGACCAGAGAGGAAGTGACGTGGCTGAAAGCACTTCTGTATGACGACTTGGCGAATGACCTCCCGGAAGACCCACGTGAAAGGATAACAACAAGTAACGTACGGGCGTGAACCAGCGTTAATGGTATGAAAGTGGGATTTTATATCCAAAAAGGGTGGCACCACGGGAGAATACAACTCTCGTCCCTGACGTGATTTTTTCATGTCAGAGACGGGAGTTTTTTTATTTCATGTCTGGAGGGTTAGCTATGTCGAAGATTCAAATACCACGTGGAACACAGGACATTATGCCTGGAACAGTGGAGCTTTGGCAGTATGTTGAGGAAAAAGCACGTGATCTTTGCAGAAGATACAACTACCAAGAGATACGCACACCCATTTTCGAACACACAGAGTTGTTCCAACGTGGGGTCGGTGAAACAACTGATATCGTGCAAAAAGAAATGTATAGCGTCGAATCACGAGGCGAAGATGCCTTGACGCTACGACCAGAGGGGACTGCGGGAGTCGTTCGCTCGTATGTGGAGAAGAAGTTGTACGGTTCACCCGTTCAGCCAACCAAACTCTATTATATCGGGCCCATGTTCCGTCATGAGCGACCACAGGCAGGCCGCTATCGCCAGTTTACCCAGTTCGGGGTGGAAGCGATCGGTTCCAGTGATCCGGCAATCGATGCAGAAACAATTGCCATCGCTGTTCGTTTCTATCAGGAGTTCGGGCTTAAAGGAATTTCCGTCGAGCTAAACAGTGTCGGAACTCTTGAAGACCGTGCGAGACACCGCAGCAAATTGTTGGAGTTTTTTGCACCATTCCGTGATCAGCTTTGTGCCGATTGTCAATCCCGGATGGATCGCAATCCATTGAGGGTTCTCGATTGCAAAGTGGATAAGTGCAAGACCTTGACCAAAGACGCTCCATCCATTCTTGATTACCTAAGTGACGAATCGAAGGAACACTTTGCTGAGGTGCAAGCTCACTTAACGGCGCTTAACATCTCATTTACGGTTGATCCTCGAATGGTTCGTGGTCTCGATTACTACACTCGAACTGCTTTTGAAATCAAGATGGCGGAGATCGGTGCGGTAGAAACGCTTTGCGGTGGAGGCAGATACAATGGTCTGGTCGCTGAAATCGGCGGCGAGGATATGCCAGGTATCGGTTTTGCCCTCAGTATTGAGCGGTTGTTGCTGGCTTTAGAGAAACAAGGAATAACGCTTCCAGTCAATCAGGCTCTCGACTGCTATGTAGTGGTTCAAACGCCGGAAGCCAAGGGAAATGCATTCGTCTTGCTTGATCAGCTTCGTCAGGCCGGCGTGTCTGCCGACATGGACTATCTGAACCGCAAAATGAAAGCACAGTTAAAAGCCGCTGATCGTTACGCATCCCGTTTTGCAGCGATCATCGGTGAAGCTGAGCTTATGAATGGAACAGTAGTCTTGAAGGAAATGGCAACAGGTGAACAACAGGAATTGAAGCTGGAAGAGGTTGCATCCGTTCTAGCAAGTAAATAAACGGTCAATCGCTTAGTTGGAGATAAGAAATTCAGATTTATGTGGAGGGAAATAACGTGTATCGTTCAATTTTTTGTGGAGAAGTAAGTAAAGAGCATGTAGGACAGGAAATTACACTAAACGGATGGGTGAACAAGCGTCGTGACCTTGGTGGCGTAATCTTCATCGATCTTCGTGACCGTACTGGAATTGTTCAATTGGTATTTAATCCGGAGGTGAACAAAGAGGCGTGGGCAATCGGCGATAAAGCTCGTGGGGAATATGTTCTCTCCGTAACAGGTAAAGTCATCAACCGTGCGCAAGAAGCAGTGAATCCGAAACTCAAAACTGGTGAAATCGAAGTCGTCGTATCAGACATCCAAATTCTGAACGAAGCGAAAACACCTCCGTTCATTATTGAAGATCAAGTCGATGTGGATGAATCTCTGCGCCTCAAATATCGCTATCTCGATCTTCGCAGACCAGAAATGCAACGCACATTCATCTTGCGCAGCAAAGCAACCAAAGCATTCCGTGACTATCTCGACCAGAACGGGTTCCTTGAAGTGGAGACGCCGATCCTTACGAATAGCACACCGGAAGGAGCACGTGATTACCTTGTACCGTCCCGTGTTCATCCAGGCGAGTTCTATGCTTTGCCACAATCGCCGCAGCTTTTCAAACAATTGTTAATGGTATCCGGCTTCGAGCGTTATTATCAGGTAGCTCGCTGCTTCCGTGATGAAGACCTTCGTGCGGACCGTCAACCTGAATTTACCCAAATCGATATTGAGACGTCCTTCCTTCCAATGGAGCAATTGCTGCCAGTGATGGAAGAGATGGTTGCACATGTATTCAAAGCGACAATCGGTGCTGATATTCCAACTCCGTTCCCTCGCATGACCTATGCGGAAGCAATGGATCGCTACGGCTCCGACAAGCCAGACGTTCGTTTCGGAATGGAATTGGTCGATGTGTCTGAACTCGTGAAAAACAGCGGGTTCAAAGTATTCGCAAGCGCTGTAGAGAGTGGCGGACAAGTGAAAGCAATCAATGCCAAAGGCTGCGGCCACTACTCCCGTAAAGATGCGGATGAGCTTACCAAATTCGTTAATCGTTATGGTGCCAAAGGTTTGGCGTGGATGGGCTTCAACGAAGGTGAGATCAAAGGTCCAATTGCGAAGTTCTTCACTGAAGAGGAAATCAATACGCTTAAAGCTACGTTGGATGCAAGCGAAGGAGACTTGCTCTTGTTCGTGGCTGACAAACCAAAAGTGGTTGCTGACGCACTCGGCGCTCTTCGCTCCAAGCTTGGTAAGGAACTTGGCCTGATTGACGAAAGCAAATTTGCTTTCCTCTGGGTAGTAGATTTCCCATTGGTAGAGTGGGATCCAGAAGCAAACCGTTATGTGGCACTTCACCATCCGTTCACCAGACCAAAAGACGAAGACCTGCACCTCTTCGATACCAACCCAGGCGCTATGCGTGCACAAGCTTATGACATGGTGCTGAACGGTTACGAATTGGGCGGAGGCTCCATGCGTATCTACAAACGTGACGTACAGGAAAAAATGTTTAAAGCGCTTGGTTTTAGCAAGGAAGAGGCACAAGAGAAGTTCGGCTTCCTGTTGGATGCATTCGAATTCGGTGTACCTCCACACGGTGGTCTCGCACTTGGTTTGGACCGCCTGATCATGCTCTTGACTGGACGCAACAACCTGCGTGAAGTCATTGCCTTCCCGAAAACAGCAAGTGCAAGCGATTTGATGGTAGAAGCACCAGGACCAGTCGATCTCGATCAGCTTCTGCAATTGCACATCGCAACTACAGCAGTGAAAGAAGAAGAAGTAAAAGCATAAATGACTTTTATAAAGAAGATCTGTCCGCAATTGTGGGCAGGTCTTCTTTTTTTGCTTTTCCATTCGGGCTCAAGAAAACCAGCTAATGTTTGTCAATCCTTTGTTCTAGGTAATTCATAAATTTCTTGGTATACTAAATTAGGGTATAGCAAAAAAC
>NZ_JBNCMT010000035.1:0-18335 GCF_049846925.1 Brevibacillus nigriterrae
GGGAGGGTTCGAAGGCTTACGCTACGCGTAAGCCGCTCAGATTCCTACCTTAGTGTCGCGGAACGAAGTGGAGCATTTAAATAAGAGGGGAATCTGATTTCCCCCCGCCTCTAGTTGCAATATATAGAGGATCTTCACGGCACTTATGATAAATAAGATGTGGTAATCGCAGACGCAAAAACCCCCGCATAACATAGCGAGGGTAAAATGAAACGAACTCTATATTGCTAAGCCTTAGTTATTTACTACTTGAACACTAGATGTCTTATCATTGAATCCATAAGGAACCAAATCTGGGATCATTGAACTGTTTTGATCAAAGATCAAACTTTTGCCGAGATAGTCGTCGTGTTCAAATAACGTTACTTTGTAAGGCCCTACGATGCGGACGGAAGAAACTGCATCATTCCACATAAGACCATATGGAAATGCTTTATTATCTGCTAATTCTCGAATGCTGCCGGGAGTGAATTTTTGCCATGCTCCACTAAATCCAGCATGTTCATATAAATAGACGCCTTCCATTTCTGATTGAGGAATTTCTCTTACTCTAAATGAAGTAGCACGGTCATTTCCGATAGGATCATCCGAAAGGTCCCTATCATCAAATCGATAATAACTAGGATTCCCACCTAAGTTATGGAAATCAGCCAACATTAATTCATAGTTTCCAATAATTTTGACAGAAGAGATACTATCATTCCACTCATAAGGTGAACCATAAGTATTTAGATGGTCCCATTGCCCCACAAGCTGAATCCATTTCCCTTTAAAATCTGCATCTTTGAAAACATATACTCCCGGTTGTGTAGGAAACGGCTCTTCAGCTGAAACTTGAGTGATCCCTACCCCTAGAGCAAGAGAAGCGAGAACTCCAGCTGTAAGTGCATGTAAAACCTTAAACTTTTTTAGCATACTGTCATACCACCTTTTGTTTTGTATTGTTTTTCAAACATTCTTACAATTAGCATTCTATTAAAATACATATTTTAATTCTGCTCCGAGAAGGATTTTTTTTGCTCCGTAAGGGATAAATCCACCGCGTTATCAACTCGAATGGAGAATTGGGCGGTTATGGAGGAGGTTTATCACGAAAACGTTGGCTACTAGATTAAACAAATCTCAAAATATCTCATAGCAGTTAATTATTGACATATATTTACAAGAAATAGACAATGGTGTAGAAAGTGGTGAATTTTGGAATAAACCTCCGAGGTGTGAACATATATGAATTCAAATTGGGTCAATCCAAATCTTTATGCTTACTGTCAACATTTCATGAAAACTTCTTTGGTTCACTATCAGAAGGATGGCATTCATGAAAGCATTCAATTTCAATCGGAAATAGGAGAAGGAAGATTTCAGCGTTTTCTAATCAGAAATGGTGTAGAGCTTGCTATCGTAGATTATCAGTTATATGAAAAAAGTAGCATCAAATCGACTACCGAATCACCTTACATAGAGTTTCAGTTTATGAAAAAAGGAGAGATGGAATATGATATCGAAGGAAAATCGTTTGCAGCAAGAGAAAATCGATATCAATGTGCTATCTCGACAACCAACCAGAATGAGTTGTATTTTGAACCAAATATCCCTATTTCCGTTGTGAAGCTGGGTATCTCACCTGAACTGCTGGAAGAGTATCCAGGTGCAGATCATAACGATTTATATCAGTCAATTCAAAAAGTTCTCACGTCAACGAAATATCACGGTTCCGATGATGGAATGACTCCTGACCTTCAACTCATCTTGCATCAGATTCAGTCGTTAAGCTACCAAGGCTCGTTGAAACGAATGTACTTGGAAGGAAAAGTTCTTGAGCTTTTGGCAACCTCACTGCATCTGCAATTCAGCAATCGTTCTTTCCAGGAAAGTAAAGTAAATCTCAATTATAGTGATGTTCAATGCATCTATCAGGCTAGAGACTTTATGCTCCACCAATTAGAAAATCCTCCGACGCTAAAAGAACTTGCCAGACAAGTTGGGATCAACGAATTCAAATTAAAAGTTGGTTTCCGTGAAGTATTTCAAACGACCGTGTTTGGCTATTTGCGACAGGAGCGAATGAAAATCGCCATGAATCTGCTTGAAAAAGGAGACACAACGATCGGTGAAGTGGCAATGAAGGTCGGGTACATAAACAAGAGCCATTTTTCAGCGGCATTTAAAGAGACCTTCGGATTTAATCCGAGCCAATTCAAGAAAGCAAAAAAAATCAGTTTCTATTAATGTCCATTCGAAATACGACTTCCTGGTTTTCCAAAATAAGCAAAGGAGGTGCAAGACTATTTCTGCTTTGCATCTCCTTTTTTGCAACACTATTATAGTGCCCACCGACAAGAGGTTGAAACAAACCTACATAAAAAAACGCCCCCTAAAAAATCCAGTTTTTATCCTGAGAAAAGACTATAATTGATTCATTCATATATTAAGCTATCGAATGGAGACGACAATGATTCAATCCTTTTCACACATTAAAATGATCTCAATTCTTGCTATGTTTATAGCACTTTCGTTTGTTGGAAGTATGTTGAAATTACCATCCCCTATCGGAACTGTAGCATTGGATTCATTTCCTGCTTTCGTTGCAGCCATTTTGGTATCTCCTCTGGCTGGAGCTATTGTCGGCTTTTTTGGTCATATCCTGACATCTCTGAATGTAGGGTTTCCTCTATCGATTCCCATCCATTTGTTTATAGCCTTGCAAATGGCAGGAGTTAGTTATGTTACAGGGTATGTTTGTCGGAGAGTGAATCTCGTTCTTGGTCTGATACTGGGTACTTTTTTAAACGGCGTTATTGTTCCAGCGATGTTTATCCCGTTTGAAGGCTTTGGAACAGCCTTCTTTCTGTTAATGGTATTGCCACTGACAGTTGGCTCATTGGTTAACTTTATTTTGTCTGGATTCATTGTCAAAGCGATTAAGGGGAAAATCAATGTATAAAATCAGACGGTTTCGTGATTTGACTGTACTGGACTATATGGATAAAGAATTGGTTATCGCTTGTGATTCAAGCGGAGCCATAGGCAACAAGCCAAATGACATCATTAAAGTTGATCCTTACGTGCTCGGCAGATTTCTGGTGCGTGTACCTTTGATGGAGTTGTTGTCTGTTGGTGCAAAGCCTTTCGGTGTCATGAATACGCTATCTGTTGAAATGGAACCAACCGGGCGAAAAATCATTGCAGGAATCATTGATGAACTTAGACAGATTGATTTAGACGAGAATGAAGTATTAAATGGAAGCACGGAAGACAATTTTCCGACCCTCCAAACGGGTGCAGGAGTTACAGTAATAGGAGTGGCAAGCAAAATTGCGGATAAAAGCATGATAGGAGATATACTCTGTTGCATCGGTTATCCAAAAGTCGGAGATGAAGTCAAACTGGACGATAGTGAAATATGCGATTTGCCAACGGTGAGACAGATTAGGGCAACTATGGGTGTACATGAAATCATTCCGGTTGGTTCTAAAGGAATCAGATATGAAATAGAAGGATTGCTGAAACGAAATCAAGTGACCTTATTGTGGGAAGATACGCATTTACCATTGGAGAAAACGGCAGGGCCAAGCACATGTGCTATTGTCACCGTGCAGGAACACTGTTTGGAAGCGTTGAAAATGACACAGCGTCCTGTTTTTGTGCTGGGAAGAATAAGTAATTAAGGAAGGCCACCTACATAAAAAAACGCACCCCTTGTGGGTGCTTTTTATGTACCGTTGTCAGCGGATGGTGATTTGATCTCACAAGTCCGAATCGGACGGAAATCGGTTAAACTGCTGCTGTGTCAATGTTAGCTTTCTTTGCCGTGCCCCTCCGCACCCTCGCTTTCACCAGCTTCCAATGCAATCTGATAGGCGTCCAATACAGATGCTGCTTCCTCGGGATCATCAATCCCCACCAGATATTGGTCTTCCCCCTCATCGTCTACCACCCGTATAAGAATTCGATCCTCATCTGAAGTTAATAGTGCGTACTATTCTTCGTTCATATCGAACAAAGCTTCAACGGCATACTCTTTTTTCATTACCTTGCTCGTCCTCGACGGTAATACGATTATCATTTCCCACAATACCAACCACCTGCACGCTTAAGTCTCGCTTATTATGTACGAGGACAGATCGCTTTATTGATGGAATAGGAGGTGACATGATGAACAGTCCACACCAATCGAGGAACGATAAAGTGTTCGCGCGGATGATGTCCTGGGTGGAAGCCCGTTATGATTGTGAAGTTTATTTTTTGGAGCATTCCAGACAAGCAAATGGCTTTGTGGAATATCGAAACGGGAAAAACATTATTTACATATTGGCAGATAAGGAGGACATCAGCTTCGATACGTTCACTGACATTCTAGCGCATGAGGCAGGCCATGTTATTTTTAATCAGCGCATGATGCAAAACGGGTTGTCCTACAGGGAGATTGTGAAGCGTACGCAGGACAAACTGAATTGTTTTGATCAGTTGTTGGAGAGAAACGTTATTACCAAGGAAGAGTACGAACGGCTTTATAGCGCTATTGAAGAGGAATGGGATAGCAATCAAGAAAAGGAGCGAATTATCCCTGAGTTACGAAAACTGGCAGATATGGACAAACAGCTTTCCACATAAATATCTGTTGACTGGTGATAATGAGTAAAAATGAGTGGTAGGTGTTGTGGCCGTGAACAATCAAAATAAACAGAAGTCAATCGTTTCGGGTACCTTCCAGCTAGCTGAAGATACCCGAGTTGAATCTTTGGAACAGCTTTCCGACAAAAACCAGATGGAACAGCAAGAGCTGGACGAAGAGTCGCTTTACTATGCTCGGCTCTTTATGGAGGATTGATCATCTATCCTTCTCATGAGAACGGCTTTTGGGCATCACAAATGAAGCGGATGTACTCAGAGATGAAGGGGATTACGCGTTTTCGGCATCATCCACGACTTTATGATGCTTAACGACTTGGCCAACACAGAGGCGGTACGAGGAGAAATGATGCTTTCTAACGAATGGCTTCGAAAATAAGTAATGCAGGGGTTCGCTACCACGGATACTAAGCTGTCACAGGATGTCCTCTGTGACAGCTTGTTTGTTTTGATAGGAGTGGTGTTTGATTTGTTGATAAATTTTGAGTTTTTTTCTATATTTTCACAACAGCAAAATGATATATTATTTCTAAATTCATACGAGTGACCATTGGGATACAAATAGAAAGGAAGATTTATGAATTTAGGAATTCAAGTCACACAACAACAACTAATGGAAATTTTATTAAACGTCGCTGTCGTGCGCCCTGTTTTTATCTGGGGAGCACCAGGTATAGGGAAATCATCTCTGGTAGAAAGTTTTGCACAACAAGTTGGTCTTCCGTGCGTCTCGTTGCTTGGAAGCCAGCTTGCCCCTGAAGATATCATTGGAGTTCCGCAAATCATTGATGGAAAAAGCAGATTTTGCCCTCCTTCTTCGATTGCGCGAGAAGAACCGTATTGTCTATTTCTAGATGAATTAAACGCTTGTTCACTAGAAGTCCAGAAAGCATTTTACAGTTTAATTCATGAAAAACGTATTGGAGAATATAAACTTCCGGAAGGTTCGATTGTCATTGGTGCGGGGAATCGGGCTCAGGATAGTGCGATTGTCAAGCCCATGTCATCTGCTCTGATAAATCGCATGTTTCATGTTCAGTTAAAGGTATCCTACAAGGAATGGATGGATTGGGCATACGGTAATGGGATCCACCCGATGATTCTGCAGTTTCTGGAAATACGGCCAGATTATTTATGGTCTCAGCCACCAAAAACGGAAGAGCCCTTTTCAACCCCACGGTCATGGCATATTCTTTCCGATGCTCTTCACGAATTCGGTCAGGAAATGAAAAATGAAATGATTGGTATTTTGGCGAATGGGTGCTTGACACCGCAACATGCCGCACAATTTAAAGCATTTCATAAAAACGTCAATGGCAAGTACCAACTGAATCGAATTTTAGATGGAGATGCCGTTTTCCCCACAGCTCCAGAGGATCGGGACGTTCTCTATTTCTTAGCTGACTCATTTCGTGCACAGATTATGAAGGAACTTCCTTTTGATAAGGCTTCTGTCAATGATCAACATAAGAGGTTTGCCCATAGAGCCAAAGCATTATTAAAAGAACTGAGCAGTATTTCTCTTGAAATGGCGCAGATGGTGGTTGCTAAACACGAGGAAGGAAACTCGCTTCCTGATTGGTTTGTCGTCGAAGTGATTCGGGATTTACCTAGACTGGCAATGGAAAGAAAGGATAAATAGAGCATGTCTAAAAAGAAGCAGACACAATTAGATATTGCTCTTCAAAACTATTTGCAAGCTGTTGCTATTCTGGAGAAACATCCGATGTATGCACCGTTAGTAGCTCGCGTGCAATTTGTGCGAAAAGAACATAATCTCTGTCCCGACAATGGCTGGGCTATAGTAACCAAGGAAGGTACGATTCATGTTCATCCGTCAAGAAGAGCTGAAGTAAATGAATGGGTTTACGTATTAGCTCACAATTTGCTTCATTTGGGCTTTGGACACTTTGTGGAGAAAGAGCAACCAGCACTGTGGAATATCGCCTGCGATTGTTTTATCGCTAAGTTTTTACAAGATATGAAGCTAGGTACACCACCTGCTGAACTATCATATGCTGTTGACTTTTCAGGCAAAACTGAAGAAGAATTGTATTTCCAATTTCTCGAACGAGGGATTCCAGAGCATATGAAGCTATTTGGAACTGGGGGAGAAAGGCAGCCGGATCTTTTCTTTGCAGATAAAAGTGTTCGCTATTCGTACAATCGTGATGTTAACTGGGAGGCTCTTTTCGGGAAAGGGTTATCTCAAGCTGTGCAAAGTGCAGTTAGTGTAGCTGGAGGGTATTCTGCAACACTAGGCGGAGATGAAAACAAGTTATCTTTTGCACAAAAGGCAAAAAAATGGTTCATCAATCATTTTCCACTGCTTGCTTCGCTTGCTGCCAATTTTACTGTTATAGAAGATCAACAAATATGTCAGCGACTAGAAATATCTGTTGCTGCAATTGATGTGACGACACGTGAAATCTTTTTTAATCCGTCTGCAGGGCTTGATGAGGAAGAAAGTAAGTTCGTAATGGCACATGAGCTTTTGCATGCAGGGCTAAGGCATCATGAGCGATGCTTAGGGAGAGACCCGTACTTTTGGAATGTTAGCTGTGATTATGTGATTAATCATTGGCTTCTCGAGATGAACGTTGGACAACTGCCACAGATAGGCGTTCTGGTAGACCACGAGCTCAAAGGGCTATCAGCAGAAGTTATTTATGATCGGATCGTCACGGACTTGCGGACTTATCGAAAATTGTATACTTTCCGTGGGATTGGACAGGGAGATATCCTGGATCGAGGAAATCCGCATTTTTGGGACGTGAAAGAGGGAACGGACTTAGATGATTTTTACAAAAGTGCCCTTTCGCAAGGATTGATCTATCATCAGGAGCAAGGCCGTGGAATGCTGCCAGCGGGGCTTATCGAAGAGATTCGGGCATTAGGACAGCCTCCAATCCCATGGGATGTGGAACTGGCAAGGTGGTTTGATGACCATTTCGCACCTCTAGAGAAAAGAAGAACGTTTTCTCGCATAAGCAGGCGTCAATCTTCGACGCCTGATATTCCGAGACCTGCATGGACCGATCAGGAAAACTATCTGGATGGACGCACATTTGGAGTCGTACTTGATACCTCTGGATCAATGGATCAAAAACTGCTAGGGAAAGCATTGGGAGCGATAGCAAGTTACAGCCTGTCCAGAGATGTGCCATTTGCTCGCATCGTATTTTGTGATGCTGCGGCATATGATGCAGGTTATTTATCCCCTGACGATATTGCGGATAAAGTGAAAATCAAGGGGCGTGGGGGAACCATTCTTCAGCCCGGTATTGATTTGATAGAGAAGGCGGATGATTTTCCAAAAGAAGGGCCGATATTAATTATTACAGATGGATACTGTGATCGTATCCGAGTCGCAAGAAAACATGCGTTTATTCTTCCAAAGGGAAAAAATCTTCCTTTTGTTCCGAAGGGGCCTGTGTTTCGAATTGACTAAAACTGCATATAGTAAACAAAAACGATATATTGGATAATGATAGAAATTGGTAAGGTAATGTAAGGAGAGTAAGAGTTCTATGATAAGATGGATTGCAATTGGTTTAATTGTTACTTTTTCTTTTTTCGTAATCAATGATTGGTTAGATGAGCGTGAATATGAGCAAGCTATAAATAGGATGCTAGAAGAAGAAAGGGAGTTTGTAAAGTATCCGTATTTGGACTTAGAATTAACACTCAAACCATATGATTATGAAATAAATCCTGATCATGCAGTAGATTACATAAAAAGCTCCATTCAGGAAGGAAAGTATGTTCGTATAACCGCTCCCGTAACTAAAGTTGATATAATTGAAGATGTTTATACAGATTATCCTGGTCCCCTATATGGCGTTGATTTTAGCGCAGATAATTTATACACGATTAGGGCTTATTTTAAATATGAACTGAATATTCGTAAGGGGGATATTATTACCTTTTCCGGAAAAAATCTTCGGGTAGATGGCAGATCATTAACTGTTTCTGATGAGTGTCGGATCGAAGAAACAACGGAATTGGAACGTCAGGAAGTGATTGAATGGCCCAAACTTGTGGTACAAAAAGCAGAAGAAGAAAAGAAAAGGAAGGAAATAGAGCAGCAAAAAATAGCCGAGGAAAGAGAACGATTAGCAAAATTAGAAAAAGAGAGATTCAGTAAAGTAACATCAGGTATGAGCTATGATCAAGTTTCTGAACTTTTTCAAGATGCAGGTCAGGAAGTTCGAATGGAAGTCATAGATAATGAGAAACTAAACGTTTTCCAATGGGAATTAAGCAGAAATTATGGTTATACAGTCTATATTATGTTCAAAAATGACAAGGTCATAGCCAAGGAATGGGCTAGCGGTGAATCAGATATCTGGGAATCAGAAACGGATTTTGATGACATTGACATATCAACTCAAAATACTAATGTGCAAAGTAATACTTCAATAATAAAAAATCCA
This sequence comes from Brevibacillus nigriterrae, assembly GCF_049846925.1. Taxonomy (NCBI): domain Bacteria; kingdom Bacillati; phylum Bacillota; class Bacilli; order Caryophanales; family Paenibacillaceae; genus Brevibacillus; species Brevibacillus nigriterrae. The sequence goes on from NZ_JBNCMT010000035.1 coordinate 9,069, forward strand.
AATCGAACTACCAACTCAAGTAGCTTCAAAAGTTCAACTAGCTCTAAAAGCTCAAATAGCTCCAAAAGTTCCAAAAGCTCAACTGGTTCCAAAAGTTCAACTAGCTCATCTGGCTCATCTAGCTCAAGTAGTTCCAAAAGCTCATCATCTAGTAGTTCAAGTTCTTCTAGCAAAAGTAGTAGCTCAAGAAGGTAATGGTGTCCTTTTGAAATATTCGTAGCTACTCACCAATTACCTAACAATAATGGGAATGAATTCGAGAGGAATCTGATTATCCCTCGCCTCTACCAATACATAACCACTTTTTCGAACTGATAGATAACAATATTTTTCTCAGCTACATAAGACTTGAACATGCCAAACAGTTATCACAGGATGTCTTCTGTGAAAACTGTTTTTTATTTGTCTATATCCAGCTTTTTGAGGTCAAAAATATTTTACAGTTAAAACAATTTATAAACTCTTCTTAACGATTATAGTTATGTGATAAACTCATTCGGTATGTATAGGTGTTATATTTACACGTGCTACAAGAACTTACTGATTGTATTTTAATGATCAATTAATTTTGTTCATAACATTTACTCCAAGAGGTGAAGACATGGAACAATTGATGCACTTATTTACAACACTCAACGAATTCCTTTGGTCATATGTATTGATTGTCATGCTGGTTTCATTAGGGCTCTATTTCTCCTTTAAGGGAAAGTTTTTGCAAATCAGTATGTTGGGAGAAATGGTCCGAGTCTTAAAGGAAGGCAAGACACGTTCCAAAGACAGTGTTTCTCCGTTTCAAGCGTTTGCAATAGGTATGGCCGCTCGTGTTGGAACAGGTAACATCACCGGGATTGCACTTGCGATTGCTTTAGGCGGGCCAGGTTCCGTATTCTGGATGTGGATCATAGCGATTATTAGCTCAGCATCCAGCTTTGTTGAGAGTACCTTAGCACAAGTATTTAAAGTAAAAGATAAAGAGGGTTTCCGCGGCGGCCCATCCTACTATATGGAAAAAGGCTTGAACAAACGATGGATGGGTGTTTTGTTCTCCGTTCTGATTACGATTTCTTTCGGTCTCGTATTCAATTCTGTGCACGCAAATACCATCTCCATTGCTTTTGAGAACTCATTTGGTACAGATCGTTTAACCGTAGGGATCATCATGGCAATTGCTGTCGCTGTGATTATTTATGGTGGTGTGCAGCGTATTGCAACAATCGCCGAATACAAGGTTATGTTTCTCGCTGTTTTATACATCGGTGTTGCACTGTTTATTGTGGTGACTAACATTACAAAATTACCGGAAGTTATTTCTCTTATCGTGAAAAGTGCTTTTGGCATTGATCAAGTCATAGGTGGAACGCTTGGAGCTGCCCTCATGCAGGGTGTCAAACGTGGTCTGTTCTCGAATGAAGCAGGGATGGGTAGCGCACCAAACGTTGCTGCAACGGCAACTACAAGCCACCCGGTTAAACAAGGTCTTATTCAAGCGTTTGGCGTATTAACGGATACGTTCATCATCTGTACAAGCACAGCTTTTATTATCTTGTTCTCCGAAGCATATAAACAGCCAGGGCTAAGTGGTGTTGCACTGACACAAGCATCATTAAGTGAACACATTGGCTCTTGGGCATCAGGCACTCTTGCTATTTTTGTCCTCTTGTTTGGATTTGGTTCGCTAATTGGTAACTATTACTACGGGGAAACAAACATCAAATTTTTACATGGTAGTAAAATCTGGTTGACAGTGTACAGGGTTTCCGTGTTTGCCATGGTTATTTTCGGCTCAATTGCGAAAGTTCAGTTTGTATGGGACCTGGCTGATTTGTTCATGGGCTTCATGGTTATTGTTAACTTAGTTGCTATCTTCCTGCTGTCAAAAGTTGCCTTTGCGGCATTGAATGACTATCTCAAACAGAAAAAAGCGGGTAAAGATCCTGTCTTTTATAAAGACAGCATTAAGGGATTAGATCATATCGAATGCTGGGATCTCTCCCCATCCGCTTCCAAAAACGAAAGAGCCGAATAATCTCAAGCCTGTGGCAATCTCATTAGAAATCTCGATAATCGTTTGGTTGTTCTGATGAACTTCTAACCAGCCCCGCCTCCACATAAAAAAACCACCCCTTGTGGGTGCTTTTTTTATGTATAAGTGAAGACAGGCGAGGGATTGGGACTTGCGTAGTCCAAAGAAGGGGAATTTTCCTCTTCCGATTTCGGGGTGAACTGTACGACCTCACACTGATAATTCATAATCTTTAGGTCACCCGTAAGGTTTTGTGAACTCAATTGAGTATGAACGCCACATTTGCTAATATGGGGACTGTAAATTAGGAAGTGCTTGAAAGGAAAAGTGGCTAAACATGCATACAGCAATGATTCCTTCCTATGTCCATGAATTGTTAATAGCCTCTGGTAAGGGCCTGAATAACTTTACAACAAAACTATCTGAGATACTCTCGCTCCCTGTGATCGTCACCGACCAGCTGTTTAATGTTCAATCTTGTTCAAACGAGAATGAACCGGTAAAAATCGTTGATGCTACGATTTCGTATGAACAAACCGAACTGCTTCGTTTCGAGCTCTGTTCGAATAATATTTTTACGACAGGGATTGGCTCTACCATCTCTATCAACCAAAAGGCGCTTGGCTATCTATTGATCATCACCGAAAATGAGCAAGTCAATCTGGAAGATTACAAGCCAATCATCCAGTATGCCGCGTCTTTATGTGCGCTTCATTTCGAGCGGAAAATGGAACTTCGCCAGGAGCGATTGAAGTTAAAGGATGGCTTTTTGTTTGATTTGCTGTATGGGAACGTGAAACACAAAGAAGATATTATCGAGTACGGGAAGCTTTGGAATTGGGATTTAACTGTTCCGAATGTGGTGATCGTCTTTTCAATCCATGACTTTGACAACTTAACGGGTGACAAGCAGTGGATGAATGTGATGTTGAAAATGATAGAAAAAGTACTGATTCAGAAGAATATCAAGCCCATTACGATGCTTAAAACACAGGAAGTCATCGCCATTCTTCCATTGGACCATTCGCACCCAAGCAAGATCCACTCAGATCTGGTGGAATTTGCTGGTTTGATCCTCAACCATGTAAAGGGACTGAACATGCCAAGAAAAGCATCCTGCGGAATTGGAAAAGTATACGACAATCCAACGGAGCTTTTTCGCAGCTATCAGGAGGCGAAGGTTGCTTATGAAATGGGATTGTCACTGGATGAGGAAATTTCTTTCTTTGATCAGTTGGGGCTGGAAAGAATTATCTACAAACATGATCTGCAGGATTTAAAGGAGTTTTATTACCATACGTTGGGGGATTTACGACAATACGACATGGAGAATGGAACCGATCTGATGGATACGCTGGAGAGCTACGCTGCGAATGAGTACGATATCCAGAAAACCTCTCAGGAACTGTACCTTCATCGGAACACCTTACGTTACCGAATTAAAAAAATCGAAGAAATACTCAATCTTAAACTGGACCCTATCAGCGTAAAAATAAATATTTCTACAGCTTTTAAAATTAAGAAACTGAGAAATATGGAAGAGTGAAGGGTGAACTATGACAGAATCCATTTTCCGCAACACGTGTCCACGAAATTGCTATGGAACCTGTAGTATTCTTTCACACGTAAAGGATGGGAAACTTCTAAAAGTAACGGGGGATCCGAATCAGGGATACAATCAGGGAAGGCTTTGTGCAAAGGGATATGCGTATACCCAGTTCGTCTACAGTCCTCACCGGATGAAATATCCCATGCTTCAACACCCCAGAGGGTCAGGCAATTGGAGCCGGATTAGCTGGGAAGAAGCACTTACCATTATCGCAAGCAAAATGATTGAATTGAACGAGCAGTATGGCTCCAATCTCGCATGTGCCTACAATAAATATTCAGGAAATCTGGGCTTTCTCCACTATGCTGTGGAAGGGATGTTTAACAGTATAGGTCCTCATACGAAGCTTGTTGGCGACCCCTGTGTCCAATCAGGTATCCAAGCTTTTCACGAATCGTTGGGTGTGGTGGACTGTCCTGATCCTGAAGTCATGTCGGAATCCAAGCTGATTGTTTTATGGGGAGCCAACCCGGCGGTAACCAATGTTCATCAGATGAAATTTCTATACCAGGCCAAACGCAAAGGGGCTACGCTTGTTTGTATTGATCCGATCTTTTCGAGAACTGCGGAAAAGTCCGACCTGTTCATTCAGATCAATCCTGGAACGGACGTTTACCTTGTGATGGGGATTGCCAAGCTTTTGATCGAATGGGGAAAAATTGCAGAGGAATTTGTTCAGGAACAAACGGAGGGATGGGAAGAATACAGGAATTTCGTGGTCCATACCGACCTAAACGATATTTGTCAGAAAACCGGTGTGACCTTGGAAGCCTTGACCGAGTTGGCTCGCTTATATGCGGAGATTAAACCGGCAGTAACCTGGTGTGGCTTTGGAATGCAACGCAATCGAAACGGCCAGCAGAGCGTCAGTGCCATCATGTCACTTGTTGCTCTGACCGGGAATCTGACACAGCCTCACGGGGGTATGTACTACATTCACCAAGATTATCGGAATTTCCCGCTCAATCTGTTAAACCATGTCGGCCCTGTTCATCCGTTGATCAGTAAATCTCGAACAATCAATATCAACGATTTTGCCTCTGATGCACTCGCGTTGAAAGACCCGCCGTTAAAATTTCTTTGGATTGCTTCCAGAAATCCGTTAACGCAGGATCAAGACCTCAATACCTGGACAAAGCTATTTGCCCAACTAGATTTAATCGTCACCGTTGACCTGTTTTTCACCAAAACTGCTGAACAATCCGATCTGGTTTTACCAGCCTCCACTCATTTTGAAGAGGATGATCTGAATGTTGGCTACTGGCACCATTGGTTGTCCTATAATCAGAAAGCCATTTCTCCTTATTACGAGACCAAAAGTGATTTGCAGATTGCCCGAGAATTAACGCGGAAGCTAAATGAACTGTCTCCTGGCTTTTCTAATTTTCCTTCAGACAAAGAACCACTGGACTGGATTCAAGATGAGCTGACGCCTGAGATCCAGAATCTTTACGGGATAACCAGCTATAAAGATTTGCTAAATGGGCCTTGTCACAAAAAGAAAGTATCGAACCCTCTTGAATACTCTCGCAGGTTCCGGTTTTTTACTCCTCAAGAGTTGACGAATAGCGTAAACAAAGTAACGAATCAAACAGATATGTATCGATTGATATCGCCGCAATCATTGCTGAAAATCCATTCGCAGTTTGAACAGCTATCCTGGTTGCAGGTTGAGGCAAGTGAGACGATCATCGAACTTCCTGTTGAAGTTGCTCTTCAGTACGACATCAGCGATGGTGCGACAGTGGAAATCTACAACGATTACGGAGCGATCAAGGGGCGAGCCAAGTTGAATCCGCATCTGCCACTCCATGTGCTTCTATCCAATCAGGCCGGCACCAATCCGGTTAATCAGCTGATCAACCTAGATACAAGTACTCCAAACGACGATTCAAGTGCATTCTTCTATGACAGCATGGTCAAGATCAGAAAATGGAGGGATTTGAATGCTTAAATGTGTTGGATTTCTGTTTAATGCGGATGAATGTTTGGGTTGTCAAACCTGTGTGATCGCCTGTAAAAACGAAAACCAAACGCCTGCCCATGTCCATTGGAGAAGAGTTACGGAAATCGCTCCCGAAGTGATTCTGTCGGTTTCGTGCAACCAATGCGATAACCCGGAATGCTTTCGTGTTTGCCCGGAGCGTGCATTTATCAAACGATATGACGGCATTGTGATGATTGATTCTGATCGATGTACAGGCTGTATGCTCTGTGTCCCAGCCTGTCCTGTTCATGCTCCACAATTCGATCCCAAGACACAGAAAGTAAGCAAGTGTCAGATGTGTTACCAAAGACAGGATGCTGGTATCCCTCCTGCTTGTGTAGAGGCATGCACAACTGGAGCTCTAAAAATGATCGATGTCAATTTGTTTGAAGATGACAAGACAGTTAACAGTATTCCGGGATTTCCTGATTCTCAGATAACCAAACCATCCATTCGGTTCTACCCGATGCAGCCGAAAAAGCGTTACTTTTTAAACAATTGAAGACATTTGCTCAATACCCAAAAGACCTTAGCCTTGACTGCTAAGGTCTTTTGATTTTAAAGAAAGGCTTTTACGTCTGATCATCCGTCGTTGTTCCAGCGTACAAAATTCATGACCAATGTTTGTAGAGCGAGGACATATCTATCGTACTTGTATCAACTTACAATAGGGGCGTAAACATATTTCTTATTACTTGAACAGGGAGGGAGCTAAATCGTGTTCATCTCTGAACGATTGTTGTCTATTCTGGAAAGCCGAAGATTTGTGTACCAACTCTTGCAGCAGGTTTTTGAGACCAGCCTGGACAGAGAGCTACTGTTAAATGGAAAGGATCAGCTACCGTTTGAATTTCTCAGCGAATTAAGTAAAGGAGGTAGCAACCTCTCTTTGTTTTTCGCATCCATAGATGAGACCAATGTTGATCAGTTGGCCAAGCAAGAAAGGGAGGAATTTCAACGTCTATTCATTGGACCGAACGAATTGCCGGTTCATCCTTGGGAGTCGGTCTACAGAGGTCATGAAAAAATGTTGTTTGACGAAACGACGTTTTTGTTTCGAAACAAATTACATTCGTTTGGACTGAAATATGTGAAAGAAAATAACGAACCGGAAGATCATATTTCAATCCAGCTTTCCTTTATGGCCTATCTGATCGAGCGGCAAATCGAAGCGCTGCAAGCAGATGACGAGACATCTTTTTTGAAGATGATCGATTCCCAATATGCCGTCTTAGATGAACACCTGACGCAATGGGTATACGAATTCACCACAGATTTACTGGATGCAACGAACAGTTTGTTGTATCGGGGAGCGGCCCAACTGCTCCGTGACTTTATTAAGGAAGATACAACCTATGTGACTGAAGTTAAGGGAGTGAGCAAATATGAGTGAAAAGTTCATGCAAGACCTCATTGAAAAAACCATGAAACGCCGTACCTTTTTGAAGTGGGCGGGGGCTTTGAGCGCACCAGCGTTTATGGGTGGTGTACTCACCAACAACTTTGAGAAAAAGGCATTAGCCGAATCCAAAGCAAGTCAGGCTGGAGCCGAAGAAAAAGTAATCTCAACTTGTAACATTAATAACTGTGGTGGACGTTGTGTCATTAAGGCACACGTAAAGGATGGACAAGTTGTTCGTGTGACAACCGATGATCGCGTTGATGATCTGATGGACCCGCAGATGCGTGCCTGTATTCGTGGACGTGGTTACCGCAAAATGCTGTATAATCCAGACCGTTTGAAATATCCAATGAAACGGGTTGGGAAACGCGGCGAAGGAAAATTTGAGCGTATTACATGGGAAGAAGCGATTGATACCATAGCCCAACAGGTAAAACGAATCGGTGATCAATATGGTCCACTCTCTCGTTATGTGAACTATGCATCTGGTCAATCCTGGGGGATGTTTGGCGGCCGAAACTGTGCCCGGAAGCTGTTGGCTCTGACTGGCGGCTACTTAAACTATACAAACGACTATTCTTCTGGTGCAGCAAACATCGCTACCCCTTATACCTATGGTTCCAACGATTCCGGCAGCAGTCCGGACAGCTATCTTCACTCCAAATATATCATTTTGTGGGGATTTAACTCGGTAGAAAATATCTTTTCAACCCCAACCAACGTGTATTTAAGGGAAGCAAAAAAACGTGGGGCCAAAATTATTGTAATCGACCCGCGCTACTCCGATACAGCAGTTGCATTGGCTGATGAATGGATTCCGATTCTGCCTACAACGGATGCAGCCATGATGGATGCGATGGCCTATACCATCGTCACCGAAAACCTGTACAACAAAGCGTTTGTGGACAAATATTGTCTTGGCTTTGACGATGCTCATATGCCAGCGGGAGTACCGGCAACTGAGTCTTTGGTTAGCTACCTGCTCGGGCAGAAGGATAACACGCCAAAAACTCCTGAATGGGCTGAAAAAATCTGTGGTGTTCCAGCCAATACCATTCGTCAAATCGCTCGTGAGTATGCTACAGCTAAACCAGCAGCTTTGATCCAAGGTTTCGGTCCACAACGTCACGCCAACGGAGAACAGTTTACTCGCGGTGGAACGACATTGGCTTCGATTACCGGTAACGTCGGTATTCTGGGTGGCTGTGCGGCAGGTACAGGCTATTGGTACCGGGCAGGTGTATCCTCTGCTTTTACATACAAAAACCCGCAGAAAGCATCCATTCCTTGCTTCTTATGGACAGATGCCATTGAAAGAGGTACAGAGCTGACAGCTGAAGACGGATTGAAGAATATCGACAAGCTGCCAACCAATATCAAACTGATCTTTAATATCGGCGGAAACATTCTGATTAACCAGCATGCCAATATCAACAGAACCCGCAAATTGCTTGAAGATGAAAGCAAAGTAGAGTTCATCTGTGTCAGTGATTTGTTCATGACACCAAGTGCCAAGTATGCGGATATCCTTCTGCCAGGAACCACCTTCTTTGAACGCTGGGATATTGGTACACCATGGTGCTGGGGTGACTATGCCATTATGGGTGAGAAAGTTGTCGATCCGCTATATGAGTGTCGCCATGAATATGAAGCTTTTGCTGATGTGGCGAAAAAGCTGGGAGTTTACGATGAATTTACGCAAGGTGGCAAAACCTTGCTCGATCTGGTAAAAGAATCGGTTGAACTGACTCGCAAAGATGACCCGACCTTCCCAACATTTGAAGAGTTCCGGAAAAAAGGCATTCACGTGTGGAAATTCGATCGTCCTTTCATTGCCTTTGAAGATCAAATTAAGGATCCAGTTAAGAATCCTTTCCCGACCCCGTCAGGAAAAATTGAGTTGTTCTCCAAAGACTTGTGGGATATGAACAAGCATGACAAGATTCCGGCAATAGCCAAATACGTTCCAGCTACGGAAGGTCCAGAAGATCCGCTGAAAGAGAAATATCCGATTCAATTGATTGGCTGGCATTACAAACGTCGTTGTCACTCTACCCACGACAATCATGTGTGGATGGAAGAAGCGGGTCCACAAGTGATGTGGATGAACCCGCAGGATGCCGAAAAACGCGGAATGAAAGAGGGAGACAAGGCCAAAGTCTTCAATGATCGCGGGACTCTCATGATTCCTGTCAAGCTGACCAAACGGATCATTCCTGGCGTTGCTGCTATTCCACAAGGTGCTT
>NZ_JBNCMT010000035.1:18435-60942 GCF_049846925.1 Brevibacillus nigriterrae
ACAAGGCCAAAGTCTTCAATGATCGCGGGACTCTCATGATTCCTGTCAAGCTGACCAAACGGATCATTCCTGGCGTTGCTGCTATTCCACAAGGTGCTTGGTATACACCAGACAGCAATGGCATTGATATACGCGGGTCCTTAAACGTGCTAACCTCTCACCAGCCAACTCCGCTTGCCAAGGCGAACCCGCAGCACACGAATTTGGTCGAGATTGTCAAAGCGTAAAACGAAACTGGTTGAATGAGAAGGAGTGAACAAGCATGACACAATTAGGGTTTCACATAGACCAAGCCCGTTGTACCGGATGCAAAGCTTGCGTTGTGGCTTGCAAGGATAAAAACGATCTGGAAGTGGGTACAAACTTCCGTCGCGTCTATGAGTTTGAAGAAGGGGATTATGGCAAGGATGGCGCTGGCATCGTGGCAAATATCCAGGCTTACTTCCTGTCCATTTCCTGTAACCACTGTACGAATCCGAAGTGCGTGGAGAATTGCCCAACAGGAGCCATGCATAAACGGGCCGAAGACGGTGTCGTGGTGGTGGATCATGACAAATGTGTGGGCTGCCGCTACTGCGTCTGGTCCTGTCCGTACGGAGCGCCTCAATATAATGAAAAAATGGGTAAGATGACGAAGTGTGACATGTGCATTGATCTGCAAGCCGTTGGTGAAGAACCTGCTTGTGCCGGGGCTTGTCCGATGCGAGCTATCGAAGTAGGAGAGATTGAAGAGCTTCGCAAAAAATACGGTACCCGTAATGAAATCAAAGGTATGCCAAGTGCTTCTCATACCCAACCCAACATTGTCATTACGGCGCATCGGGACGCCAATTAGAGGAGGAGAACGACCATGCATGAATGGGCACTATTATTCTTTACACTGATGATGCAGGCGGCAATTGGCGGAATGTGCATGCTCTGGCTGTTTCAATTCAAGCTTGCCAAAACAGTCAGCCAGGATGTACTGTTTGCAACCATGAAAAAACCGTTGATGACGGTAGCCATTCTCTCTTTGGTGGGAATGGCAGCATCTACGATCCATCTTGGAACTCCGACCCATGCTTTCTATACAATCTCGAATCTGGGAACCTCGTGGTTAAGCCGGGAGATTCTGTTTACCGGGATGTTTATCTTCGGAACGCTGATCACACTTTATCTGAGCTTGAAAAACAAACAGGTGCCGGGCGGTTTGGCACTGGCGACAGCGCTGATTGGATTGGCTGACGTTTTTGTGATGAGTTCGCTTTATACGCATACATTTGTTAACGGCTGGAATAGCCTGAATACCTATGGAGCCTTCTATGGTACAACATTGATTTTGGGTTCCGTACTGGTTGCAAGCTTTATGACCGGTAGCTTGAAGACAAGCAATCGTTCTGAAGCATCTCAGGAAGTCACTCGATACAGCTTTTATGCTGCCTTAATCGGATTGGTTCTGGAATTGGTGCTTGGGGTAATTTACGGCTTCTCCATCCCAGCACCAGAGGCTATCCAAGCAACACCTGCCGTAACGCTTCTCGAATACTTGCAACCAGCCGTTCTGATCCGCTATCTGCTTGCCATTGTTGGTGTCGGTTTCATGGGCTTCTTGGCTGCAGGGAAATCTGTAAAAAATACAACTCAAGTAGCCTATTTGGCTTTAGCCATCGTATTTGTGGCTGAGTTTATTGGACGCTACGTATTTTATACATTGGGTGCCTAGTCGATTCTCAACCAAAATCTTTTTGAAGAGGTGGCTAAGATGGGTTTATTTAGTAACTGGGTAGAAAGCCTTGATTATGGGTTGGAAATACTCCCCTCTTGTACGCGCCATCGGAGTCCCCGTTCATCGTGCAACAAATGCCTGGAAGCATGCCAGAACGAAGGAATTTCTCTCGTCGATGGCAAGCCTTACATAGACAGGGAGAATTGTGTGGATTGTGGAAGCTGTATTTCCGCTTGTCCTGTTCAGGCGGTGGCGGGGATCTTCCCGAAAAGAACAGTGGTTGGCAATCAACTGGTGATCACAAGCGAGCAATTCCCTACTGTCAAGGAATTGCTGGTTTCTTATAAAAAAGGGATCAGGACGATCGTCAGTGAGGATCCGGCATTGCTAGACGAGCTGAGACAGCAAATTGAAGAAGCGAATTCTATGCTGCTTCAACTTGGCGAGCAACCGTTCACTACTGCTGTGAAGGCTGTTGAAGAAGAAGAAGTAAAGTATACGAGAAGAGAGCTTTTCTCTTTCTGGAAAAATGAAAGCCAATCACTTGTAAGGCAGTTCGCACCCGCAAAATGGCGCTTTAATCAGCAAGATTTGGACTTGACCAAGTATTATCCTGATTATCAATTCTGCAGAATCTCGCTTAACCTTGAGACTTGTACGTTATGTGCTGCCTGCCAAAGGCTTTGTGAGCGACAATGTCTTCAGCTGTCGGAAACAGGTTTCAGTATTTCGGCACAAGCCTGTTCATCTTGTCAGTTGTGTGTGGATATCTGTCCTGAGCATGCTATTTCGGTAGAAGATGGTATTGCGCCTGCTGTCTCTGTTCAATATCCCGTTTATCAGAAGCAGTGCGGGGTCTGCAATCATTCGTTTGCCACTTTGAGGGAACACGACGAAATATGTGTGATGTGCACAAAGCGCAAAGGATTTTTTTAAGAAAGTTTTATACGAGGGGTGAATTTCATGACCAGTATTGGTATTCCTGGGCTCATTTTAATTCTGATTCTTGCATTGGTTTTATTTGGCCCAAAAAAATTGCCTGAAATCGGACGAGCGGTTGGTCAAACGTTAAAAGAGTTTAAAAAATCGACTCGTGAGTTGACATCAGATGTGGTGGAAGAAATGAAAGAACAGCCAGTCAAAAATATCACAACGACTGTGGAAAGCCGAGAACAAAGATGAATAGCCTGCTCGATTCTCTTGAGAGGCCTCTTCAGGATTTACGTATTTCCGTCATTGACCAATGTAATTTTCGCTGTTCATACTGTATGCCGGAAGAAGTGTATGCCCATCGAACATTCCTGAACAAAACGGAACTATTATCTTTTGATGAGATCGAAACAATTGTTCAGGCGTTTGCGCATCTTGGAGTGAACAAATTAAGACTCACAGGTGGAGAACCTTTACTTCGGAAAAACCTTGCAGATTTAATCAGAAAATTATCTGGTATTTTCGGAATTGACGATATTGCTTTAACGACAAACGGCTATTATCTCCCCTTGTATGCTCAAGCGTTAAAAGAGGCTGGATTAAAGCGGGTGAATGTAAGTTTAGACGCAATGGAAGATTCCGTTTTTCAAAAAATGAACGGGAGAAACATCAAAGTCGGTACGATCTTAAACGGAATATTTGCGGCGCAAGAAGCGGGGCTTGAGGTAAAGGTGAATATGGTCGTTCAAAAGGATGTGAACGATCTCCAAATTATACCAATGGTTCATTTTTTTAAAAAGCACAAAATTACGTTAAGGTTTATTGAATTTATGGATGTTGGAAATTCAAATGGTTGGAATATGGATCAAGTGGTCACTGTTCAGGAGATTCATGATCGGATTCAAGCCCAGTATCCTCTAAAAGCAGTCACATCCCGGTATTTTGGAGAAGTGGCGAAGCGCTATCGGCATGTGGGGACCCAAGCTGAAATTGGATATATCTCTTCCGTCTCGAATGCATTTTGTTCAACCTGTACACGGGCTCGTTTGTCTGCTGATGGACAGATTTATACCTGTTTGTTTGCCAACCAAGGATTTGATCTCCGCAAATTAATGAGAGAAGGAGCTTCACTCGAAGAAATTGTATCCTCTGTAAAAGAAATTTGGAATGGACGGACTGACCGGTATTCTGAAGAACGGTTACATTATACAAACAAAGAAAAAAAGATAGAAATGTATTATATTGGTGGTTGAAATATCTTTCTTTCGATTGGAAGCATAAATTTGCCTGAATGGCAGACTTATGCTTCTTTCATTTTCGCTCCCCCTTGTTAGCTTTATCAATCTTCGCCTCCTACATAATATATCTTGAACATGACTATCTTCTAATTCAATAAAGGCCAACGGTGAAATTTGCAATTAATACAACTTGTGGCAAAAAAGTAAATTTAATAATAAAGTGATTTTTTTTACTGTCGTTTATTGTTGTAAAATGTTATTATATTTCAGATGATAAATGGTTAATCTTTCCTATTGTTATCTATAAATTTTACTAGTGACAAAGGCAAACTCATTGAAAGGTGAGGACGCAAAGCCACGGGTCTAAAGCTCTATGAGCCACGATAGCCGGGTTGCCGAATAGCTGATAAGAGGATGGCTATTCTTAGATAGTCATCTTTTTTATTTTCAACATTCACTCTTATCTATTTTTCCAACAAGAAGATGTCAGATTGGCGAAAGAAGTCAAAAAATCTTTTTCAATCAAACCAAGTTGTGTTTGAAATAAATAAATATTGGGAGAGATGAAAGTGTTAATGAGTGTTAAGAATCGCCTTATACTGATTTTGTCTTCAATCGTTTTACTGTGTTCAGGTCTTGTTCATTTTCTTCATCATTCAGTAAATTTATTTCAGCATATGGAAGTTTCAAATGTTGAAAGATCAGGTTTAGTAACAAACGGTTTCCTTGTATTTCCTATGATATTATTTATCGTTACCATTGTGCTTTACCGGATCAATAAAGATCATCCGCTCATTCCACTTTTCAATACACTTACCATTACATTTAGCAGTATCTCCATGATTGCTGGTGGCGATGGGATGGTAGAGTATCATTTTTCCATTTTTATGGTAGTAGCAATAATAGGTTACTACGAGAGTATCAAATTAACATTGATCATGACTGTGATATTTGCGATTCACCATATTGCTGGTTACTTTCTCTTTAGTCAATATGTTTTTGGGAACATGCAGTACTCTTTTTCAATGGTCCTTATCCATGCTTTGTTTTTATTAGGGACTTCTGGTGCAATTATTTGGCAAACAATCCAAAAGCAGAAATTGCTTGATGTCTTGGATGAAAAGGAACAGAGTCAACAAATAGTAAGTGGAATCATAAGAAAATTGTCTTCCACCACTGAAAAACTAATGAATGCTTCTTCTCAATTAAAGAGTAATTATGAATCGAATCAAATGGCTATCAAGGAGATATTTTCCCACATTCAAGAGGTTTCGAGCGGTGCTAGTATCCAAAAAAAGCAAACTATTGATAGTGCACAGATAATCGAAGAAGTAGCATTAAATATTCAACAAATTACAGAAACGTCAACGATTGTATCAAAAGCGTCATTAACGACTACACATGAGGCTGAACATGGTGATGCGATGATACAAAAAACAGTCAAGCAGATGAGTTCGATCAATGACACAGTTAACACTACGTCTGAGACAGTTAAATTGTTGGATAATCGTTCAAGAGAGATCCAGGAAATTGTCGGATTAATAACAAATATTGCTTCGCAAACGAATTTACTGGCATTAAATGCAGCTATCGAGGCAGCAAGAGCGGGAGAGCACGGAAAGGGATTTGCTGTAGTTGCGGATGAAGTAAGAAAATTAGCTGAGGAATCTGCTATCTCTGCAAGCAAGATTGCTGGTATTATTCAGACAATCCAATCGGAGACGAACACATCCATGAAATCCATGGATCAAGTGATCAGTGAAGTAAAAGCCGGATTAGAGCTTGTGCAGGAAACAGGAGAAATATTTGAAAGAATACATACGTCTATTGATGAAGTAGCTGATCAAATTAAGAGGATATCATACTCAACGGAAGGGGTTTCAGGTGGAGCACAAGAAGCATTAGCATCTATTCAAGAAATGGCATCTTTTGCAGAACAAGCATCAACTAACGCTCAAAATATAGCAACCTCATCTGAACAGCAACTATCATCTGTGGAGAATCTTTCTACTCTCATTTCTACACTTAACGAGATTACGTTCGAACTACAAGATTTGATTGAAAAGACGAAAGAATTGAAGTTATAAACATGCCTAGAGGAGTGAGTGTAATGAAAATCCTATTTCTAACTACAGCTCATAACAGTATGAGTCGACGAGCTTATGATGAACTTACCAATATTGGACATCAGGTTGATGTATATCTGGCCATTGGGGATAGTGAAATGATTCAGGCAGTTGAAAAACACAAACCTGATTTAATTGTTGCCCCGATGTTAAAAAAAGCAATACCTGACGTGATTTGGCGTAATCACACTTGTATCATTGTCCACCCTGGGATCAAGGGTGACCGAGGGCCATCATCTTTAGATTGGGCGATATTGCATGGTGCAAGTGAATGGGGGGTAACTTTACTTCAAGCCAATGAAGAGATGGATGCTGGGGACATTTGGGCTTCCGTTAATTTCAAAATGAGAAATGCAAGCAAGAGTAATTTGTACAGACATGAAGTTACAGAAGCAGCTATGAAGGGATTGCTTTTGGCGGTCGAGAGATTTGAAAAAGGTGATTTTAAACCGGAACCACTTGATTACAGTAAAGAGGATGTAAAAGGAACTTTGCTGCCCACAATGAAGCAAGCTGATCGAGCAATTGATTGGTCTATGGGTACAGAGCAAATTGCAAAGAAAATTCGCAGTGGAGATAGTCAACCCGGTGTGTTGGATAAGATTTACGGAGAAGAATATTATTTATTTGGAGCACATGAAGAAGATGTGTTAAAAGGGAACCCCGGCGAAATAATTGCCTGGCGTGATGATGCGATTTGCAGGGCAACGGGTGATGGAGCGATTTGGATTACTCATCTGAAAAGAAAAAGCACCGATAATAGCATCACATTTAAAGTGCCAGCATTTCTTGCATTAGCGGATAAGTTAAGCAATATAGCTGAATCTCCATTAGCTTTCGACGATGAGTACGAGGGTCGAACATACAGAGAAATCTGGTATGAAGAGAAAAACAAAGTAGGCTATTTACACTTTGATTTCTACAATGGAGCTATGAGTACGGAACAGTGTGACAGGCTTCGATTAGCATATCGTGCTTGTTTAAAAAGAGATACAAAAGTGATTGTATTAATGGGTGGATCAGATTTTTGGTCAAACGGTATCCATCTTAACGTGATTGAAGCTGCTGAGAGTCCTGCAGATGAATCATGGAAGAATATCAATGCAATTGATGATTTGGTTCATGAAATTATCACAACAAATTCTCATCTGGTTATCTCAGCTATGCAGGGTAATGCTGGTGCGGGTGGAGTCATTCTGGCACTTGCAGCCGATTATGTATACGCTCGTGAAGGTGTGATCTTAAATCCGCACTACAAAGGAATGGGTAATCTGTACGGGTCTGAGTACTGGACGTATCTGCTACCTAGGAGAGTTGGGGCTCAAAATTCATTTGAAATTACGGAAAAGTGTATTTCTTTAGGCACAAGTTCTGCTAAGAAAATTGGACTCATTGACGGAGCTTTTGGCGAAAGTACAGATAGTTTTTCTTATGCTGTGGCGGAAATAGCGGAGAAGCTTGCTTGTTGTACTGATTACCAGCATTTGCTAGATGCTAAAAAGGAAATGCGGATGAAGGATGAACAAGTAAAGCCACTGGAGCAATATCGAAAAGAAGAGTTAGATAAGATGTGGGAGAACTTTTATTCACCAGATTCTCTCTATCATGAAGCACGCAAACGGTTTGTTTATAAAACATGTCCAACGTGCAGTGAGGTAGTAATCAATCGTATTAGTCCGCTAACTATTCATGTTTTACAGGAAGTTGCTGTTAGTGCAGATTAGATGAAACATCCAAACAGTTGTCGCAGGGTTTTCTCTGTGATGGCTGTTTTTTTATTGCTTGAATAATTTGGTTCGAAAAAGATCAAAACATAAAAAAATGCTTGAATCAAAGGGGTACCTTCATGAAAAAGATGCTAATTAAAAAATTAACCGTAATTTCAAGCGTAACACTCATGATGTTAGCAACAGGTTGTGGGAATTCAACGGAGTTCAGACACTCTGATTCTTTTGATGTCGCCCCCACATCAGTAGGTGCTGTTGCTGCAGAACAGGGTGTACCTGCAAGTCTATCACCAAAGGTAGTATTAGAGCCGGAAGCTCAAAAGATCGTTGACGCTACCGCCAACCCTCCCTATTTGAACGAACTTGGTCCCGAAAAAGCACGGGAAGCCTTAAACAAACTTCAATCGGGTCCCGTTAAAAAGCTGCCCGTAGATGAAAAAGACCTTACGATCAAAGGGGGGCCAACAGGTGAGGTATCTCTGAAAATCGTACGGCCCAAAAATGTGAAAGGCAATCTCCCTGTCATTTTATATATCCATGGAGGAGGTTGGGTGTTAGGGAATGAACAGACGCATGACCGTTTGATTCGTGATCTGGCTGTGGGGTCACAATCCGTTGTCGTTTTCCCAAAATACAGTCTCTCACCGGAAGCCAAATACCCCGTCGCAATCGAGCAGGTCTACACTGCATTAAAGTGGATTGCAGAAAACGGCAAAAAGTACGGTATGAATCCGGATAAACTGACGGTGGCAGGTGACAGTGTAGGTGGCAATATGACCGCTGCTGTCACTCTGATGGCCAAAGATCGTGGCGGTCCGCCGATTCATAAGCAACTGCTTTTTTATCCCGTAACCGATGCATCGTTTGATACAGAATCATATAAGCAGTTTGCCACGGGGTATTACCTTCGTCGTGATGTCATGCAGTGGTTCTGGGATCAGTACACAACCGATCCAAAACAAAGAGCGGAAATTTATGCTTCCCCGTTGCGTGCGACAACTGAGCAATTGAGAGGTCTTCCCCAAGCTTTGGTCATCACAGATGAAGCGGATGTACTGCGTGATGAAGGAGAAGCCTATGCTGCCAAACTTCGGCAAGCTGGCGTTCCTGTAACTGCAGTACGAGTTCTCGGCACCATCCATGACTTTATGATGCTTAACGACTTGGCCAACACAGAGGCGGTAAAAGGAGCAACGTTGCTTGCCAACGAATGGCTTCGAAAATAGCAAGCAAAGAACACCATTCAAATGAGTGGTGTTTTTTCTTGTTCTTCATCGTCGAATTGCATTTTTTGCAGGATAGTGCGTAATAACTCAAGTTCCTCATTGGATACTTTCGAAACGAAATGTTCCTGAATCCCTTTGGCATAAACGGGCCAAGCCTTTAGGAGTTCTCTTTGTCCATCTCTTGTCAGGACAGCAAAGGCACCCCGTCGGTCCGTTTCACTCCTTTCTCGGATAATGAGGTTTTCTCGTTCAAGGCGGTCAACCAGGCGGGTTAGACCACTCCTGCTTAAAACAACTGATTTACCAATTTCGTTAATCCTAAGCCGCTTTCCAGGAGCTTCATATAAAGCAATTAATACATCGTACGTTGAAAGGGGAACTCTTTTTTCCGAAGCCAAGTCCTGTTCAATCAAGGTAATGATCTTGGCATGGGTTTTTAAAAACGTGCGCCAAGACTCCAATTGTTGTGGGTTTAATTTGTCCATTTACGGTCCATCTCCTTGAAAAAATGCCTTGAATTCACTATAAAACAAAAATGTTGACTAAGCAACAATTAGCATGGTAAGATTTTGTTGCTGAATCAATTGTTGATTAAGCAACAAAATAAAGTGACGGGAGAAGATGAATGTGAAAGGAAGAGTGACGGATTTCGCTAATGCAATTTTGCGGATATCAGTAGGATTCATTTTTGCTGCACATGGAGTATTCAAATACTCATGGGGAATGGGAAACCTGGCCGACTGGTTGGCACAACAGGGTTTTCCGTTACCCGGCGTAACAGCTCCTGTGCTTACTGGGGTGGAGTTACTTGGTGGGCTGTTGCTGATGCTTGGGGTCGGTACACGTTATATCTCCGCTATTTTTTCTTGCATCCTACTAGTGGCGCTTTTCAAGGTGAAGTTGTCGGTTGGTTTTATTGCGACGAACGCGACAGGATATGAATTTGATTTTATTCTCCTTGTTGTCAGCCTTTTCATTTCATTAACAGGAGAGAGTACTCTTGATAAAGCGATGAAAAAGCGTTTTGGGCAGGAGAAAGTTGGATGAGTGTAAACGTTTGTGATACCGAAATGGAAGGGGGGTGAAAGCAAATGGATAGAGTCACTGTTACAAAGTTTGATAATGGTCCTTTTGTGTTAAAAGGGGAAATCGAATTGTTAGACGGTCAAGGTAAAGCGTTTAAAGTAACTGATACTGTCGCCCTGTGCCGGTGCACGAAGAGTTCAACTCAACCTTTCTGCGACGGAACGCATAATAGCTGTGGTTTTCGTGAATCTTCAAGGGCGTAACGTTTCTAATGAAACCAAGTCAGCTTCAAATTACACAAAACCATGAAGGAACTGCCGGGGAGGCTCCTTCATGGTTTTTTTGTGACCAAAGAGAAGCTGCAAAAATATTTTTTTGCGCTTTTCAGATGAATGTGGTAAAAGTGGAAGTAATTACAAGAAAAAAGATAGAAAAGGGAGAATATAAATGAAACTGCAACCATTGATCGAGGCGATTAATGAAGCGTCTGAAGATCAAATGAAACAAGAGCAGGCGATAAAGGATTTTCTATATTCGTTTATCAAGCAAGGTCATTATTTCGTCGTATCTCCTTGGCCTAAGAAAATAGATGAAACAGGTATGGACCTCCGACCTTATTTTGGTCTCCATTTGGACAAGTATCCTACGTATTATGTGTTTACCGATTCGAAGATTGCGTATGTTTTTGCTCAACATTATGGTTTGTGCTTAGCGAATGGTGAGGCTCTGACTATCAAAATGCCAACAGAAAATTTTATTGAAAGATTGAAACACTATCAAGAGCAAGGTGTCGAGCTAGTTATGTTTGACGAAGGGGAATCATACTTTGCACATACGATTCCGTATATCGTAAATGTATTAGAAGAGATAGGTACAAAAAACACAAAAAATACTTGGGCCAAGTACCTGAAGAAAATGTTTACGTAACGTCTCTTGATTTCAGAAATTTTTTTCGATGTTAAATAATCCTTGAACGTAGCGAACAGGTGTCGCAGGGTCTCCTCTGTGATAACTGTTCTTTTTTGATTTTCCTCCAATTCATTGATGTGTGTTTCCGTAGAAACAATCTCTTTACATGAAATTAATCAAATAACAAGGTAAATTCACGTGTGGTTAATATTGCGATTGTATATTTTTATTGTACAAAACAACAAACAAACGCACATAAACACAAATTGGAGGAGAATCACATGAGAAAGCATATGGCTCTGAAAACAGTGTTGGCAATGGGATTGTTGACTTTGGGAATTACCGGATGTGGCGGTGAACAAAATACTGCTACCCCGAACAAGGAAGCAAATGCACCGGCGGAAAACACACAAAAAGAACTTTCACTTGAAGAGATTACCGATATGGCGAAAAAAGAAGGGCAAGTTGTGAGTGTCGGAATGCCGGATGGATGGGCCAACTGGAAGGGTACGTGGGAAGATCTAAACAAGAAATACGGGTTAAGTCACACGGATACAGATATGTCCAGTGCAGAAGAACTCGCGAAATTTGAAGCTGAAAAGGATAATCCAACCGCTGACATTGGTGATGTGGGTATGTCATTTGGACCAATAGCAGTCGAAAAAGGATTAACTATTCCATACAAAACAAGCTATTGGAATGACATTCCGGACTGGGCAAAAGACGATCAGGGAAATTGGCTAGTTGCTTATCAGGGGACGATTGCCGTACTAACGGACAAGAAACTTGTCAAAAATCCACCTAAGTCTTGGGATGATCTATTAAAAGGCGACTATAAAGTAGTTGTGGACGATGTATCGAAATCCAATCAGGCACAAATGACTGTTTTGGCAGCAGCGATGGCACATGGTGGAAATGAAGGGAACATCCAGCCAGGTTTGGATTTTTTTGCGGAGTTGGCCAAGCAAGGTAGGTTAGCTTCCATGGATGTTAAACCAACCAATCTGGAAAAAGGCGAAGTTCCTGTTGCGCTTCTGTGGGATTTTAGTTCTCTAGGATACCGGGACAAAATTGATCCAAATCGTTTTGAAGTATCCATTCTAAAAGAGGGAAGTGTTGTCAGCGGTTATACCACCATTATCAATAAATATGCTCCGCATCCTCATGCAGCGATGCTTGCCCGTGAATATATCTTGAGTGACGAAGGTCAAATCAATCTTGCAAAAGGTTATGCTCGACCAATTCGTACGAATGTAAAGATGCCGGAAGATGTGGCCAAAAAAATGCTTCCTGCCGAACAATATCAAAATGCAAAACCGATCAAGGATTACAACGTTTGGGGAAATACAGCAAAGCAACTGCCGCAACTGTGGCAAGAGCAAGTATTGGTCCATGTAAAATAGGAGGAATCTATGAAAAAAGTAATAATGGTCGTCATTGACGGATTACAGTACCAAGTTGCTTCTTCTCAAATGGGGTATGTAAACCATCTTGTTGAATTGAATAAAGCTGCATCTTACAAAGTAAAGTCCGAACTGCCAAGCATGTCCAGACCTCTATATGAAGTGCTGTTGACAGGTACGCCTTCATCAGTCAATGGGATCACAAGCAATGATACCTGTCGTCTATCTAATCAAAAAAGCCTGTTTCATTTAACAAAAGAACATGGACTGCGGAATGCGGCAACCGCTTTTTATTGGGTAAGTGAGCTATACAACCGTGCGCCCTTTGACAAAATTGCCGATCGACAACAGTCAGATGAGTCTAATACCATTCAACACGGAACGTTTTACTATGATGATTTCTACCCTGATTCTCATCTCCTGTTGGACGCAGAAGTGTTACGCAGAAAATATGACCCTCATTTTCTCTATATCCATACCATGGGGGTTGATAATGCAGGGCATATTTATGGATCAGATTCGAAACAGTACCGAAAATCAGCTATAAACATGGATAGCCTGTTAGCCGAGCTGATTCCTGTATGGTCCAAGGAAGGATACTATATCATTATCACGGCAGATCACGGAATGAATACAGATGGTGCACACGGAGGTACCGGAAACGATGAGAGAGATGTACCTTTATTCATCATCGGTGAACGAGTGAAGCCAGGCTATTATGAGCAGATAATCCCGCAGCTGGCAATGGCACCATTGATTTGCCAATTGCTTGGAATCTCGCCTTCTGAGGCAATGATCTCATATGATTTTTCAGAAATGATCGATTAAGTGATAACTAACTTAGAGGAAGACCATTGCTATAAGGGAATGGTCTTCCACAATTAAAGCCAGGAGTTGTCCAAATGAAACAGAAGATAACATGGTTTTCCGTGCTTGCCCTGCTTCCCTTTGCCGTGTTGGTCATTGCATTTGAAATCGTGCCTCTGATTGGAATGATCATCGACAGCTTCCAATCTGATCAAGCAAAAAAATTCAGCTTGGAGCATTATATAACAGCTTTCACCAATCCTTATTATTTTAAAGGGATTACTAACAGTTTGCTGATTTCCTTGTATTCCAGCCTCATTGGGATAGTGATTGCCCTGGTAACATCTTATTCCATTACACAAATGCCGAAAAAGATTCAAACGATCATGATCACGTTCTCCAATATGACTTCGAATTTTTCCGGAATTCCGCTTGCCTTTGCCTATATTATTTTGCTTGGAACCAGCGGGGTTTTTACCCTGTTAGCCAAGGAGTTCGGTTGGAATATACTCAGCTCGTTTGATTTATATAGCTGGAGTGGACTTGTAGCTGTGTACGTTTACTTCCAGATCCCGTTAGCCATTTTGCTGCTTTATCCGACGTATTCCGGAATCCAAAAATCCTGGCGTGAATCCGCCTCTCTTTTAGGAGCTTCTCCGTTGCAATTTTGGAGGTACATTGGACTGCCAGTTATTTTTCCAAGTGTGATCGGGACGTTTAGCATTCTCTTTGCCAATGCCATGGGGGCGTATGCAACCGCCTATGCGTTAGTAGGGGGTAGTTACAATATCGTACCGATACGGATCGGTGCTTTAGTCAGTGGTGATGTTGTCAGCCAACCACAATTGGGTAGCGCGTTAGCTGTCATCCTGGGGTTGATGATGGTTGGAGCCATGTGGTTTAACGAGCGAATGATGCGCCGGGTAAGGAGAGATTTGCGATGAAAAAAGGATCGATCCACTACTTTGTCATAGTAGTTGTAGGCTTGTATCTTTTCCTGCCATTAGCCGCCACATTTTTGTATTCGATTTCGAATACGTGGGCAAACACGATCTTGCCATCCGATTATACACTTTCATGGTATCAGCAGCTTTTTTCTGATCAGCAATTTATCAAGGCGTTGGGGAGAACCGTGTTGATCTGTGTTCTTGCCCTGGTGGTAAGCATGATTACCATGGTGATGGCTATCTTTGCTGTCACGGTGTATTTTCCGAAGTGGGAGCGATTTATCCAGGCACTTGTGATGCTTCCTTATGCCATTCCAGGTGTTGTAATGTCGGTCGGTTTGATCAAAATGTACTCAACGAAGCCAATTGTCTTGACCGGAACAGTCTGGATCATCATCGGAGCTTACTATGTGTTGATTCTGCCATACATGTATCAGGGCATACGAAATAGCATGAGAACAATTGATGTGAAAAGGCTGGTAGAAGCGGCAGTGATATTAGGGGCGAGCAAGGGGAAAGCATTCGTCAATGTAATTCTGCCAAACATTATCCCAGGGATCCTCGTTTCGTCTCTATTATCTCTTTCTATTCTATTCGGAGAATTTGTTTTGGCGAATATTCTTGTTGGCGGGCACTTCGAAACCATCCAAATCTATTTAATGAAACGTCTGAAAGAAAATGGGCATCTGTCCAGTGCCGTAGTCATTACGTATTTTGTAATCGTTCTGATTAGTTCATTGATGATGTTGAAGCTGGGAACGAGATTTCAAAACGGTGAGAGAAAGGAGAAGGTGTCATGAGTCATGTACAGATTGAAAGAGTGCAAAAAAAATATGCTGACACCAGCGTGCTTCAGCATGTCTCCCTTGAGATTGAGAAGGGTGAATTTATCACGCTGCTTGGCCCAAGTGGATGCGGAAAGAGTACGTTGCTTCGATGCATTGCCGGATTAGAGACCGTAGACAGCGGTGCGATAAAAGTGAATGGGAAGGACATCTCCAACTTATCCCCTCAGAAGCGAAATGTCGGGATGGTGTTTCAATCGTACGCATTATTTCCGAACATGACGGCTTTTGATAATATTGCATTTGGATTGAAGATGCAAAAGATGGATAGGAAGGAAATCGACAGAAAAGTACGTCAGGTAATGGATCTGATTCATTTATCGGAAAAAGCCAATGCTTATCCTCATGAACTATCCGGAGGACAACAACAACGTGTAGCTCTGGCAAGAGCAATCGTGACAGAACCGGATATCTTATTACTGGATGAACCGCTAAGTGCACTCGACGCAAAAATACGCAAAAACTTGCAAATGGAGCTGCGGGCATTACAAAAGAATTTGAATATGACGATGATCTTTGTAACGCATGACCAGGAAGAAGCGATGACCATTTCCGATCGTATCTTTGTGATGGATCGAGGCGAGATTGTGCAGAGTGGAAAACCGGAGAATATTTACGCTTGTCCCAAAAATGAATTTGTTGCCCGGTTTATCGGCAGCTATAACGTGTTGACTCATGATGATTTTTATCAAATAACGGGCAAATCGATAAAAGCGGGTTCCTATGCTATTCGGCCCGAGGTTATTGGGTTGTTTGACAACAGTATTCCTTCCGCGATGAAAACATCAGGATTTTGGGTTAAAGGATCTGTTCGGAGTGTTACCATCAAAGGAAATGTGCGTCGATATGAGCTGCAGGCAAATGATTGTATTTTACATGTAGATG
Source organism: Brevibacillus nigriterrae (assembly GCF_049846925.1). Lineage (NCBI taxonomy): Bacteria > Bacillati > Bacillota > Bacilli > Caryophanales > Paenibacillaceae > Brevibacillus > Brevibacillus nigriterrae. The sequence goes on from NZ_JBNCMT010000035.1 coordinate 34,210, forward strand.
AACTTAACGTGCCTCAAACTGCTCCTTTAACAGAAGGGATGTACGTTCAGGCATGGATACCAGAAAAAGAATGTATTTTACTCTAACATGAAGGTGAGTCTCGATGTCAATGCTGGCCGTTGAGAGAAAAAAAACAATTCTGGATCAATTGCAGGCGAAAGGAAGGGTGAACGCCGCCGATTTAGCCAGATTGTTTGATGTGTCTATGGAAACGATTCGTCGTGATCTTGATCTATTAGAAAAGGAAGGCTTTTTAAGGCGAGTACATGGCGGAGCAGTTAAAAGCAATTTTGAATTTGGAGAGCCACCATTTGTGCAAAGGCAAAGCATTCAGATGGAGTCCAAGCAAAAAATTGCCAAACGAGCAGTACAATTGCTACAAAATGGAGATACGATTGTAATGGGAGGCGGTACCACGATCTTGGAAATGGCTCAAGCAATCCGTGGTATTAACAACCTCACCGTATTAACCAATTCACTTCCCACAGCAAATGTCTTGATGGATTCACTGAATCAAGGACTCTTCAATGGAAAAGTGATTCTGTTAGGCGGAGAGTTAAACGTGGAGCAGCATTCAGCTAGAGGAGCGTTATGCGCAAAAATGCTAGACCTGTTTAAGGTGAACAAAGCGTTTATTTCACCGGGTGGTATTGCTTTATCAGGGATTACTGAGTATGAGGTAGAAGAAGCGGCAATCTCCCAAAAAATGATGGAAGTGGCAAAAGAAGCGATTATTATCGTGGATCATTCGAAGATTGGAATTGAAGCGTTTTGCAATATTTCTTCCCTTAACGGGGTTGATATGATTGTTTGTGATCAAGAGATCCCATCAGCATGGAAAGAGCATGTAGAAAATATTGGATGGATAACAACAGGAACCGAGTAGAGTGGAGGCAGCTATAGTGAGTCAGATTAAAGGTATCCTTTTTGACAAGGATGGTACGTTACTAGATTTTCATGCTTTTTTTGTTCCAGTTGCCAAACAACTGGTCACACACTTATTAGAAGAATTGGGTCTATCAGATGATCACTCGCTAGAAGAAGAACTGTTGAAGGTGATCGGATTGCGAGAAAACCGGGTAGATCCAAAAGGAATTCTCGCCAGTGGTACATCCAAAGATATTTATGAAGCTTTTTTGGGCTTGCTTCAGGGCAAGAATGTGTCGTCTGAGAGGATCGAGAAGTTGGAGACCTGGATTCCTCATAAATTGTATGACTTGACCAAATCAAGCGCTGTTGAAGTGAAGCCGACTGCCGATTTGACAAAGCTTTTTGAACAGCTCCATCACCTAGGAATTAAGGTAGGAATTGCCACGGCAGACGATTGGGAATCTACGATTTATTGTTTGGAAAGTTTAGGAATCAATCAATATTTTGAATTTATTGGAACATCCGATCACTATGACAAAAAGCCAGACCCGTGTATGCTGAATGCATTTTGTCAAAAATATCAATTTCATACGACAGAAGTAGCGGTGGTTGGGGATACAGTTGTCGATCTTTTGCTCGCCCGAAATGGATCTGCTGGTCTTGCGGTTGGAGTGCTATCTGGAGTAAGTGGTCCGAATGAATTGAAAGATTTAGCGGATATTCTGCTTCCTTCTGTTGGTGAAATCGTTAGGGCAGATGGGCGCTTGATATGGGAAAACGGCATCATCCGATAGATTCGGGTGATGTTGTTTTTTAAGCTTGGCAACAGCAGGTTATCAAAGGAGAAGAATGGTAGAATGCAAACTGGTTATTATGCTGTATGGACTGGAATAGGTACAGTAAGGGGAGAACGATATGAGAAAAGTGAAGCAAATCGCAGGAAAAATGATCGGGCAATGGATTGCGGAATATCCCCTGTTAGAAGATATGGTTACAACCAAAAGTGTGTTTTGGTCGAACCCGGCATACGGCATTCGGAAGAAGTTTTCTTTGGGAGAAGAAGACGTGAAAGATGCGGAAGATCGATTATTGCGCTTTGCCCCCTACTTGTCGAAGGTATTTCCGGAAACAAGTGTGACTAACGGCATTATTGAATCACCCATTGTGCCTATACCTAAAATGCAACGATTTTTGGAGAACAGATATAACCAAGAGATTCCTGGGAGACTGTTGATGAAATGTGACAGTCATCTTCCCATCTCTGGATCAGTAAAAGCAAGAGGCGGAATCTATGAAGTGCTCAAGCATGCAGAGGATCTGGCGTTTGCACATAACATGCTTACAGTTGTTGATTCCTATGAGATTCTCGACTCCGAAAAGTTTCGTGATTTTTTCTCTCAGTTTTCCATTGCAGTCGGATCAACTGGCAATCTTGGGCTAAGCATCGGTATCATGAGTGCAAGAATGGGATTTCAGGTTACGGTGCATATGTCAGCAGATGCAAAACAGTGGAAAAAAGACTTGCTTAGAAAGAAAGGCGTTACAGTCATTGAGTATACGTCAGACTATAGCAAAGCAGTTGAAGAGGGAAGAAAGCAAGCAGAAGCAGATCCAAACTGCTATTTCATTGATGATGAGAATTCCAAACATCTGTTTCTAGGATACGCTGTTGCAGCCAAAAGACTGAAGAAACAACTGGATGCCTTAGGGATCATTGTAGATCAAGATCATCCTTTATTCGTATATCTCCCGTGTGGTGTAGGTGGAGGGCCAGGCGGTATTACGTTTGGTTTGAAAGTTGTGTACAAGGATCACGTACATCCTTTCTTTGCGGAACCAACCCACTCTCCATGCATGCTGTTAGGTTTAGTAACCGGACTGCATGACCAAGTGTGCGTGCAGGATTTTGGTATCGATAACAAGACTGAGGCAGACGGACTCGCAGTAGGCAGACCTTCTCGTTTTGTTGGAAAGACCGTTGAATCCTTGATTAGTGGAATTTATACCGTTGAAGATGATTTACTCTTTGTATTATTACAAGCACTGGCCGATAGTGAAAACATTAACCTTGAGCCTTCTGCATTGGCAGGAATGCCGGGTCCTGTGAAACTGGTTGGATCAGAGGAAGGTAAGCAATTTATAGCCACTAATCATCTTGGTTCGAAATTGAGTCAAAGCACACATATTATTTGGGCTACAGGTGGAAATATGGTGCCGTCAGAAATAATGAAAGAGTACTATCACAAGGGATTGTTATTATCGAAAAAGAGTAGGTAACGAAATTGAACACCTTGTATAGTGCATATTTTTGCCAATCCCTGCACCAGATGAAACCAATTTGGACTTGGGAAAGTTTGTTGAATAATGTCAAATTTCTCATTATAATCTAATCTATTAACTATGCAGCCGTGATAAATATCACAGGCGAGTGTGGTTGTACTCTAATGGAACGGTACGGCAGGAGGATTGTAATGAATCAAGTAAAGGTATCCATTCGTGTAAAGATGATGCTGATTAGTTTTCTCATTCTAGTTTTCTTTGGATTGTCGGCGATGTTTGTCTCTTATTCCAAAATCAAAACGAGCAACCTGGATTCCATGTATACACAATTACATGCCTACTCTGTGATGCTCGCTGAAAACCTCGATATGGATAAAGTCAAATCAGTGGTGGAAAAACCGGACGGGTCCAATCCGGATGTCATCGAGATGCACAAACAGATGGATGAAATCATGCAAACATCCAACGCAAATCTCGGGAATCTCTATCTCGTTACCATAAAAGATGGGCGTTATTATTTTCCTACGTTAAGTACGTCTGCCATGGATGGAGATCTTACCTTTGGTTCGGAGTACACCACGGGTGGCCCCACTTTTAACGAGCCAGCCCAAAGGGCTTATGATACAAAGACCAGTCAGATAACACCCATCTATACCGACGATGTGGGAACCTGGATCACATCCTTTTATCCGATTATTGACATGGATGGTCAAGTTATCGCCTTATATGCCGTGGATTTTGAAGTGTCCAAAATTAACGATAAAGCCTGGAATGAAACGAAGGGCCTTCTCCTGTTAATTACGATTTTTCTTATCGTCTCCGGGATTGTTTTTTACCTGGTTGTATCCAAAATGATCAAGCCGATTATCTCACTCGCCCAAACATCCCAGAGAATTGCCGAGGGAGATTTGACGGTAGATGAAATCAAGGTACACACACATGATGAAATCGGGTTATTGAGCCACTCCTTCAATCAGATGGTATCCAACCTACGAAACGTGATTCAGCAAGTCAGCAAAAGTATGGAACAAGTATCAGCTTCTGCAGAAGAATTAACAGCAAGCGCAGAGCAAACCAGTAAATCAAGCGCTCAAATTGCAGACACGATTCAGGAGGTAGCGGCTGGTTCTGATAAACAGGTTCAAAGTATTGAAGAAAGCTCGCAAGCAATGGAGAACCTGGCCACAGGCGTCAAGCAAATTGCCGCTACGGCACAGGGTGTTTCCGTATCTGCAAACCTGACATCCGAGAAAGCAGTAGTAGGAAATGACGCCATTCAAACAGCCGTTCAACAAATGAAATCTATTAACTCGACCGTGAATAAACTGGCAGAAGTCATCAAGATATTGGGTGAGCGATCTCAGGAAATTGGTAAGATTACAGAAGTGATTACAAGTATTTCGGCACAGACCAACCTGCTTGCTTTGAATGCAGCTATCGAAGCGGCACGGGCAGGGGAACACGGAAGAGGATTTGCTGTAGTCGCAGACGAGGTCCGTAAGCTTGCCGAACAATCCGTAGGCTCTTCCCAGCAGATCTCACAATTGATCGCTCATATCCAGGGCGAGACGAGCAAGGCTGTTGAATCAATGGGGACAGCTACACGGGAAGTTCTCGAAGGAATTGACGTAGTGAACACGGCTGGTGAATCTTTTGAACAAATCCAGGAGTCTGTGATTGTGGTTGCCAGACAGATTCAGGAAGTTTCAGCCGCAGCCGAGGAAATGCTCGCAAGTACCAATCAAGTTCATCAGGCGATCAGTCAGGTTACGGAAGTAGCGTATCAAGCTGCATCTGGAACGCAGAACATATCAGCGGCTGCCCAAGAGCAATTTGCAGCCATGGAGGAGATCGCCACATCCGCTAATTCCATGTCCAAGATGGCGGAAGATCTGCAAACCTTGATCGGAACCTTTAAATTGTAGGTTTACAGCCATTGACAATCCACTTTTAGGACTATATAGTACTAATTATGAAGCGATCATCGAACCGTATCCAAATTATAACCACGGCGTCCGATTTATTTTTGCAAAAAGGGCTCGCGAACACCAGTATGGATGACGTTGTAGCCAAAAGCGGAGTATCGAAATCAAACATTTACTACCATTTCAAAAGTAAGGAGGAACTGACAGGAGCTGTTTTGGCTCATCGCATGAACTTGCTGCAAGACACACTGGGTGCCATCTTACACTCCCGAGAGCTTACGGTTGCCGAGCGGATAAAACGTATCTTTACCACTCTTGCTGCAGAGCTGGAGGGGCGGTCCTGTGTAGGCGGGTGCCCGGTATTCTCATTACTTTCTGCGAATGTGCCCGATATCAAGATGAGGATCAACCTTTTTCTTGAGGAAATGAAAAAGATAGCTGAAAAACTATTGTCCGAAGGAATAGCTCAAGGGGAATTCAAAGCAGATATATCGATTTTCCAAACGGCAACACTCCTCGTTACCGTTCTTGAAGGGTCCATCATGCTCGCTGAGGCGCAAGGAGATTCGACTGTTCTAATTAACGCTGGGAATACATTTCTACACTTACTGAAAGTGTAGTCTTTTTTTACAACAAATTAGTACCAAACAGTACTAAAAGGTGGGGAAAAGGGTAATGGCAAAGGTATTTGTAACAGGTGCAACCGGTTTTATTGGCAAGGAGATGGTGAACCAGCTAGTGAAAAGTGGTCATATGGTGCTGGCTTTGGTTCGTTCGCTGGAGAAATGGAATCAGTTTCTTTCGACTTTGTCCTCAGAGGAAAAAGGTAACTGCATTGCTTTGATCGGGGATTTGCGGAAGGAACGACTGGGATTGTCGCAAATTGATTACCAGCAAGTACTGGAGGCTAACATCATCATCCATGCGGGGGTACCGATGGATATCACATTAGAGGAATCGCTGGCAAGGGAAGTGATCCTAGAGGGGACGAATCGTCTGTTGGCAGTGGCTAAAGAGATCCATGAGCAAAAAAACTTGCAAAAGCTAATTCATATTGTCGGATACATGAGCCCATATGGGGATGAAAGCGGGCAGCTCACTACCGATGTGTTTGAAAAAAATGAGGACTTCGATCATGCTGGGGGCTATGAAAAGTATAAATTTCTCGCCGATTTATTACTCAGGCAAGAGTCCTCTCGTTCAGATTTGCCGCTGATTGTCGTGAATCCAAGTACAGTAGTCGGGCCACGTCACACAGGAAGCACCGAGCAAACAGACGGATTGGGGCTGGTGGTAAGCTCAATGCGACGTGGGAAATTTCCTGTCCTTCCATGGGGCAAAGAGTGGTGGCTGCCGTTAATCGCAGTAGATGATCTGGCTATTCTTCTCGTTGGGATTGTTGAATCTGAGCAAAGCAGCCATCAAACGTACTATGCCTTACATGGACGAGACACCACCCTATCCTTTCCTGAGTTCATTCAACTGTTGGCAAAAGAATTGCGAATGAAAGCACCGAAGATCCGAGTGCCGCTAACCTGGTTGAAAACACTTCTTCGTTTGGGTGGCAGTAAAGTTATGGGTGTTCCTGCAAATTCAATGGACTTTATCGTGGAGAAGGAATATCCCTTGCATCCTTTCCAGCAAATCATCGGACAAAAAGGGATTGGCGTGTATGATACAACTACTTTTCTTCCGAGAGTCGTAGCCGATTTGGATTACCGGTTATCTGCCGGACAAACCCGAGTACCACTCCCGTTTCAGAGAGAAAGGATAGGGGACTTGGCCGCCTATAAAAAAGAAGGAAAAGGGAAGACATGGGTGCTTTTGCACGGGCTTTTCAGTGAAATGAGCGATCTGATTCCACTTGCCGAACACATGGAAGATGATACGGTTTGGCTGTTGGATTTGCCAGGCTTTGGTCGATCGCCTTATCACCATCAGGAAGCGGGTAAAATGGAGGGCTATATCCAATCTGTGGTGAAAGCAATTCAGGAGCTGCCTTCTCCCATCAACCTGGTTGGCCATTCATTTGGCGGTTATTTGGCAAACGAGGTTGCGAAGCGAGTGCCAGACAAAATTGAAAATCTGTATCTTTTACAACCCCCTCTGCATGCACCTAAGTATCCTGCTTTGCACGTACAATTGGGAAAAATCCCTGCTTTGTTTGAGACGATTTTACAAAAGCAATTTACGCCAAGCCGCCTGGAAACTGTATTTTTGGATCAGGGTGTCTTTCAGTCGAAAAATGAAATTCCGCCTCAATACTTAGAAAAAGTGCATAATCTCATGCAATCACCTCGGATCAGGAAGACCCATAAGGAAGTCCTTGCCTTTTTCATGAATGATTTTAATGGTATGGAATGGGGGCGGTCATCTGGGCTTCCTACACGTGTGATCTGGGGATCACGAGATAAGATGTATCGTCTATCGAGAGGGATTGAAGAGCTGCTCGCTCACTCACACATTGAGGTGGAACAACTTGACGTGGGTCATCACTTTCCCATAAGCCACCCTCAACTTGCAGCTAAAGCATTATTAGCCCATGCAAAAAGGGAACACAATTAACGTGCACGCCAACAAACACCCAGGAATAGAATGTGGTAAAAATTTGCAGGAGGAAAGAGATGTATCCTGTTTATCCATATTACTCCTATCGCACGGAATGCCAAACAAGCCCCATTACGTTCCCGCCTCAACAGCAGGACAGACAGCCTGGTTTGGAGTATCTGGTGATTCCGCGCCCAATTTCTCAAAACCCCGGCTATCGGAGGGCGAACAAGCTGCTTAACAAAGTCGCAGTTGTTACGGGTGGGGATAGTGGGATTGGACGTGCAGTTGCCATCGCTTTTGCAAAGGAAGGGGCAGATGTAACGATTGCTTATTTCGATGAGCACAAGGACGCTGTGGAGACCCAATACCTCATCCGTCAATGGGGGAGAAGGTGCATTGCCATTCCGTGTGATTTGCGGGAAGAAAAATCCTCATCCGATGTCATTGAACAAACCATCGATACCTTTGGACATATCGACATCGTTGTCAATAATAGCGCTGTTCAATTTCCACAGATGAGTATCCTTGATGTCTCGGAGCAACAACTGGAAGATACGTTTCGAACGAATATCTATTCGTATTTTTTTATGACAAAAGCGGCCCTCCCTTATCTTCAGGCAGGCAGTGCAATTATCAATACGGCTTCTGTTGCAGCCTACGAAGGCATCAAGGAGCTGCTGGCTTACTCGGCAACGAAAGGCGCTGTGGTATCATTTACACGCTCCCTAGCGATGTCTCTGGTAAAGCAGGGAATCAGAGTGAATGGAGTTGCGCCAGGCCCGATCTGGACGCCCTTCATCTCAGCAACCTTTCCAGTAGATCGACTCATCACTTTTGGTCTGAACACACCGATGAAGCGGGCAGGCCAGCCATTTGAAGTAGCACCGGCTTATGTCTATCTGGCATCAGATGATTCCAGCTATATGACGGGTCAGATTCTCCATGTTAACGGAGGAGGATTGAATATAGAAGTGTAGATAAGCATCGTTCATCCAGTAGAAAATGCAAGCCGTGAGTTGGCAATAAATGATACAATTGGTAAATAGTCATAACGCAGCCGATCATTTGATAGTGGAGGATGTACATGTCGAGGAATGATTTGTTAAAGCAAGTAGAAAGAATTGAACAGATGGAGCAGGAGTTAACTGTTTTTAATGCCAGACGAGCACTTTCAGCAGTTGAGAAAAATCTGCAAGTAAAGAAGCTGGGGGATTGTGCGTTACTCATCGATGCCAATAGCCCACAGTCAATTTATTACAACCGAATCAAAGGGTTTGGAATGAATGATCTGAACAACCTGGACGAGATTTTGGATGTATATCACAAGGAAAGCCTGACTCCCTGCTTCGACATGACACCAAATCATCTAAATGAAGAAGTGGCGAAGGCCTTGTTTGATCGAGGCTATGTGAGTGCAGAGCAGTTGGCATTTTTACAATGGCAACCGCAATGGAAAGATGAGCATACCCACGACCTCAGTATCGTTGCAGTGACAGCAGAAAATGTAGATGTGTTAATGGATATGATTAGCCAGTCCATGGGCGGGGTTGATCAGGAAATCATCGACAAGAAGAAAGCTTACTTTTATCAGCCGCATTTCCAAAACTATCTCGCCTATGTCGGAGATGAAGCGGCTGGTATGGGCTCATTGTTTTTGAGCGGCGATGCCGGATATATTGCCAATGACTATACAATTCCGCAATTCAGGGGGAGAGGTTGTCAGTCGGCATTAGTCATCCATCGAATGAATGAAGTCAAAAAGATGGGGCTGGCTCAAATCTATACGGATGTGGAATTTGGTACGACCAGCCACAACAACATGCTGAAGCTGGGATTTCAGACGATATTTCTCAACAGCTTCTGGATCAAAAGAACACAACTCGACTGAGTTGTGTTCTTCTTCTTTTATTTCGCAGTATTAAGCTCACCAAAATAAGACCGCATTTTTACTAGAAAAGCCTCAAAAGCCGTTGTGATGAGGGCATCCTTGCGACGGATGAATACGGTTGTGACGAGAAGAGACTTCTCAGGAATATGGCACCTGATAAGACCTTGCTGCTCTGATTTGGCCACGATCGAATGAGGTAAAAGAGAGATGCCTAGTCCGGCGCTGACACAGCCAATGATTGTCTCCAGTGTGCCGAATTCCATCATTTTTACAGGCAGTACGCCGTGCTCGTGCAACAGTTGCTGCAATTTGGCCCGATAGGAGCAGCCGCTGCGAAAAACCAACAGGGTGCGCAAATTCAATTCACTAATCGAAACAATCGGCGGATGAGAAGCAGGAGTGACGATGACAAGCTCCTCATCGATGACCTTTTCCTGGAGGATATCCGGATGCTCCACAGGGCCAGCGACGAATGCCCCGTTCAGTTCATAGTGAAGAACGCTTTGCAGGTGCTGTTCGGTGGGACCTGTTATTAACGAAAAATCCACTTCAGGACACTGTTCATGGTACCTGGTTAAAAGCATGGGAAGTCGAACTGCAGCAGTGGTCTCCATGGAACCGATGGTGAGCGGTCCAGATGGTACGGACGAGTTGCTGACCGCAAGTCTGGCTTCATGAATGGAATGCAGTATTTTTTCAGCATAGGGGACAAGCGTCATGCCAGAGGGGGTAAGAGTAATACCCCGGTTATGGCGGTAAAATAGTTGTGTTTGCAGATCGGCTTCCAACTGCTGAATTTTATTCGTCACATTCGATTGAGCGTAGTTTAACTTCTGGGCAGCCTTGGAAAGACTCCCTTCGTTTGCGGTTGTAAAGAAAACTTTGAGCAGGTGAAAATCCATATTGGCCTCCTTTTAACTATACTCGTAGTGAATTGGTATCTGAAAACGATATACGTCACATCATTAATTCGTATTATACATGATAGCAATAGGCGTAGTACCATAAAGTAGAGCAAAAGAAGTTGATTGGCAGGGGGTGAATTTCCATTGAAAAGCAATCCAATCCTTTTCTTATTAGGTGGAATGGCAGCACTTATCGTTGCAATGGGGATAGGGCGATTTGCTTTCACTCCGATATTGCCATTGATGATGGACAGCCATCTGTTCACTGCAGCAGGAGCAGGCTATCTCGCATCCAGTAATTATCTTGGTTATTTGGTAGGAGCTCTTGGTTTGACCGTCATCCGGCCCAAAAACAGGACATGGCTGCTAATTGGTGGAATCATAGTCAGCGTAGCGACGACTTGGGGGATGGGTGGATTTCAGAGTATGGAAGCATGGCTATTGCTGAGATTTTTGTCAGGCGTGGCAAGTGCGATCGTGTTTGTTGTTGCCGCCAGTATTGTCGTGGAGCATGTATCAGAGATTCAAACTGGTGTTTTTTATGGTGGCGTTGGGCTGGGGATCTTGCTGACTGGCTTGATGGTTCCAGTGCTTGCCGAAGAGGGCCAATGGATGGGAGCGTGGAAAGGTCTCGGGCTTGTCGGTCTGGTGCTGGGCTTGTTCTCATGTTACGCTTTGCTTAATCGCAGACAAACGAGCAGGAATATACAACAGGCATTTCACGGTGATTCGTCAGCACCTGTCAAAAGAATCCTGATCTGCTTGGCGGTCGCTTATGGGCTGGAAGGATTGGGGTACATCGTTACGGGTACGTATCTGGCAGCGTACGCCAAGGAAAGCTCAGACATTGCCAATATCGCTACATCGAGCTGGATATGGGTTGGAATTGCCGCAGCTCCCTCCTGTGTTGCATGGTCGTTTCTGGCAACGAGATGGGGAAAGAAGTGGACGTTAAGCTTGGCGATGCTTTTGCAATCATTCGGAATTGCCATTCCCGTGATTGCTCCATCTGCTTTTGCCCTGTTACTGGGTGCCGTTTTGTTTGGAGCAACGTTTATGGGGATTACGACAATCACATTGTCATTTGCCAAAGACATGTATCCCAAGGATAGCCGCAAGATCATTGGGCTCTTGACGACGTTTTACGGACTGGGTCAAATGATCGGACCAAGTGTAGCGGGACTATTAATCGCAGTAGAAAACAGCTATGACACAGCTTTGTTCGGTGCCGCATCGATCGTGCTTCTAGGCGCGTTAGTTATCCCATTGGGAATTGGGCATTCTGATCAAATTAAAATAAAACTAACTTGAACAAGGGAAAGGTGGAAACAAGCATGCCATATGTAAACATCAAAATTACAAATGAGAACGTAACCGCTGAGAAAAAAGAACAATTGATCGAGGGCGTTACACAGCTTTTAGTCGATGTACTTGGAAAAAACCCGCAAACCACCGTTGTTGTTATCGACGAAGTCAATACGGACAATTGGGGCATTGGCGGAGAAAGTGTTACCAAGCGGAGAAAAGAAGGGAAGTAAAGTTAAGTTAAGTCGATTAAAGGCAGGCCACCTGAAAAAGGTGGTTTTTTATTTGGAATTTTTGCTTTCCATAAAAAGGGTAATGACCTTTTGATTATGAATATAGTAACTATATGGACAGCTTCTACAGGTGCAGGCAGCTCGAAGAATATCGTCCGATATAAAGGAGCGAAGGCAGATGACAATGGGAAGCGTGAAAAAACGGGTACAAACGAGTAGAGTACAAACTTCATATCTCGAAGCAGGAGATCCTGCAAAACAAACAGTCTTGTTGGTTCATGGTAATGTTTCTTCCAATTTGTTTTGGGATGAGACGGTAGAAAGGCTCTCTTCTTCTTTTCGAGTAATTGCTCCCGACCTGAGAGGATACGGTGAAACTGAGGCAAAGGAAATCGATGCGACTCGCGGGGTACGTGATTGGTCCGATGATCTGCGAGAACTCTTGATAGAATTGGGGATTGAAAGCAAGGTTCATCTTGTCGGATGGTCTCTGGGGGGTGGTGTGGCAATGCAATATTCCATCGATCACCCCGAGTCAGTCGCCTCACTCACTCTGATCAACCCCATCTCTCCGTTTGGTTTTGGGGGAACTAAAGGTGAAGAAGGAACGCCTTGCCATGCGAGTTACGCAGGCTCAGGCGGAGGTACGGCCAATCCGGTTTTTGTGCAGCTTTTACAAAGTGCAGACCGAACTTCTGACAATCCCAATAGCCCTCGAAATGTCATGAATGCCTTCTACTTTAAACCGCCATTTACGGTCACTCCCGACAGAGAAGAGAATTTCATCACTTCCATGCTGTCAACCAAGGTGGGAGATGGTCTTTATCCAGGTACTTTTCAGACTTGTGAAGAGTGGCCTCAGGTATGTCCGGGTACACAGGGGATCAACAATGCCATTTCACCTCAGTATTTTAATGTATCAGGTTTTTCTGGAATAGAACCGAAGCCTCCCGTTCTTTGGATCCGAGGGGCAGATGACTCCATTGTTTCTGATCATTCGTTCTTTGATTTTGGCTTTTTGGGACAACAGGGATTTGTACCGGGTTGGCCTGGTGAAGAGACCTATCCCCCTCAACCGATGGTAAAGCAGATCAGATTTGTCTTGGAGAACTATAAAAACAACGGTGGCACGTATGAAGAGTACATCGTAGCCGATGCAGGCCACTCCCCACACATTGAAAAAGCAGAGGAAGTGTATGAAAAAATCGTGCATTTTTTGCGAGACAGTGAAAGCTAATCGGAGAGGGGCGAAATAGAACGTGTCCAATCAGAGAATCACAATGCGTTACGAGTTGGAAGGCGAAGGCCCTGATGTTGTGCTTATTCACGGTCTTGGTCAAAGACTGGAAGAGTGGAAGTGGCAAAAAGAAGATTTGATCAAGAATGGCTACCGAGTGCTTACGTATGATATGCGAGGTCATGGAGAGTCAGGATGGTCCGAGGAAGAAGTAACGATTGCTACATATGCAGATGACCTGAACCATCTGTTAGAATTGCTTTCCATTGAAAAAGCGCACCTTGTCGGGTTGTCCATGGGTGGTGCTGTAGCCCAGGCATTTTATCGCGCATACCCGGGGAAAGTACTCAGTCTGGTGCTGGCTGCAACATTCTCCTACTTTGCCGAAGATATCAAGCGGGTGAGTATCGAGAGCAGATTGGCATACATCGACCAAGGAAAAATGGTTGAATTGGCAGAGCTGATAGCCAAACGCTCTTTTACCGAGAATGCTCCAGCTGAGTTAATCGAAAATGCGAAACAGATCATTGCTGCAAACGACCTAAAAGCGTATCATGCTTCCATGATCGCCTCAGTCAATGCGGACAGCCGGGATGTGCTCGCTGCTATCAATGTTCCCGTACTCATCGTAGTTGGAGAAGGTGACCTTACTACACCGTTGGCATGCAGTGAGTATCTTCATCAGGAGATCAAAGGGTCTCAACTGGTGGTGATACCGGAAGCGAGACATATCGTCACACAGGAGAGGGCAGAAGAATTTAACCAGGCATTACTTGCGTTTCTCTGCTAGATTAGTATTATTCAAAAATATAACATGTTTGGTTGTCTAGGACTTTTATCTCAGAGAATAATTATGTTTTAAGCATAATTATTCTCTTATTTTTGTATAAAACCACAAAAATATATTGTTTTATGCGGGAATCTCTCGTTTTATCATGTTCATTTCAAAATAAATAGCTGCTTATGAAGAAGGTCTAATTACCCATATCAAGATTAATTAGAAAACTGTAAAATTATGTCGAAAAATACTGACGACAATCAGATGACGTCTAATTAAAGGTGATTTTATGTACCCACTAAACGTGCCTGGATTCCTTCTTTTGTATAATGTGGTTACGTTGTTCGCTTTGTTTTTTATCCGCAGACAACTTCAGATGACCTTTGGGACCACATTGATTGCTCTCGTAACTTTAGTTTCATTAGGTTTTCTAATGCCAGTTAGCCTTGAGATGCTCGGGTTAGGATGGACAATCTCCATGATGACTGTATTCTTGATTGTCTTTCTAAGCATGTTGATTTTCAGCCGAATAAGAGAAGATCGGGAACTGGAACGACAAGTGGAAAGGGTATTGAAACCCCATACACCGATTTTTACTCTTGGTACTGACAATGGTCCAGACGTTGATAAGGCAGAGGAACAAGTTCACTTGAGTTTGAAGGAAGCTGCAGTTGCAATCGAGTGTGAACCGGAGATTGAAGCGGAAATAGAGACGGAGATTGAAGCGGAAGTAGAGACGGAGATTGAAGCGGAAGTAGAGACGGAGATTGAAGCGGAAATAGAGACGGAGATTGAAGCGGAAGTAGAGTCAGAGATTGAAGCGGAAGTAGAGTCAGAGATTGAAGCGGAAATAGAGACGGAGATTGAAGCGGAAATAGAGCCGGAGATTGAAACGGAAGTAGAGTCAGAGATTGAAGCGGAAATAGAGACGGAGATTGAAGCGGAAATCGTGTCAACGAACACGATTACAAAAGAGGCTGAGGCTGCCTTCAAACTTGAGCAAATCCAGAAGCATTATCAGGCTGCTGTTGAAGCTTTGGAACGGAAAGAGTATTCTCAAGCTTATACGGATATCGACGAAGCTCTGCAACTTGATCCTCCGTGGGCAGCTCGCAAAATGCTTACGTATCAATCTGTTACCATTCTTAATGAAATGGGCATGTATGAACATAGCATCAAGCAGTTGAAAAAATTAATGGATCACTTACCGATTGGAAAATATGAAAGTAACTATGATGGGATTAATCAGCAGATTACCTATTTAAAAGTACTTATGCATCTATTGGAGACGGAACAGAAGCAGCACTTATCATATTCATTAATTCCTGAAATAATCCGTCGTCAGGCCAAAGATGATAGTCTTTCAATGGCTGTTGCTGAAAGTAAGTAAAGGAGAGTTAAGAATGAAACAGAGCAAAGAGATTTTGGGCAAGCCAATCATCACGATTATGAGTGGTTTAGAGATGGGGATCGTTAAAAACTTTGTCATCAATCCAGACTTGCGCAGCATTGAGTTCCTTGTGGTTCAGGGGGAGCAATGGGATTTTGGAATTAAAGCAATACCGTTTAAACTGGTAGAAGGCTTAGGGGACTATTCGGTCACAATAGAGTCGGAAAGATCGATTATCGATATAACGGATATTCCTATTGCAAATGAGTTGTTGCCTAAAAACATTCAAATCAAGAATACTCGTATTATCACGAAAAAGGGGAACATGCTTGGTCAAATCAACGAGTATGTCTTCTGTGAAGAGTCTGGGAAAATTCTCGGTTGTTACATAGATAGAGCAGACGGAGAAAAAATGGTTCTGCCTGAAAAGGAGATTATCACCTTTGGTAAAGAAATTACGATTGTCGCAGATGGTAGCGAGAATCATCTGATGAAGGAAGATGAATTCTACCAAAGCCTGTTCCCAGCGAAACAACTGGAACAGGATGCAGTAAATGAAAGTGCAGCAGTTGTGGAAAAGGAAATTGCTGAACTTGAAATGGACACAGTTGTGGAACAAGAATTCGCTGGCTTTGGATTGGACGAGCTGGTTGGCGAAACAATCCAATCCGATTTTTATGATCTGGATGGCACATTGCTCGCTGCAGAAGGAACGATCGTTACAGAAGAGCTTGTGAGGATCGTGAAGACTCTCGGGAACAACAAGGTGTTAGAGCTTACTCTCAAAGTAGAGGAATAAGCAACTAATCCTCGATCCAATAAAACATATAGAACTAATCGATTTAGCAACTCGCAAAAAGGCATTGATTCTCTAAGAATGTAGAAAATCAATGCCTTTGGTATTAGTGTCTATAGAGCCCTTTTTTTCTAGAAGCTCTACGTCGTTTTTTTCGAAATTCTTTTTGCTTGCTATTCATCCCCTTGTTAATCGCACGACTCCCTCTGCTGCCCCCAACCGCATGCTGCTGCTTGGTATTAGAGCTTCCGATAGCAGAATTTGTTCCTCCAGTGCTGTCTTTGCCGCTGCCACTAGCTACTTGTGTGGCAGAAGCGGTCGTACCCCGATTTTTGCGCTTGACCACCTGATTGTTGATCACGATTACGACTTCTTCATCCAGATGTTTTTTGTGCTTCTTGTCTGGTTGTGACTGTTTTCCCCTCATCCCGAGATTTTTTGCCTTCCCGTCAGCTCCAACGCTTTGTTGCTGTTGTGTATTTGAGGAATCGATGGCTGCATTGTTTCCTGCAGCGCTATTTCGTCCTGCTCCACTAGCAATTTGTGTCGTGTTGGGTGCATTGGTGAACTGGTTATTAATGATCAGCACAATTCTTCTTTTCCCATCTAGGGGAGCTTTAGCAATGATTCTTTTTTTGCCTTTCGCAAAAATGATCGTAAGTTTGCCTTTCGAATGGGACATTAGGCTCTCATCTCTTTTCGTGGATATTTTTAAGGAAACGCATGTCTAATCTTCGTAAATGGTTCTCTTACTAGATAAATGCAAAGCGGAGCCAAGTTGTGTTGGACAAATGGAACAGGTGATACGGAAATGTGTAAATATATAATTTTTGTGTACGATGACGTACAGATATGTTCAAAGCAATTTACTGAATGGTATTATTTATGTACGGTTTCGTACAGAAAATGAGGTGCAGATAGAGATGCCAAAAGTGGTTGTGACAGAAGAACAGTGGATACAGTTAGGAGTCGAATATTTTTCAGTAGGGGGCGAAGAAGCACTAGTCATTGAGAAGATGGCAAAGCAATTAAAGTGCAGCAAAAGCAGCTTTTACTGGTATTTCAGCAATCGCGAGAGCTTTATCCAGAAGATCATTGGCTACTGGCAAGAAAGAGCAACAGCGCAAGTGATAACCACAGTTGAAAAAAATGAATCAGTAGACGAAAAGATAAAAATCCTGCTTACGACGATGTTTTCGAAAAGACAAGACAACGATTTGCACTTTTACCTCAGAAGATTAGGCCAGCGAGATCAAAGCTATAAAAATGTTCTCCTAACCATAGAAGAAAAACGGATCAATTATTTTGCGGAGCTATTACAGTTCAAGGGTTTCACTGAGCAGTTGGCAAGAGAGAAGTCCGAGATGATCTATCACTACTACCTTGGGTGGTTTGAGCGCACCAAGTATGATCAGTTAAACGAAAGGGAGACAGAGCGACAGGTAGCTCTCATCTACTCGCATATCATTCATTGAAGGAGATGTTTGTATGATTTTCTTCCTGGCTGTATTGGTAAGCTTATGTCTGGTGGTCATTGGCTCTATCCATGTCTATTGGATTTTCGGAGGGAAGAAGGGAGCAGCCGCAGCGATCCCCACAAAAGACAATATTCCATTGTTCAAACCAACCATTGCTGGTACAGCATTCGTTGCAATCCTGTTGTGGATCGCCTCAGTCATGCTGCTCATTCGAGCGAGTGTTTTACATGCATCAATACCGGAGTGGATAGCAAGTTGGTTTTGCTGGGCGATGGTGGTCGCATTTTATGGAAGGGTCATTGGAGAATTTCACTGGGTAGGTATTTTCAAAAAATATAAGCATTCCACATTTGCCAGGTACGATACCAAGCTGTTCACTCCGCTGTGCTTTTTGTTAGGTACGTTCACGTTGATCATATTGTTGAACTCGTAAAAATTTGGTTGATTTTATTAAATCCAAGTGGCCGACTCACGTCCAGATTCACGCGCTGATGCCGTACAGAATTTTATTTTGTATAATTGGGATTAGATGGGATTTTTAGACCTGGAGGAAGTGAGGTGCTGGCACATTGAGTACTGCGATCAAGGTCATGATTATTGAAGATGACCCTTTCTGGCAAGCTCGCCTATCAGAAGATTTGTGCCTTGAAGAGGACATAGAAGTGTTGGGTGTCGCAGCGAACGGAAAAGAGGCTCATTCGCAACTGGCAGGGAAACAGGCAGATGTCATCCTCGTCGATATCAATCTGACAGAAAACCATCTGGATGGTTTGGATGTAGCCCGTGAGCTCTCTCGTATGACGACCCACTCTCGTAAACCTCAGATTATCATGCTGACCTCAATTGATGATGAGGACGTGATTGTGCGGTCTTTTCAAAGTGGTGCTATCAACTTTCTTTCCAAATCAAGCTATTCAGATATTTTGCAAGCGATTCGAGATGCATACACAGGCAAATTCTCCATTCATTCCGATGCCGCATCGACAATCGTGCGGGAAATGCAGCTTACCGTGCTTTCTCAGTCGGAAAAGGAAGTTTACAAGCTGAAGAATAAAGGGCTTAGTAAAACGCAAATTTCAGAGAAGCTGCACAAGTCTGTGAATACGATTAAGACTCAATTGAAAAATATCAAAAAGAAGCTCACAGATGAGAGGTGATCCCTATCTATTTTGTCTTGGTATGGCTCCTTTCATGGGGAACAGGCTTTATTTCCGTACTAAACAACAAGGATGCATATGCCCGCTGGAATGGATTGCTCTGTTTTACGGGAGGCAGCTATAGCCTTAGTTGCGCCATTCAGCTTTACATGGTTCCGGGGATTTTGCGAATGGGGTGGGAAGTACCGAATCTGCTTTCCATCTTGAACACAGCTAGTGTAGGATTTTTACTTTTTTATTGGTACTTTATTGCCTATTCCTTTCTCATGAATACGTTGAATTTCTCAAATTTTTTGCACGAGCGTCTGGTAAAAATAATGTCTGCCCTGCTCCTGCTACCGCCTGTATTTCAATTTGTTAGCTCAGGACAGTTTGATTTTGTGGTACCGACCGTGATCAATCCGATGGATAGCAAATGGATATCAGGAATTTATATTTTGGCTGGATGTCTTTTGTTATTCATCGGGTACGGCAAGGATTACAACCAGAGGAACCCTCGGAGGTTGTTTTATGTATTGATCTACGTGGCAACCATCATCGCTGCCTACTATGATATGGTTACCATTCAATCAGTAACCGTAAATACCGCTCAATTCTTAGTAGTTGCTGATGGGGTTTGGGAACGGCATTATCTCATCTTTACGTTGCTAATCCTCGTTACTGTGCTGAATGGGGTAGTTGTGGGAATATGGGGAATTAAACTGCAAATCGAAAATCAAAAGTACGATTCCTCGATGAAGACACTCTCGGCAGGGGCAGAAATCCTCAACCACACGATCAAAAATGAAGTCCAAAAGCTGAATTACCTTCAGGAAAGAGCCAAACAGTTGCTGGATCGTGATGATAAAGCGCAGGTCCACCGAATGCTGGATGAGATCCATACCATTTCTGATCACCTGGATGGCATGGTGAAACGGGTCAAGGAGCGAGCAGAAGATATTGTCCTTATTGAATCAGAAGCTTCACTCGGAGCATTACTGGATTTTGCCTGCTCCAAATGGCTGTCCATCGAAAAAGACCGCATCCAGATCGTGAAAAACCTGCAGGTTAATGGACAGCTTACTTGCGATGTTTTGCATGTCCGTGAAGTACTCCACAACATTGGCCTCAATGCGATTGAAGCCATGCACGAACAAGAAGGAAAACTGCAAATCACAACTTACCTGCTGAAGAAGGACCTGATTATCGAAGTCAAGGACAACGGAATGGGCATACCCAAAGAGCAAATCGAGCGTATTTTTGATCCGTACTTTACCACGAAGAAATACTCGACGAATTACGGACTTGGTCTGAGCTATTGCTTCAACGTCATGAAAAAGCATGGCGGAATGATTGGAATTGTTGATTCGGAACCGGGGAAGGGAACAACACTTTTTCTACGCTTTCCTGCTAAACGGTTCAAAAATCTAAT
Source organism: Brevibacillus nigriterrae (assembly GCF_049846925.1). Lineage (NCBI taxonomy): Bacteria > Bacillati > Bacillota > Bacilli > Caryophanales > Paenibacillaceae > Brevibacillus > Brevibacillus nigriterrae. Next base: position 54,413 of record NZ_JBNCMT010000035.1, read on the forward strand.
AGGATAGATGAGGGGGGGGTGATGATTATCATCCTTCTCATTTTTTTTGCCTCCCTATACACTCGAGTCATAGATAACTAGGAGGTAATTGGAAAATGAATCAACCCATCTGTTTATTTACTCCCGTACACAAGGGACTTCGCCATGCGCTGAGCAGACTCTCCTTTCAGGCTGGCTCGCTAGACATGGAAAATGATGCTGATGTTCAAGCGTTTGAGGCTGAGTGGAAAAAGGTATATGCACTCCTGGAATTTCATGCAGAAAATGAGGACGCTTTTGTCCAACCATTTATCGACCAACTGGATTCAACTGTTGCCGGGAAGTTGGAGAAGGAACATCAGGCATCAGAAGACTTGCTAATCGATTTAAACAACCGATTAACTAAGTTGGTGTCAATGGATGCTGCCGAGCGAAAAATACACACTTTTTCCTTTATCCAATCTCTGAACCAGTTTCTTGCCTTGTATTGGAACCACATGGAGACAGAAGAGAAGGAACTGATGGATACACTTAGAAAATTATCTGGCACAGAGCAGCTAATGGACATTTCTTTATCCATGCACAAGGCTGTACCACCTGATGTGATGTTGGATTTTCTGTTTTACATGTTACCCGCGATGAATATGCAGGAGCGAACTCAACTGTTAACGGGCATGAAACGAAGTGCACCGGAAGCATTTTTCCAAAAAGTGATCAGTGTAGCTGAACAAGTACTTGAAAAGCATGATTTTACATCGTTACAAACACGGTTAGAAAATGTAGAGATCGCATAGAAAGGAAGGATATCGGATGACACAAAAGCTGTTGCAGATTGATTTCAAAATGGAAGGTCCGTGGGGACAACAAATGGCAGCAGAATTCGAGGGCTTGGCTAACATGATCAGCCATAAAGAAGGCTTGCTCTGGAAAATCTGGGCGGAAAACGAACAGACCAAAGAATCAGGCGGTATCTACCTGTTTGTTGATCAAGCAGCTTGTGAAAGGTATCTTGAAGAGCACATGCCACGTCTGCAATCGTTTGGCATTACTGATATACGTGCCAAGATATTTGATGTAAATGAGGCATTAACGAAGATTACCAGAGGGATTTTGTAAAGAGAAAAGAACCGATCTACGGATTTTGTAGCTCGGTTCTTTCCATTTCACGAATGGTTCGGATAAAGGCAATCATTTGAAGCACCTCTTTTTTGGAGAGCAACTTCCCATCAACTGCCAAATGCGTTGTATCGTATTCGGTTAACTCTATTTGCTCATCTACTCTGCCCAGCAAAAAATCAACAGATGTTTCAAACAGATCGGCTAACATTTTGATCGCTTCCAACGGTGGTTCCCGATAGCCTGATTCATAGCCGGCATAGGTGCTTTTTGCGATTCCGAGTCGATCAGCCGTATACTGGATAGACCAGCGTTTGCTTTTTCTCAAATTCGTCAGTCTGTCTAAATCCATTCATTGCTCCCCCTTATTTGCAACCTATTATATCATCTGGGTCGCCATGCTGAAACGAAAAAGTTCGCATAACGCGTAAATTCACCTTGAATAAACCTGTATTCATTACTATAATAACCATAAAAGTCGCTTTTAGCGTACAACAGTGACGAAACAGAGGTGCGAAAATGAAAAGGTTACTTTTGTTGGCTACTGGAGGAACAATTGCATCAGTGCAAGGGGAAGAAGGGCTTGCACCAGGGTTGAATGACCAGGAATTAATGAAGTACTTTCACGCAGATACCCAGAAGTACCATGTGGAAGGCAAGCTACTCATGAATATAGACTCTACCAATATGCAACCAGAATCATGGATTGAAATTGCAGAATCGATCGATAAGGACTATGATCGATATGACGGTTTTGTGATTACCCATGGAACCGATACGATGGCATATACCTCGGCTGCGCTTTCGTATATGCTGCAAAATTTAGGTAAGCCTGTCGTAATCACTGGTTCCCAGGTTCCGATCAATATGAAGAAAACGGATGCCAAGCGAAATGTAATGGATGCCTTGCGATTTGCCTGTGAAGATATCGGTGGCGTGTTCGTCGTTTTCGACGGAAGGGTCATTCGAGGAACTAGAGCAGTGAAAATGAGAACAAAAAGCTATGACGCATTTGAAAGCATCAATCACCCGTATGTTGCTCATATCAACCATTCAGAAGTGAAGTATGTGAGACCAAAGCCAATCAGGAGCAACAAGCCTTTGAAGCTGGATACGTCACTCTGTCCAGATGTTTTTCTCTTGAAGCTCCATCCTGGTACGAAGCCAGAGCTGTTCGACGCACTCAAACCTTTGTACAAGGGAGTGATCATTGAGAGCTTTGGAAATGGCGGAATCCCTTTTCAAGGAAGAGACCTCTTGCCGAAAGTAAAAGAGTTGATCACTTCGGGAATCGCCGTTGTCATTACCACTCAATGCCTGGAAGAGGGAGAAGAGCTGGAATTGTACGAGGTCGGACGAAAGGTTGCTCAAGATCTGATTATTCTCTCAGGGGATATGAATACGGAAGCAATCGTACCGAAGCTGATGTGGGCATTAGGGAAGGCTGGCAATCTGCAAGAAGTGAAAACCATGATGGAAACAACCATTGATTACGACACAACAAACTAATGAATAACGAATGAAAGTTGGGACGAAGTATGGAAACGAAGCAAGAGTTTCGCACGGAAAAAGATTTTCTCGGAGAAAAGGAAATTCCAGTTGATGCGTATTTTGGAATTCAGACAATACGTGCAACGGAAAACTTCCCAATAACGGGTTACCGTCTCGATAAATCCCTGATCTACGCGGTAGCCGTTGTGAAACAGGCTGCAGCTTTGGCGAATAAGGATACCGGGCGTTTACAACCACGTCTGGCAGAGGCGATTATTACGGCAGCTAAGGAAATCATTGCCGGGAAATGGCACGATCAATTCATCGTTGACCCGATTCAAGGGGGAGCGGGAACTTCGATCAACATGAATGCCAATGAAGTGATTGCGAATCGCGCACTGGAGTTATTGGGAGAAACAAAAGGAAATTATTTTCAACTAAGCCCGAACAGCCATGTAAATATGTCTCAGTCAACTAACGATGTTTTCCCTACAGCCATTCATATTGCGACGTTGAGCCAATTGGAAACGCTGCTCGTAACCATGCAGGACATGCATAGCGTATTCGTCCAAAAGGCAAAAGAATTTGACCATGTCATCAAAATGGGACGTACCCATCTGCAGGATGCTGTGCCAATTCGCCTTGGACAAGAATTTGCTGCCTACAGCCGGGTATTGGATCGTGACATCAAGCGAATCAAGCAATCCCGCCAGCATTTATATGAGGTAAACATGGGAGCTACCGCAGTTGGTACAGGGCTAAATGCAGACCCTCGTTACATTGAAAATGTAGTGAAACACCTTGCAGAGATTAGCGGATTCCCGTTAGTAGGTGCAGAACATCTCGTGGATGCTACACAAAACACAGATGCGTATACAGAAGTATCAGCAGCGCTGAAGGTATGCATGATGAATATGTCCAAAATCGCAAACGACCTGCGCTTAATGGCTTCTGGTCCACGTGTAGGTCTCGGCGAAATTACATTGCCAGCACGTCAGCCAGGTTCATCCATCATGCCGGGAAAAGTAAATCCGGTTATGCCTGAGTTAATTAATCAAGTAGCATTTCAGGTGATCGGCAACGACCATACGATTTGTCTTGCATCGGAAGCAGGTCAGCTAGAGTTGAATGTTATGGAGCCAGTCCTTGTCTTTAACTTGCTGCAATCCATCAGTATCATGAACAATGCGTTCCGTGTGTTTACTGATTACTGTCTGGCTGGTATCGAGGCAAATGAGGACAAGCTGAAGGAATATGTAGAAAAGAGCGTAGGCGTAATTACAGCAGTAAATCCGCATCTTGGTTATGAAACGGCTGCACGGATTGCCAGAGAAGCGATTTTAACAGGCAAATCAGTACGTGAGCTTTGCTTGCAACACAACGTACTGACAGAAGAAGAACTCGATTTGATTTTAGACCCGTATGAAATGACACACCCTGGAATTGCCGGAGCTTCTTTATTGGATCGAGAATAGTAGCATAGAAGATGTATGAGGAGGGTGGGCAGCTTGAAACTTGCTTTTGATCATCTCGTTCATTTTGTTAACGATCATCCAGCGAAGGCTGTTCCCCGACTGAATCAACTCGGACTGCATGCAATCGTTGGTGGACGACACGACAATTGGGGAACGATCAACGCCTTGAGTTACTTTGATTTGAGCTATATCGAGTTACTTGCTCTTGAGCATCTGGAAGTTGCCGAAGGGGCGAGAGAATACGGTTTGATTGATCAGTTGTTGAACGATTTACCTAGGGCAGAGGGGTTTGGAACGATCGCCCTGCGAACCGATAATATGGAGCAGTCCGCAGAATTCCTGAGAAGCAAGGGAATACAAGTAAAAGGACCGTTCCCGGGAAGACGACAACGCTCCGATGGGAAAGTAATCAAGTGGAAAATGCTCTTTTTAAATCGAGAGAACGGAGCTTTACCCTTGCCCTTTCTGATTGAATGGGAACAGAGTGATGAGGAAAGAAGAGTAGATTTGACCGGGAACGGGATCATTGCTGATCATCCTGCTGGAGCATTCAGCTTCGAAACAGTTGCGTTTGCGGTCAGTGATTTGAATAAGTCAGTAGCTGAATTTCAGGAATTGTTTGGTCTTGATGTTCAGGAGCGTTTTTTTGATGAGCAGTGGAATGCTGTTTGCCAGAAGCTGATTTTACCCGGTGGGAATCTATTATTTTGCCAACCAGAGGGAGAAGGGGTCGTCGCTGAAACACTGCGTATGAGAGGCGAGCGGCCATTTCTGGTACAGCTTTCGGACGAAGAGACAGGGAAGGATCATCACCTGTGGGGTAGTATTTACAGGTTTTAGTACTAAAATAATTAGAATAACGACGGAACCGCTCTCTGCTGCTGAAGGGGGCGGTTTGCTTTTCTCTGTTGACACTAACAAGTATTTACAATAATCTGAAAACACTGATTAATATACTTAAACAAGAGGTGATTTTGTGAGGAGAATAGGCAAAGGTATCGCCGTGAGTCTTGTATTACTGCTTAGTGCGTTGACGGGATGTAGTTCAGCTTCCCAGACAGCTCAACCAAACCAACAAACGACCCCCACTAATTCTGCACCATCAACAGAACAAGCAAAAACGGAACCAATGGTCCTTCACTGGAGCATTAACAGTGAGCCGCCTTCACTTGATCCGGGAATTGCCGTAGATGCTGATTCCTTCGATATGATCTATGCCTGTTTCGAAGGTTTGACAAGCTACGATTTGAATGGTCAACTGGTGAATGCGCAGGCAGAAAGCTTTGAAAACTCCCCTGATTTTACGAAATTTACATTCAAGATACGCCAAGGGCTTCAGTGGAATAATGGAGACCCCATCACCGCCAATGATTTTGTCTATTCGATCAAACGCAACCTTGACCCGAAAACGGCTTCCGAGTATGCCTACCAGCTTTATTACATAAAGGGTGGGGAAGAGTTTAACGCAGGAAAAGGCAAGGTAGAGGATGTGGGTGTCAAGGCGCTGGATGATCATACCGTTGAGTTTACGCTTAAATCGCCTACTCCATTTTTCCGAGAACTGACTTTCTTCCCAACACTGTTCCCTCTTCACCAGAAAACAATTGAGAGTAATCCAGCCTGGGCTGCCGAAGCCAAAACCATTGTCAGCAATGGCCCATTCAACATGGAAAGCTGGGAGCATAAGAAAAAAATTGTCTTTGTAAAAAATCCAACCTATTGGGACAAAGACAATGTAAAGCTTGACCGGATCGAGATTAACATGATTGATGACAACAATACTGCCTTCTCCATGTTCGAAAACAACGAGCTGGATTGGGGCGGATATCCTGCATCCACCCTTCCACCTGATGCCATCCAAAAGCTGAAGGACGAAGGAAAACTAATGGTAGCTGACAACCCGGGAACACAGTCGGTTGTATTTAATACACAAAAACCACCATTCTCCAACCAAAAAATCCGTCAGGCCTTTGCCTATGCCATCAACCGCCAGGAAATCATCGACAACGTGCTACAAACAGGAGTTCCGAAAGCTTTAGGGTGGGTACCTACCTCCATGGGCTTGAAGCCGGATGGCTATTTCCAGGAGGATGCTGCGAGAGCAAAACAATTGCTTGCGGAGGGAATGAAGGAGCTTAACCTGACATCCTTCCCCGAAGTTACTTACACCTTCGACTCAACTGATGTGAATCGCAAGGTAGGAGAAGTGTTGCAGGATCAATGGCGCAAGACGCTCGGGGTCGAAGTGAAGTTATATACAGCAGAGCTCAAAGTGTACAGGGATATGAGATCACAAGGAAATTTTGACATGATTCGCTTCCAATGGGGAGCTGACTTCAACGATCCGATTAACTTCTTGGAGATGTTCCGTGACAAAACGGGTGGAAACAACCATCCAGACTGGGAGAATCCAAAATTCAAGGAACTAATCGACAAGAGCTACCAGGAAGCTGATTTGGATAAGCGCAA
>NZ_JBNCMT010000036.1:0-60270 GCF_049846925.1 Brevibacillus nigriterrae
GAAGTCGATGTTCGAATCATTGCTGCTACACACAAGCCACTAGAAGAATTAGTGGAAAGTGGACACTTCCGCCAAGACTTGTATTATCGCTTGCATGTCATTTCTTTGGAGATACCTCCATTGCGTGACAGAAGGGAAGACATTCTGCTTCTAGCCAATCATTTTATACAAGAACTTAACTCACAAATGGGTACGAGCATACTTGGTCTTGCACCTGAAGTAGAACAATTAATCCTCTCCTATTCGTGGCCTGGTAACATTCGGGAATTACGCAATGTGATGGAGCGGGCAATGACTTTTGCCGAGCACGGGAAAATCCAGACAGAAGATTTGCCCGATTTGATCCTCAATCAGAAAAGGCAAGAAAAGCGAGTTGGTGCTATAAATGAAGCGGGATTATCAATGAAATGCAGACAGCAAGAGACGGAAAAAGAGATGATTTTGGCAGCTCTAAACCAAACAAATGGAAACAGAAGTTTGGCAGCCAAAACACTAGGAATGAGCCGCTCCACATTCTATGAAAAGTGTAATAAATATCAGTTATTATGAGTGTCCGGTTTTTCGGACACTCTTTGTTTTGTATCCGGACATATAAATTCCGTACAGTTGCAAGAAGTTAGGTAGAAATTGAATGAAACCATAGGAAATCACACTTCATTCATAGATCGAATTGATTGGCACCACCCTTGCATTCCTACAAAGATGGAAATCGCCAGAGTAAAGGAGTGCGGTGTATGGGTAGCAGCTATATGCAACGAGAGCATCATATTTTACGGGAAGCCATTCGAAAATTTCTTGATAAAGAAGCAAGTCCCTATTTTGATCAGTGGGAAAAAGAAGGGATCATCCCAAAAATATTTTGGAAAAAGATGGGCGAACAAGGATTCCTTTGCCCGATGGTGGAGGAAGAATACGGTGGCTTGGAAGCTGATTTCGGCTATTCTGTTGTGATTGCCGAAGAACTGGAACGAGTGGGTTCTGGAATGGTTGGCTTCGGGCTCCATAGTGACATCGTCGTTCCTTATATTTCGGCGTACGGAACAAAGGAACAAAAACAGCGTTGGTTGCCAGGCTGTATTTCTGGAGACATCATTACAGCAATCGCCATGACAGAGCCAGGAACGGGATCCGATCTGGCAAACATACGTACTACTGCACGCAGAGATGGTGATCATTACATACTGAACGGAGAAAAAACGTTTATCACCAATGGAATCAACGCCAATTTGGTCATTGTCGCCTGTAAGACCGACACAAAGGTCGTACCGGCGAATAAAGGAATCAGTCTAATCGCAGTCGAGACAGACTCACCCGGTTTCAGACGGGGGCGCAAGCTGGAAAAGATGGGGATGCACAGCCAGGATACAGCCGAATTGATTTTTGAGGATTGCAAGGTTCCTGTGCAAAATCTGATCGGTGATGAGGGCGCCGGGTTCCGCTATCTGATGGATAAGCTCCAGCAGGAACGTTTGATGGTAGCGATTATGGCACAGGTCTCCGCAGAAGAAATGCTGGCCCTGACGATTCCATATGTGCAATCACGTCACGCATTTGGTCAGCCGATCTCCAAATTTCAGCATATCCAGTTCACCATAACAGAAATGGCAACGGAAATTACGCTAGGACGGACATTTTTGGATCAGCTGATCTTGGATCACATGCAAGGAAAGAACGTCGTAACTCAAGTATCCATGGCGAAGTGGTGGATTACCGAGATGGCCAAGCGGGTAGCAGCACACTCCATGCAGCTTCACGGAGGTTACGGTTATATGGAGGAGTACAGCATCGCCAGACGCTATCGGGACATTCCTGTTGCTGCGATCTATGCTGGTACGAATGAAATCATGAAAACCATCATTGCCAAAAACCTTGGATTGTAATGCACAACTTTTTCGAATGAATGTCGAATATTGACTGGAGTGTGAACGATATGGAGATTTTAAAAGTTGCTGTCATCGGAGCCGGATTGATGGGATCTGGAATTGCACAAGCGGTAGCGCAAGGAAGAAAGGTAGTCCATTTATACGACATTTCTCCTGCGGTTCTGGAAAAAGCCATTCTGGGTATTCAAAAAAGCTTGTCTCGTTTAGCGAAGGTGGGTCAGATTTCATCAGAAGATATCGAGCAAATTCTGCAAAACATCAAACTGAAAACCAATTTGCAAGAGGCATGTGAAGGTGTTCAGCTCGTCATTGAAGCAGTTCCTGAACATTTGGAGCTTAAAAAGCAAATCTTCAAACAACTGGATCAATACACGGAGCCTGATTGTATCCTGGCAACGAACACATCAGAGTTAAGTGTCACAGCAATTGCGGCTGTAACCAGCAGGCCAACTTACGTTCTTGGGATGCATTGGTTTAATCCTGCTCCGATTATGCGGCTGATTGAAATTGTTCGGGCCGTCGACACGGATGAAGATGTCATTCAAGCGGTACATGCTTTTTCCCGACAAATCGGGAAAGAAACGGTTATCGTGCGTGATGCCCAGGGCTTCGTCACAACCAGAGCGCTTGCCGCTCATATGCTGGAAGGGATGCGTATTTACGAAGAAGGGATTGCATCACGAGAAGACGTAGACAAGGCGATCCGCCTGGGACTCAACTATCCGATGGGCCCCTTGGAGTTAGCGGATTTAGTCGGCCTTGATACTCTGCTTTTTGCATCAGAAGGTTTGGTTGAAGCCTACGGTGACCGCTTCCGTCCGCCGCAAATCCTGAAAAAACTGGTTGAAGCCGGTCACTACGGAAAGAAGACAGGCAAAGGCTTCTACGAACACAGGTAGGTAGTGCCCGAAAGCCATGCGAGGAGGAAATAGTATGTCGAGAGAAGTTGTCATTGTTTCTGCTGTCCGTACTCCTGTCGGGAAACGCAAAGGAGTATTTCGTAATATTCATCCGGTCGAACTCGCTTCTTATACACTGGCTGAAGTGGTCAATCGGGTTGGTGTAGAGAGAGCCGTCGTAGAAGATATTGTCATGGGGTGTGTCACCCCGATTGGCGAACAAGGCTATAACATCGGGCGTCTGTCAGCCCTGCACGCAGGGTTCCCGATTGAAGTTCCGGCAGTGACGATTAACCGGATGTGCGGTTCTGGTCAGCAAGCTCTTCATTTTGCTGTACAGGAAATCAAGTCTGGGGATATGGATGTTACGATAGCGGCGGGCGTTGAAAGCATGACGAGAGTTGCGATGTTGAGTGACGGAAACGAACAGACGATCCCACCAAGCTTGAAAGGAAAGTATAACTTTGTGCATCAGGGGTTTTCTGCTGAGCTTATTTCTGAAAAGTGGGGAATCACTCGTAATGATGTAGATGCTTATGCTTTGGAGAGTCATCGTCGTGCCATTGCAGCTATAGCAGAAGGGTGTTTTTCCAAAGAAATCGTAGCGGTAGAAGGTCACGATGAAGCAGGGAATCCTGTCATGATTGAAACTGACGAGGGCCCTCGGGCAGACACATCGTTGGAAAAGCTTGCGTCACTGAAAACCGTATTCCGTGAAGACGGAGTCATAACTGCTGGTAACGCAAGTCAGATGAGCGATGGCTCTGCAGCTATTCTGCTCATGCATGATCAAAAGGCGAAAGAAATGGGCGTAACACCTCGAGCGAGAATTGTCAGTCAGGCAGTGGTCGGCTCAGATCCGACTTACATGCTGGACGGAGTGATTCCAGCTACACAAAAGGCTCTCGCAAAAGCTGGATTACGCCTGAATCAAATTGATCGAATTGAAATCAACGAAGCGTTTGCTCCTGTTGTACTTGCCTGGCAAAAAGCATTGGATGCTGATCTGTCCAAAGTAAACGTAAACGGGGGAGCGATTGCTCTCGGTCATCCACTAGGTGGAACAGGTGCCAAGCTGATGACAAGTCTGCTTCATGAACTGGAAAGAACTAATGGGCGTTATGGGCTGTTAACCATCTGCATCGGGCATGGCATGTCTACAGCAACGATTATCGAAAGAATATAAGAGCATTTGGATGAAGGAACTACTCGTCATTAGGCGAGTGGTCTTTTTTGCTTTCGAGTGATGAAATCTGTCTCACAAAGAATTAATTGATATATAAACTAGTGTGAGAAATAGACAAAAGAGCAATATGCATAAAAATAAACTTTATACAAAACGAATGTATAGAAAACGGGAAATATTTCAAGGGATGCATACTGATGAATATGATGTATATTTATGCAAGCATGCATACGGATTATTTCCCGTTAACCACTTGAAACCCTTATCGCAGCAAATAAACAATAAATAAGCATCATTAATCCTGATTGACATTAAAGCGAAAGTAGTGTAAAACCATTAATAACAAAATGATCTGAGTAAATTCATTGACGAGAAAGAGTAAGCTAATCCCTTGTTCCCCAGAGAGTTGGCCTTGTGCTGAAAGCCAACGTTCAAGACTTAGTCGAAAATCCTCTCTGAGAAGGAAGGCTGAAGATGTTTGATAGTAAGCTACCCCGGGATCCCGCCGTTACAAGGGGCGCGTATGATGGTACGTAGTATGAGGTGCTGGAAGATCACGTTTTTGTGATCATTTCGGAACAAGGGTGGTATCGCGAGATGAAATCTCGTCCCTTTGGGGGCGGGATTTTTTTGTTTTCTTTTAGCTTTACGACATGATTTGGATTAAAGAAAGGATGAAAAGCATGAGGAAAGTGGATGGGAAAGAAAGAGTAAGGGCACGTGAAATGCGTATCCTGGATCAATGGAAACAAAACGATACATTTCAAAAATCGATGGAATACCGTACAGGCAAACCAAACTTTGTATTTTATGAAGGTCCTCCTACAGCAAATGGGAAACCTCATATCGGTCATGTACTTGGTCGAGTGATAAAAGACTTTATTTGCCGCTATAAAACAATGACAGGGTATCGAGTTGTACGCAAAGCAGGATGGGACACTCACGGACTTCCAGTAGAATTGGGTGTAGAGAAGCAACTTGGTATTTCAGGAAAACAAGAGATAGAAAAGTACGGGGTAGCCAAGTTCGTGGAGCAATGCAAAAATAGCGTGTTCGAATATGAGAAGCAATGGCGGGAACTAACAGAGGCAATCGCCTATTGGACCGATATGGATAACCCCTATGTAACATTGACTAATAATTACATCGAAAGTGTCTGGCATATCTTGTCCACGATCCATCAAAAAGGGTTGTTATACAAAGGGCACCGTGTCAGTCCGTATTGTCCTTGCTGCCAGACAACGTTAAGTTCACATGAAGTAGCGCAAGGCTATGAAGATGTGAAGGATTTAAGTGCCACGGTGAAATTTAAAAGCAAAAAGGGAGATGAGATCTTTCTCGCATGGACGACAACGCCATGGACACTTCCAGCCAATGTGGCTTTAGCGGTTCATAAAGATATTGACTATGTTCGTGCCAAACAAAACGGTGAAATCTATGTAGTTGCCAAAAACCTGGTAGAAAAAGTGTTAAAGGACAATTACGAAATCTTGTCTACTCACAAAGGATCGGAGTTTGTGGGTACAGCCTATGAGCCACCTTTTGGATATATCCAAGTGAACAAAGGGCATGTGGTCGTGGATGCTGATTATGTGAGTGATACGAGCGGTACGGGCATCGTGCATACAGCACCAGCGCACGGAGAGGACGATTATCGTACAACCAGACAACATGAACTGGATTTTGTGAGTGTAGTCAACCTGGCTGGACAATACACCGATCAAATCGCTGATTTTGCCGGACGCTTTGTGAAAGATTGTGACGTTGATATCGTAAAACATTTGTCGCATCGTAATTTGTTGTTCTCCAAGGAACGATATGAGCACAGCTATCCATTTTGCTGGCGCTGCAAAACTCCATTACTCTACTATGCAATGGAAAGCTGGTTTATCAAAACAACTGCGGTGAAAGATCAATTGATCGAAAACAACAAAAAAATCAACTGGTACCCTGCTCATTTGCAAGAGGGGCGTTTTGGTAAATTCCTGGAAGAACTCGTCGATTGGAATATCAGTCGAAATCGCTATTGGGGCACACCACTTAACATCTGGCTCTGTCAGGATTGTGGGTCGGAGTATGCACCGGGAAGCCAGTATGACATGAGAGAACGGTCCGTTGAGCAAATCGAAGAGAACTTGGAGCTGCACAAACCGTATGTGGATGAAGTAAAGCTTCGCTGTTCTTGCGGTGGCACCATGGAAAGAACTCCTGAAGTCATAGATGTGTGGTTCGACAGCGGCTCCATGCCATTTGCCCAATATCATCATCCTTTTGGCGACGAAAAAGAGTTTGGAGAACAGTATCCCGCCGATATCATTTCGGAAGGGATCGACCAAACGAGAGGCTGGTTCTTTAGCCTACTCGCCGTATCCACCCTGTACAATGGAAGATCGCCATACAAAGCGGTAATTTCAACAGGGCATGTGCTGGATGAAAATGGTCAAAAGATGTCCAAAAGCAAAGGAAATGTCATTGACCCGTGGGAGATCATCGAAGAATATGGAGCTGACGCCTTCCGTTGGGCTCTCTTGTCAGACAGTGCACCATGGAACAGCAAGCGGTTTACCAAACAGATCGTTGCAGAAGCAAAATCAAAAGTGATCGACACAATAAACAACACGCATGCTTTCTATACGTTGTATGCGACAATCGATCAATACAATCAAGAAGCCTATCCGAAGCAAACAAATGTCAGTGATTTGGATCGATGGATTGTATCAAGGTTACATTCTACCCTGAAACAGGTGGAGAAGGGTCTTGAAGTGAATGACTTTTTGAATCCTGCGAAACAAATAGAGACGTTCGTCGATGAGTTAAGCAATTGGTACATTCGTCGTTCCCGTAATCGTTTCTGGGGTAGTGAAATGACCGAAGACAAGGTGTCTGCCTACCAGACACTGCGGGAAGTGCTGTTGATGCTTGCTCAAATGATCGCTCCTTATGCGCCGCTTCTTGCAGAGGATATCTTTAGCAACATTGCCGGTGGCGAAAGCGTGCATCTTACGGATTATCCGAAAGTGAACGAAGCAGCGATTGATACAACACTCGAAAATGACATGGAAACCGCGCGTCAAATTGTCGAGCTTGCACGCAACATCCGGAATGAAACCGGAATCAGGAATCGTCAGCCGCTATCAGAGCTAATTGTCTCGCTCGACCGTGATTTCAATCTAAACCAGTTTATGGACATCATCAAAGATGAAATCAATGTAAAGGATATTCGAGTTGAGCAAAATGACAGCAGCTTCGTTAACTACTATTTAAAACTGAATTTGAAAGTCGCTGGGAAAAAATACGGAAAACTAGTTAGCCCAATCCAGCATCATTTGAAACAGCTATCCACATTCGAGGCAAAACAAACGGTCGAGAGAGGCTTCCTGGATGTTACTCTAGACAGTGAGGACATTCAGCTTTCTGTTGATGACCTGCTTGTTGAAAAACAAGGAAAAGAAGGCTTTGCTACTGCGTCGGGCTATCTGATCAATGTTGCCTTGAATACAGAGATAACAGAAGAATTGGAGCAGGAAGGTGTTGTAAGAGAAGTCATACGAGTGATCCAGGATACTCGTAAGAAGCTGGATTTACCGATTGAGAAACGAGTGAGTCTTACTCTTGATGTGGATGCAGAATTAAAAGAAGCCTTAGAGCGCTTTGTTCATGTATTGCAGGACAACGTGTTACTTTCTACGATCAGATATGCGAAAGAACCGGATATGGAGATTGTCTCTCTTGGGGAGAAAAGCTTCGGGCTGTTGATTGATTAGTGTTGGTTCGTAACATATATAAACTTTTTTGGCTGCTAAAACACCACTCTTCACAGTGGTGTTTTTTTTTTGAATTCGAAACGTTTGAGTGAAGTTTTAAATGAAATGCATTTAAATATAACTAAATAAAATTTATAAGGGTATTCCCTGATTCTTATTTGCAATTTTCCTGATTTAAATATATTTAGTTTTAATTAGATATATTTTGTTATATAGTTGATTGCGAAGATTGTTGAAATTTGCCTGGTAGTCAGAGAGATTGCGATTGAAACATAGCAGGAGAGTGATTGGATGAAACCGTTGCAAGAATTACTGAATGAGGCAGCACTATATCATGGTCATTTGTGTGCAGGACAAGTGTTGGGAGTAAGAATCAGTATGGCAGCCTTGCGTTGGTTAGGAATTGACGAACCCAAAATCGATAAAAATCTGGTCGTCTATGTAGAAATCGATCGATGTGCCACGGATGCGATTCACTCCGTTACGGGCTGTAAGCTCGGGAAGCGAACGCTTAAGCATGTGGATTACGGGAAAATGGCCGCTACCTTTGTAGACCTGAGCACAAAAAGAGCAATTCGGGTCACGGTACCGGAAAGCACAAGAGAGCTTGCCAGACAAGCGTATCCAAACCTCGACAATCCCTATAAGCTGGCCTACGAAACAATGCCGGACGAACAATTGTTACGAATGGAGGAAGTCATTGTAGAGATTCCTCCCGAGGATTTACCGGGAAAGCCATTGCGTCGCGTACAATGTGATATCTGTTCAGAAGGAATCAACGACGGCAGAGAAGTAACCTATAAGGGATTAACTCTTTGTAGGGGATGCCACACTCCAAACAATTACTATAAAAGGATTGGAGCCAGCAATGAATCGGTCGGTGAATTGGCGCTGAAATATCATCAAAGAGGAATGAACGGTGCACAATCTGTCTTGAATGCATTAATGGATTCGCAAGTCATTCCCAATGTACCATTGTTGGTGGACATGACTGCTGTCTGGCAGGGTGGTGTCGTCGGGAAAACATGTTCTGCTTTGGCAGCAGGGACACTCGCCATTGGCACATTCGAGGGTGACAAGAGTGCTGAACTGTTCGAATTCTATCAATGGTTTGAAAAGAGCTTTGCAGGATTGGAATGTACAGAAATAACGGATCAGGTTGGCGGAAGACCGTCTAAAACACAGAAAGCCTTTTGTGATCAAATTTGCCAGCAAACTGCCAATTACATAGCACAACGCAAAAACCTTCGAGCCACACACGCCTAAAGGAAACTATGGCGGTTTGGCCTGGACCATTTGTCCACAGGGTGCTTTCGGAAACGGGAGTGCCTTCCGATGTGAAAAGGGGGAGAGATGCTTTTGATGTTTCTTTCTGCCTGCTCACGTCTGTTTTGAGCAGGCTTTTTATTTTTGTATGACGAGAGGAGGTGAATCTGTGGGTTTTATTTGGACAACAGAAAATATTAAATGGTTTGAACGGGCGGCAGATCAGACTGAGTTCTATTCACTTGTGGCAAATCAGTTGAGAGATGTTGTCACGTCGCATTCCACTGTATTTGACTTAGGATGCGGGACAGGCTACCTCAGTATGGAGTTGTCACCATTTGTAGCAAGTGTAACCGCCGTTGATTGGAATGAAGAGGCACTCCAATTTTTGCAGAGAAAATCGAAAGAGCGACAAATTGATAATATCATGCGTGAGTTAAGAGACTGGAGATGTTGGCAGCCGGACAGTCAGGC
Source organism: Brevibacillus nigriterrae (assembly GCF_049846925.1). Classification (NCBI taxonomy): domain Bacteria; kingdom Bacillati; phylum Bacillota; class Bacilli; order Caryophanales; family Paenibacillaceae; genus Brevibacillus; species Brevibacillus nigriterrae. The sequence continues at coordinate 9,473 of NZ_JBNCMT010000036.1, forward strand.
TGATCTCGTTTGTATAAGCTATTGCGATGGCTTCATGGAACATTTTCCTTACCTGATGGAATTAACCAAAAGATTTCTTGTAGGGATATTTCCGCTGGAGCATCGTGAAAGCCACCCGAATCAGGAGACTTTTCCCAAGCTCGTACAGTTTCTTCAGCGTCAGCAAATTCCTTTTGAATCGACGACGATTTGCTGTGATTTCGGACAACCAATGGAATCTTTGGATGAATGTCGTGAATTCCTGAACCACTATACCAAGACGCCGAAGAAGCTGCTTCCCGATGAATTGCTCACTCGCTATCTTAGTGAAAATGAAAGTGGCTGGTATCTCCCGAAAGTTCGAAAAAGTGGTCTTCTCCTAATTGATAAAGAAAATTGGCTAAAGAAAGGTTGAAAAGAATATGAAATCGATGAGAAGAAAACTGGTAGGCAATTGGATGCTGCTCCTGCTGCTTGCCTTATCTCTCGTGTATACGAGTGCTTGCTCACAGCAAACTACTGCACCAAATGAGACACAAAAGACAGCAACACCGACCGAGACGAAGCAATCCCAGGAGCAAAAAAGAGTCATTACTGACATGGCTAACAGACAAGTGGAGGTTCCAGCAAAGGTAAACAAAGTATACTCATCTGCACCAACAGGAACCATCCTCATCTATTCATTGGCACCAGAAAAGATGGTGGGTTGGAACTACCAACTCCGCAATGGAGAACGGAAATTTGTACTGGAACAATACCATAATCTGCCTAACCTCGGAGGGTGGTACTCGTCAAATACAGGGAATAAGGAAGAAATTTTGAAAGCGGCGCCTGATGTAATCATCTCTTTTGGTACGACACGTAAAAAAGATGCAGAACAAGCAGACGAAATCCAAAAACAACTCGGGATTCCTGTCGTGGTCATTGACAGTGAACTTACCAAGCTGGATCAAGCATTTGCTTTTGCCGGTGAGCTGTTGGGGGTACAGGAAAAAGCAGCAGAATTGGGGGCTTATTGCAAACAAAGCGTGGAGGATGTCGTTGCAAAGTCAAAGCAACTTGATGACAGCAAGCGTGTTCGTGTCTATTATGCCGAAGGAGCAAAAGGACTGGAGACAGACCCGAAAGGCTCGCCGCATACACAGGTTCTTGAACTTGTGGGTGGCATAAATGTTGCTGACGTAGAGATGAAACAAGGAAAAGGCCTCTCACAGGTTTCGATTGAGCAAGTGATAAAGTGGAATCCTGATGTCATCATTTCATGGGATGATGAACGTGGAGGTTACTACAGTGGGATTGCCAAAGATCCTACATGGCAAGGGATTCAGGCAGTGAAGGACAAGAAGATTTACGAAATTCCGACGTCCCCGTTTAACTGGTTCGACCGACCACCTTCTGTAAACCGTGTGTTGGGTATTAAATGGCTCGGCAATCTTTTATATCCAGAGCTGTACCCGTACGATATGAAGGCAGAAGTAAAGGAATTCTACAAGAAGTTCTATCACTATGATTTGACAGATAAAGAAGTGAATGAGCTGCTAATGAAAGCTTCATCCAAGTAGCAAAAGTGCACAATTCCGTAAAGGGAGTGAAACACATGAAAGAACCGGTCGGACTTTTTACACCGTGCGATTGGCTAACTATGTGGGAGGGGTATCGTGAAACAAAACCCAAACGCCACAATCATGAGCCGGGAGTTAAGTACTGGAAACGTCTGGCAGAGCGGTCAGAAGATATGCATGAAAAAGCAGCAAGAACGGAGAGAGCCAACCGAGTTCTTTCCTTTATCGAGCGTACCTTCCCTTTGACTCCAGGGATTTGTGTGTTGGATGTGGGTGCTGGTGACGGGACACTTTCCATTCCTTTGGCACAAAAGGGAGTGAAGGTTACTGCACTAGATGTTACGTCAGATACACTGGAAGTATTGGAGAAAAAAGCACGTCTAGCGCAAGTTCACATCGAGACAGTGTGTGCCGACTGGAGAGAGATAGATCTGCATCAATACAATTGGACCAAGGAATTCGACCTGGTCATTGCTTCTCACACGGCAGCGGTATCTACTCAAGCGAACTTTTTCAAACTGGAGGAAGCATCTAGAGATGCTGTATATTACGCATCTTTTACCAAGCCACATCACAATCATTTTCAGGATGTTCTTTGGCCCAAGATCATCGGCGAGGAAATTGCTAAGCTAAACTACGGTGTCTATTTCGTTTTCAATTGGCTGTATGCAAGGGGAATCATCGCTTCTGTCGAGGAGTTTACCATCCAATTTCAGAAGACAGAAGAGTTCATGGAAGTGCTGAAGGAGTTTTACGAGTACTATTCCATTTTTACCGATCTGACGCAAGAGAGGAAGCAAATCATAGAGCAAGTCGTGTATGACAAAGCAAAGAATGGCATGGTGACACGACCGATCAAAATGACGACAGGTTCGATGATCTGGCATGTCAACTCTGCAAATGACGATCGGATGCATACAGAAGGTTCAACCAAATGATGAACCGAGTACAATCAACAGGCATGTTTTCAAAAATCTCCGTTCTTACGCTGATTTTGATCAGTATTGTTTTTGGATCGTTTCTCCTTGGCCGCTATCCTGTCACACCGGACATGGTTCTCACGATTCTGGCTGCCCAGTTCATTGACATCCCAGAGACCTGGTCCAAAACAATGGAAACGGTAGTCATTCATGTGCGCTTTCCTCGCATCGTGGCTGCTATCCTTGTAGGGGGTGCTTTGTCTGTATCCGGTGCGGCCTATCAGAGCCTGTTCAAAAATCCGTTGGTTTCCCCGGCTATTCTTGGGGTGTCGGCTGGTGCTGGATTTGGAGCGGCTCTAGGGATGTTGATGTATCTTCCCTGGTCGGGCATTCAAATCATGGCCTTCTTTTTTGCCCTCGTTGCAGTCGGAGCTTCATACCTTATCGGTAAAGTGCTTGGCAAGAACTCCATGATTGTTCTTGTGCTGGGTGGCATGGTGATTTCATCCATTTTTCAGGCCCTGTTGTCTGTGTTGAAATACCTTGCCGACCCTGTTGATACCTTACCTGCTATTACGTTTTGGCTCATGGGAAGTCTGGGTAAAGTATCCAATGCTGACATCCAATTCGTGCTTCTGCCGATTTTGCTTTCCTTATTGGTCTTGTTTGCGATTCGTTGGCAAGTGAACATCTTGTCCGTCGGGGAAGAAGAAGCGGCGACCCTTGGTGTTTCCATTGGAAAAATTCAGTTTCTTGTGGTTATGAGTGCAACCATGATGACCGCTGCTGCCGTGAGCATCAGTGGAATTATTGGGTGGGTAGGTCTCATTATCCCTCATTTGGCGAGAATGCTGGTTGGTCCTAACTTTCATCGGGTATTGCCAACATCATTTCTCATGGGGAGTGCTTACCTGCTCTTGGTGGACAGTATTAGTCGAAGTGTATCCACGATTGAAATCCCACTAGGTATTTTAACCGCTCTAGTTGGTGCACCATTCTTTATTTTCTTACTTTCACAAGTGAAGCGGGGATGGTCATGAGTATTTCAGTAGAGAATCTGGTGTTTGGTTATACGGAGAACAACCTGCTCAATGGTGTCAGTTTTTCATTGGAGCAGGGGGATTCCCTTTGTTTGTTGGGACCGAATGGCACGGGTAAGACGACCTTGTTGCGCTGTCTCTTAGGGATCAACAAGTATCGAGAAGGTAGAATTACGGTACATCAACGGGACATACGGAAATTGTCAGCCAAGGAATTAGCAAAGGAGATTGCTTATGTTCCACAGGCGACAAGCATCGTGTTTCCCTATACGGTTCTAGACATGGTAATTATGGGCAGAAATCCGCATATCGGATATATGAACGTACCATCCAAGGAAGATATCCGGATCGCCATCGAGTCTTTGGAATTGCTCGGGATTGTTCATCTTGCAGAACGAATGTTTGGTGAAATCAGTGGTGGTGAACGGCAAATGGCACTGATTGCCCGAGCATTAACACAAGAGTCCAATCTGTTGATCATGGACGAGCCTACCGCTAGCCTGGATTACGGCAATCAAGTGAAGATCTTGCAGATTATCAATCATTTGGTTCAAAAGGGATATAGCATTATCATGACATCTCATTTTCCTAATCATGCCTTTCTTGCCAGTAACAAGGTGGCATTAATGAAAGGCGGCAAGATATTAGAAATGGGAGCCCCAAAGGCAGTAATCACCGAAGAAAATCTAAGTGAATTGTATGGCACGAAAATTAAAGTGGTGACAACTCGCCTGGACGATATGGACATGCATGAAGTTAACGTGTGTGTGCCGCTGATTTCATAATGGATGAATAGGAGGAGATCAACGGAGTAGCAGAACAACATATCTTCGTTGGGCAGTAGGAGCACATATCAGGGCGAACCGTACCGTTGAGCAGCCACTCATGGTATTATAGGCAGCCAAATCGTACTACAATATGACGTCTGAAGAAGCAAAAGAAATTCTCAGCGGAAAGCTGTAAACTGTAAGTGAATGCTGCTTGCCAAATCCGGCAGGCAGTTTTTTATTGCTGGTTCGCCAAACGCAAAACTTCAAGCAGATCGATTTTCTTTTTTGTCCGCTCATGATAAAGGTACTTATCTTCCACATGGTCGATAAACAGCACACCATTTAAATGATCGACTTCATGCTGAATACAACGAGCGAGATAATCGGTAGCTTCCAGATAAAAGGTTTCGCCCGCTCTATTCAAGCTTTTTATTCTTACAGTATTGGCACGTTTCACAATGCCTACATAGCCAGGGAACGATAAACAAGCTTCCGTACCGATTTGTTCTCCGCTTTTCTCCAGAATCTCTGGATTGATCAGTTCAATTAATCCATCTCCGCAATCCATGACAACTACTCGCTTCAAAATGCCCACCTGTGGGGCAGCGAGTCCTGCACGGCCATCTTTTTCGTACAGTGTTGCCACCATGTCATCTAGCAGTTTGATTACTTTATCGTTGATTGTATCAACGGGTTTTGCCACTTTTCGCAGGATGGAGTCTCCAAAAGGGAGGATATTCTTTGCAGCCATGACGATCAGGCTCCTTTCATCGAGGTTGGTGTATGAACCCACAGGTCATTCGGGGTACACTCCAAGGCTGTACACAAAGCATCCAGCGTCTCCGCTTTCATCTGCTTGGGCTGCTCATTTAGTAGCGCACTGATCGAAGGTGCTGACAGATGGTAGCCTGCTTTCTCCTTTAACAGCCGAGCGAGTGCGGCGCCTGACCAGATGCCTCTCTCTGCCATGATTTTTCTCAACATCCAAACAAGCATCAGAATCTTCCTTTCCAAAAAACACCATGTTAGGTAACGCCTAATTATTTAATGTATCACCTAATATAACAAATTTCCTCTTTTCAGCAAATAGGGGGCAATCAACGTACGTAAAAAATTTCCTTTAAGCTGTCAGGAAAAAAAAGTAAAATTATATACATGTGCAATATAATGACTCCGGCAAACCGTTCGATGACATAAAGAAAACGAGGGTGTAACAATGAAAATCTACATTACTATTAAAAGCTTGGGAAAAAAGAAGGATTATCTCACAAAAAAGGAGGTTACCCTCTCCGAAAAGCCAGCAACTCTTCGTCAATTGATCAGTCAACTTGTCATCCAGAATGTGCAGGAATATAACGAAAAAAAGATAGAAACACCATTCGTTCATTACCTGACAACCAGTGAAATCGAGCTTCAGCGTGCTAGTGGGAAGGTTGGCTTCCAAACAAAATACAATGAAAATGTAGCTTCAATAGAAGAGGCTGTTAGTACTGCGATTCAGGCTTTTGAGGATGGATTATTTCGGGTGTTTGTAAAAGAGGATGAAATTGAGATACTGGACGCCCCATTACAGATGGAAGATGGCGATGATGTCGCTTTTGTTCGCTTTACGATGCTGGCGGGACGTATGTGGTAAGAAGGAGGAATGAACCATATGATGCACGGAACGATAGCAATGACAGAAGAGTTAATTGGTAAGGCAGAAGAATTAAGTGAAGAAGCGAAGCTCCTGGCCTTTATTTTGTTAAACAAATGTGAAAAGAGATATGCAAGTTGGGAACAGTATAGAGAATTAACTACGGTATTAGACAAGTATGCAGGAGAAGAAGATTTACATTATTTTGACCCCCTCGTCGATCTCACAGGAAAGCTACTGGGAGATTATTATCGTGAAGTATTTTGTTACATACTGACTCATTCCGTTGATTACCCATATAGTAAAGGCTATTATCGCAGGCCATTCAGGACTTCGAACAGAGCATGCCACAAAGAACGAATCCTTGATAAGCTGCTGTCACTTATCGACCTGTACACCAAAAATTTTTCCCTTTCCTCCTATCTTTCTGAGGCAGATTATGAGATTAACGACAGCATAATTAGTCATATCATTGCGTTTGAAATTGATCATGGCAACGATGAAGTTATGCAAGCTCTCAAACAGATCATCTATGGTGATAACAACACTGCACTACTATCAGTTGTTATGATTCGTGGCATGTTCCAAAGCCATAGCCAAGAGGCATACCATATCATGGGTGAGTTGCTCATTGCCGCCAGACTTCAGGAAGGACTACGGCAAAGCATCGTCGAGAATATGGATGAGGGGACTATTGAAGCCTCAATTTACCTATTGAAAATTATCATTGAGAATGATCTGATCAGGTATAGCTCGGTTGTCAGGGCATTGGCTGTATGGACGGGAATTCCGTTTGAGTCTGTACAGACACGCATAGTCAAGCAGTGCATCCAATATGCGTACAGTTGTTTAACCGATGAAGCGATTCGTGAACAATGGATATATAGTAATGACGTAAATCAAATGTATATGAGCCTGTGGGCTGCCTCTGTTTTTGAGGAATATAGTCTCTATGCGAAGATTCAACACTTGATGCAAAATGGCGAACTTTATCAGAAGATTGTCGCTCAATACTTTCTGACACAAAGCCAAAATGACGAGTTGAAATACGATTTGTCACAGCAGTATTTAGAAGAGTCCGACCTTGAACTTCGCTACTGGATAATAGAAAACTACAGTTTTTCTTATTATTATTCTTGGGAAAATAGTAGAGAGCGCACCATTAGCATCTATCGTCTGCCTCATCTGGAAAACAAAGAAGAAAGAAATCGTCAGTTTCACCTAATGAAAAAGATGCTACAAGGAATGGTCAAGAAAGAAATCTCTTTTCCATCCAAGGTGTACGAGTGGAATCATATTACCTTCTCAACGGATCAGATTGCTAAAAAAATGATGTATATCACCGCATATGACTTTGATTTCGATTGTATCGCTGAACTGGTTGCTTTGAAGGATATGATAAGTCCAGATACACGAGACGACTTGCTTGAATTTTTCACCAATGATCACGACAATCCGGTTCAAAGGGAATTCATACTCTCCAGCTTGTCGGATAAAAGCACGAGAATTAGAGAGACGGCGTTAGCAAAACTGAAACAAATACCTTTAACTCAGAGAGAAATTAAAGCGTTGGAAGATGTGCTTTTATTAAAAAGTGGGGCTCTCCGGCAAAGCGCACTCAAGCTTTTGCTCGGCGTAACTAGCGAAGAACTGGAAGATTCCATAGACCGTTTAGTCCAAAGCAAAAATGAATTTCAACGATTAGCTGCTCTTGAGATGATTTCAGAGCTAAAAGAAAATGAGGAACAGAGCGAGCAATTTGAGCGATTGACGAGAAAGATCGCAGCGCTTGAACTCTCAACAGAGAAAGAAAAAGTGCTTCTCGCTAAACTTTTTGAAAAAGAAGAATTCAATGTGAAGAATGGTTTTGGATTGTTTGATCCGACGATAGAGCATTTGGTACATACATCCCGAATAAACGTAGACGATTTTCAAACTAAAGAAGTGTTCACGCTATCTATTGATCAAATGAAGGAATTTCTCAACGGATTAGCTGATCTGGTACACATCCATCGTGAACACGAATATGAAGTTGAGTGGTATAACGGCCACAAAGAGACGTATCTTGTCGGATCGAACTTACGAAAGATGAATGTTCATAGATTGGATCCAGGGCAGAAGCGGATCGAGCGTTACCCCCTTTCCGACGTATGGAGTGCGTATCTGGAAGGCAGCAGTTTACGTGCGGCTGATTTGCTCCAGCTTGTTTTCTACTTACATGGTAATGAAGTAAAAGAATATTATACGAAAGATTACGATTACTTAGATATTCAAAAAAATACGTGGTTAGTCGAGTGGGTTAACAACTTTTTAACAGAGGCATATCCTCTTGATAAAATCGATGAGATGGACAAATGGTCATCCGATTACTACTCACAAGTTAGAAGTATCGTTCATGCTTTCTTTCGTGATGGGGATCAGAGAGAGATTTTCAGTATTGCCAACCAGGTTCTTGCGAAGATAGTAAACACCATCCCGGAAGAAGAATGCAGAGGGAAAGGGAGATTACTTCGTTTCTTGACAGAGCCATGGTTACGCTGGGCAGGAGAGTTTATCCATGATGATCAAGCGTTCGAGGATTATTTTCAACACAAGTATCAATTGTATGTGCTATGTGACTATGAGCACTTCTTTGACATATCGACAGAGGAATTTTGCCGAGCATTCCGTTTGAACATCATCGATGAAAATCTCTTCTTTAAAGAACTAATGATTCGAGACAGAAGCAGACACCATCTGTATCAACTGACCACGCCTAAGAACAATATAGTAAATAAATATCCCGAAATACTGCCACTGCGAGATCGGTTGGTTGAACGGGTTTTGGAAATCGAACTAAACCGAGGTGATTTGCCAACAGACGTAACTCCACTTGCAATGCAAATCAAGTATATCGAAGGAATGGATACCTTTATTCAAATTTTGGTAGGTCTGGATCAGGAGTCATTTGTTCGTGGCTATATTTACGGGTACGGGGACAGTATTACGAAGAAAGAGACCTTTAGCCACCTCCTTAAGGTATGTCATCCAAAAGCTGGTGAGGATGAGGGATTATTACGAGAGAAGCTAAAAGGGAAAAACATCTCGGAAACAAGACTTTTGGAAGCAGCAATGTATGCTCCGCAGTGGCTTGATCTGATCGATACATACCTGCAATGGGATGGGCTACGCAGTGCGGCTTGGTACTTCCATGCCCATATCAATGAGTCATTCTCCGCAGAAAAGGAAACGATTGTTGCTCATTACTCGCCAATAGCACCCGAAGATTTTAATAATGGAGCATTTGACATCCAGTGGTTTAAAGATGCTTATCACCAGTTGGGAGAAAAGAGATTTTCTGTCTTGTATAAGTGTGCCAAGTACATCTCTGGTGGATCAAACCACAGAAGGTCACAGCTTTTTGCAGATGCGACACTTGGTAAATTGAAATTGGATGAAATGAGGCAGTCTGCCGCATCGAAAAGAAATAAAGACCATTTGTTATGCTACAGCTTGATTCCGATTGAGACGGATAACGAGAGAGACGTGTTGGAGCGGTATGAGTTTATCCAGAAATTCCTGAAAGAAAGCAAAAAATTCGGAGCACAACGCCGTGCAAGTGAAGCCCAGGCTGCAACGATTTCGCTTGAAAACCTGGCTCGAAATGCGGGGTATAAAGATGTTACCCGTTTGAAATGGGATATGGAAGCAATGAAAATTGGTGACATCCTGCATTATCTGGAGCCGACAACAATTGACGATCTGACGATTCAGCTTGTTATCGATACAGGCGGACAAGGATCTATTAAAGTGAGTAAGAATAACAAAGAGTTGAAATCGGTTCCCGCCAAATATAATAAACACGAGCATGTTATCGCTTTAAAAGAAATCAGGGCTGAACTAAAAGATCAATACTCCAGAGCCAAGATGGAATTAGAACGATCCATGGAAATGAAAAGCACATTCACCCTTCATGAGTTAACCAATCTGGTGCAAAATCCAGTCATTGCGCCATTGCTTACAAAACTAGTACTAAAAATTGATGACAACTTTGGATATTTCACGAATAGAGTTCTGGTTGGCGTCGGAGGAAAACAATACAACATCCAAGAGAAGGATGAAGCGGTAATTGCTCATCCTGTCGATTTATATGAAAATGGTTGTTGGAGCGATTATCAGCGAGACCTGTTTACAAGACAAATCAAACAACCCTTCAAGCAAGTCTTCAGAGAGCTTTATCTGCCAAATGAAGATGAATTGGCGAGTGGCACCTTGTCACGCAGATATGCAGGACATCAGGTACAGCCACGAAAAACGGTAGCTTTGTTGAAAAATCGGATGTGGACGGTCAGTTACGAAGAAGGGCTACAGAAGGTCTACCATCACGAAAACATCATCGCAAGGATTTATGCGCTGGCTGACTGGTTCTCACCTTCAGAAGTAGAGAGCCCGACGATCGAAACAGTCGAATTCTTTGATCGACATACGTACCAGAGCCTTACGTTGAACAACATACCTAAGCATATTTTCTCCGAAATCATGAGAGATGTGGATCTGGTCGTAAGCGTCGCACACGTCGGTGGGGTCGATCCAGAGGCAAGTCTCACTACCATTGAAATGAGAAAAGCAATTGTTCAGGAATCCTTACGTCTGATGAAAGTACTCAATGTTCGAATCGAAGGAAATTTTGCGCATATTGCTGGGAATTTGGGCGAATACAGTGTCCATTTGGGAAGCGGCATGGTCTATAAGCAGGCTACAGGTGCACTCTACATTATTCCTGTTCATGCACAGCATCGGGGCAGAATCTTCTTGCCGTTTATGGACGAAGATCCCAAGACATCTGAAATTCTGTCGAAAATCATTATGCTCGCACAGGATAACAAAATTAAGGATCCGTATATTTTAAGTCAGATTAAGAGCTAAACAGGGAACAAGAGAGAAGTTCGAGAAATTGATTCATTTGTCGTAAAAATGCATCCAAAACGCCAAGCAATCAGTAAAAAGGATTGCCTTGGCGTTTTTTGTTTCGTCGACTATCTAAAATATTGTGTACTTTTAACAATTTATGGTACGTGAAAAGCACGGTTGGGTAGTACAATCGAGGTACAGGAGCAACGAGTAGTCGTCTGGAAGCGATCTGCCTATTTGCTCATCAAGTCGGATGTTACTCGGAAGTGCTGCATTTGTCATGGTTTGCTCGCAGTGGATGCTGCTTGTTCGGCAGGCTCTCTTTTACCGATTCTGCTGTACGCAACAAATTGCTCACAGTATGTGGGGGAGTTTTTCTTGGGAGTGAATTGTTCTCATGGGCAGCCATCAAGTTCAGCAGTTCATTTATCGGACTGGAATTTGCCACATATCTGTTTCAGACAAAGCCGATGCCTCCTACCTTGCTATATATGATCTCAGCTACCAACACAGCTATTCTAGTGATCCTGGCATCCGTTTCACTTGCTGAAAAATACCAGACCAGATTCAGTATTCGTTCTCTCATTACTACGGGTCAAATGGCGTTAACTCATTATGTCTCTCATGTGATTATAGGGCTTGGCATTCTTCAAGTCTTTGGTATTCTTAGTAATAGATCACTGACATTTGCCGTAGTTTACTCTTTGGCGTATTTCTTGGTGACAATTGCGTTCTCTCATTTCTGGCAAAAGAAATTCGGAAGAGGCCCACTGGAAACAATTATGCGTAAGCTGTAGGTTCAACAGTCAATCACAAGGAGGCAAGATCATGACGATTGCATTTTTTAATGGAACTTTTCTTGATGCTGACAAAAAAGTAATCCCAATCGACGAGCGTGGCCATCAGTTTGGAGATGGTGTGTATGAGGTCATCCGGGTATATGGCGGAAAACCGTTTTTGATGCGAGAACATTTACTCCGTTTGGAACGAAGCGCCGACGCAATTCAGTTAAAGGGGAATTATACTGTAAGCGAACTGGAGCAGATTATTCTGGAAGGACTGACCAAATCACAGTTGCAGGAAGCAGAGGTCTATATCCAGGTGACACGGGGGATTTCACCTAGACAGCACTTATTCCCGGATGTTCCTGCCTCCACCTCGATGACCATTCGACCTGCTCGAACCATCTCTGAAACAGCAAGAAAAGATGGAGTTGCTGTTCTCCTAATGGAAGACGAACGCTGGGCAAACTGCTATGTGAAATCGCTCAACCTTTTGCCAAATATCCTGGCAAAACAAAATGCCGTTTCTCAAGGATTTTACGAAGCCATTTTTCATCGGGATGGTGTAATTACAGAGGGCTCAAGCTGCAACATTTTTGCTGTTAAAAATGGGGCACTACATACTCCACAGGCAACCAAACGGATTTTGCACGGGATTACACGAGCCAATGTGTTGGCGATTGCAAATGAACTAGAAATTCCGGTGAAAGAAGAAGACATCACGATTGGATTTCTGATGGAAAGTGACGAAGTTTTCATTACGAGTACAACGATGGAAATCTTGCCAGTTCGATCACTTTCAAGCGAAAACGGCAACCAGGTTGCATTCGGTGCGCCAGGACCAATTACGAAGCGCCTGCATGAGCGCTATCAAAGTCAGTTCCTTGCGAATCAGCAGCGCACGGGGGAATAAACGTGGAGACTCGTTACCGAATTCGTGAGTTAGGGATAGAAATTGGCAGATTTGAGACGGGGAAAACAAACAGTATTACCGATGTGGAAGGAGTTCTGGTCGGGCATCGCACATTATCGTTTGATGGGGAAAACGGCGAGATTGTCCAGACAGGGGTAACCGCTATCTTGCCGCATGGAGGCAATCTTTTTCAAGAGAAGGTGCTGGGAAGCAGTTATGTCATCAACGGATTTGGCAAGACGATTGGGACAGTACAGTTACAGGAGCTAGGGCTGATAGAAAGCCCCATTCTTCTGACCAACACACTCTCCGTACCAGCCGTAGCAGAGGGAACCATTCGCTATATGCTGGAGCAAAACCAAGACATTGGAGATACAACGGGAACCATTAATGTCATTGTTGGCGAGTGCAATGATGGGTATTTGAACACGATTCGGGGCTTACATGTTCAGCCTCAAGATGCTATTTTCGCCATTCAAGCTGCGAAAACTGGAGAAGTAGAAGAAGGCTGCGTTGGTGCGGGAACTGGAATGACCTGCTTCGGTTACAAAGGCGGAATCGGAACGAGTTCACGGATCAGCATGATCAGTTCCAAGCAATACACAGTGGGTGTTCTCGTACTCTCCAACTTCGGAAGCCCCGATGATCTCATTTCGCCAAGATTTAAAGATCGAAGGCATGTGGACAAGGTAGAAGACCAAGACCAAGACGAAAAAACCCCAGACGGCTCCATTATGATCATCATTGCGACAGATGCCCCGTTGAATGAGAGACAACTTCATCGGATTGCCAAACGTGCAAGCTTTGGACTGTCTCGGACGGGTTCGTTTGCCGCACATGGAAGTGGTGATATCGTGATTTCCTTTTCAACGGCTCACCGATTTGCTCATTATCCTTCACACGCAACTCATTCCTGTGCTTACTTGGTAGAGGATGGGGAAGCAATTTCTCAATTATTTGAGATGACAGTAGATGCGGTAGAAGAAGCAATTTGGAACTCACTTTGTAAAGCAGTAACGACCACGGGACGCAACGGGAGAATCCGTCATGCAATCCCCTATGAAATCCTTTTGGGTAAATAGCTAGTATAAGAATGTACGGTTGCTTCGGCAGCCGTTTTTTTTTGCTAAAAGAAGAAAAAAATGCAAAGAATAATTGTTACTACATTATGACCAGGTGAACAAAAGAAAGGGTTGGTCATCCTTGATTCGTAAACGCCTAAGGGCATCTGCTCATATGAAGAAGGAAAATCCCTATGATTCTTACCAACTTCATGAGGAACTATATCTGAATGAAGAAATTCTTCGATCCCTATATACAAAATGTAATGATGTGGTATTTCGCAAGTTTTTGATCAACCGGAGTATACATGCACTTCTAATTTATATTGATGCCCTTTCGAATATTGAGGAAATCGATGAAAACGTACTAGCTCCACTGATGAAGGAATCAACTGATGCAGAGATCACCTTGAAAGAATTAATTGAACAAAGATTAGCGATTTCAAATGTAAGAGTAATCAATACCATTTCAGAATGCATCAGTTCGATTTCAATTGGGGACCCGATTCTTCTGATTGATGGTGTGAAATCCGGAATCTCTTTGGCTCTTTGCAAATGGGAAAAACGTGCAATTAGTGAACCTACTGCAGAGGGGGGTGTTCGTGGCCCGCGGGAAGGATTTACCGAATCAGCCGTTGTTAACATCTCTCTCATTCGCAGAATTATAAAAAGTCCATTGTTAAAAATGGAATCATTGGTCATTGGAGACTTTACCAAGACGAAAGTAACCATTTCCTATATTGAGGGAATTGTAGATCATACCCTGGTTGAAGAAGTCAAAAATAGATTAAGCCGCATCCAGATCGATGGAATTCTGGAAAGTGGTTACATTGAGGAATTGATTCAGGATTATGCGTTTTCTCCTTTTCCGCAGCTCATCAGTACAGAAAGGCCAGATGTCGTCTGTGGAAATTTGCTGGAGGGAAGAGTCGCTATTTTGGTTGATGGCACTCCATTTGCACTGATTGCACCGATAACCTTCTTTTCGCTTTTACAATCGAGCGAGGATTATTATCAGCACTTTATTTCGAGTACAGCGATTCGCTGGTTACGCTATTTTTTTCTAGGTATTTCTTTGCTGCTGCCTGCCCTCTACGTTGCTGTAATTACATTTCATCAGGAAATGTTGCCTACCTCGCTTTTAATCAGTATGGCATCCGCTCGTGAAGCAGTGCCTTTCCCGGCAATTATCGAAGTTTTAATAATGGAAGTAACCTTTGAGGCATTACGTGAGGCCGGTGTCCGATTGCCAAAGCAGGTGGGTGCAGCCGTTAGTATCGTGGGTGCGCTTGTTATTGGTCAAGCTGCCGTTCAGGCAGGACTTGTTTCAGCACCGATGGTCATCGTAGTCGCAATTACCGGAATCGCTTCTTTTATGATGCCTCGGTATCCTGCAGGGATTGCCATCCGATTACTTCGTTTTCCAATCATTATTCTCGCAGGAACACTCGGATTGCTTGGTGTCATGCTTGGGATTATTACGATAGTCATTCATATGTGCAGTCTTCGTTCCTTCGGAGTCCCTTATTTGTCCTCCGTGGCAGCTCTCAAAACAAATGAATTAAAAGATGTTCTGATTAGAGGCCCTTGGTGGGCGATGGATTCTCGACCTCACTTGACTGGGGAGTACAATCAATACAGGCAAACGAAAGGAATGAAGCCTGGGCCTGAAAAAGGAGGGGAATAAAGATCTGACTTGCGAAAGAGGGTGGGAACATGGAAAAAGGAAGAATATCTGCCTTTCAAATGGGTGTAATGATATTTCCTACCATTTTAGCAACAGGGATTCTGATTGTTCCTAGTATCACTGCTGCGCATGCCAAGAATGATTTATGGCTTTCACCCATTTGGGGATCGATTGTCGGGTTTATTTCTGTCTATATTATTTGCTATTTAGGTCTTCTGTTTCCCAAGCAATCGATCATTCAGTACAGCCAACAGATTATTGGTAAATTCCCCGGTCAAATACTAGGTTTTCTTTATCTGTTTTTCATTCTTCATATTAATGGTGTGATTGTAAGAGAGTATGCTGAGTTTACAGTTGGCGTGATATTGCCTATGACCCCTATTAATGTCGTCATGGGAGCTCAGTTGCTTGTATGCTCATTTGCGGTTAGAGGTGGAGTAGAAGTATTGGGAAGGATAGCTCTCGTGTTTTTCCCTGCATTTATGTTTCTATTTTTGTTGGTTCATATTTTGCTGTTGCCTGATTTGAAACCGGAATTTCTGTTCCCAGTCCTTGAAAATGGTGTGAAACCTTCCATAATGGGCTCAATTATTCCTGCTGGCTGGTTCAGTGAGGTGTTTCTTATTGCATTTCTGATTCCATTTGTAACAGATACGAAAAGATGCGGAAAGTTAGGGGGCATTTTCATTTGTCTGGTCATGGGGGCCATGGTAATTAGCAACTTGGTTATACTATTCCTATTTGGAAACACTGTATCGACACTGGTATATCCTTTTATGAGAGCAGCCAGCTATGTCAGTCTTGCTGATTTCTTTGAGAATCTGGAAGCTGTGGTTATGACGTTCTGGATCGGCGGTCTGTTTGTGAAAATTTCCGTCTTTTACTATGCAAACGTGATCGGTGCCGCACAATTGTTTCAATTGTCGGATTATCGGCCCATTATTTTACCAATTGGTTTCCTAACATTATTGTTTAGTATCTGGGGAATTCCGAGATTTGAAGATCTGAGTCATTTTGTTACATTCACTGGACCATTTTATTTAACTTTCTTTGGAACAATCATTCCTTTCCTGCTTATGGTCATTGCTCTGTTGAGGAAAGGCATATCTGGGGTGGGTAACAGGTGACAGAGAAAAGGAAAATTTCATCTATTCAAATGGCATTATTGATGTATCCCACCATCGTGGCTACCGCTGTTCTCAGTGTGCCTGCGACAACCGGAAGATTAGCGAAAAACGATTTATGGATGTCACCAATCTGGGCTTCTTCCATTGGATTTCTGACGGTGTATCTCGCAGTTCAACTCCATAAAATTTATCCCAAACAATCGTTCATGCAATACAGTGAACACATTCTCGGAAAAGTGCTTGGAAAAGTAGTTGGTTTTTTGTACCTGGTCTTTTTTTTACAGATAACTGGTTCCATTGTTCGGCTGTATGGGGAATTTGTGAAGGGAGTTTTTCTCGCATTTACACCGATGATTGTGGTAATTGGAGTCATGATTCTTGTCTGTTCTTTTGCCGTTCGTAGTGGTGTGGAGGTAGTTGCTCGCGTAGCTCAAGTATTTGCTCCCTTATTCTTACTCCCTTTACCGACGCTGTTCGTATTTCTCTATTTAGATTTAAGACCAGAGAATATGTTACCGATTTTGGAAAACGGGCTGATTCCTTCTTTGAGGGGGGCTGTCCAGCCGCAGGCATGGTTTGGTGAAGTTTTTGTCATTTCGTTTTTTTTACCTTTCGTAACGGATGAGAACAAGAGTATCAAATGGAGTATGATTTCTGTTACAAGCGTAATGATTGTTTTGGTTTCCGTCAATCTGGTTGCCCTTTTTCTGTATGATTTGGAGGTTTCCGTAAGAAGATTTCCGATCATGCTTGCATTTCGATACATCAGCATCGCCGATTTTATCGAGAATATCGAGTCAATTATCATGGCAGTATGGGTGACAGGAGTATTTTTAAAAATAACTGTGTTTTATTATGTGATCGTATCTGCAGCTTCACAATGGATGAGGCTATCCGATCAACGCTCGATTGTTCTTCCGATGGGTTTTCTTATCACATTGTTCAGTTTTTGGGCTTTTTCGGATGTTGCGAAAGTAGAACAGTTTGATATTGTTGCATTTCCTTTTTATGGGACGCTTTTTCAAACGGTAATTCCCGGCTTGTTACTCATAATCGCCTTTTTTAGGAAAAAGAAAGCTCCTGCTAAAAAAGATACGGACATCCAGGATAACATTTAGCTCAAAAGGAGGGTTATGAATTGAAAAGAACACAATTTATTCTTTTCGTTTTATTGCCTTCACTGCTGATTAGTGGATGCTGGGATCGGGTTGAGTTAAACGACTTGGCGATCATCACAGCGGCAGCAATCGATGCGAAAAAAGACAACAAGATTGAGCTTACGATACAAGTGTTTGCTCCTCGTTCATTATCTGGTGGAGGAATTACTGGCGGGGGGTCAACTGAAAATTTGACGTTGGTCAGATCAGGAGAGGGGATCAATATGGCTGATGCGATGTCCAAGCTTCAAACAAAGCTGCCGCGCAGATTGTTTTGGGGACATTGCAAAGTTTATGTATTTGGCGAAGAGATGGCGAAAAGAGGGATTGCCAGAGAGATGGACTTTCTGCTTCGTCATCCCGAGCCTCGAGAACGTTCCTATATGTATATAAGTAAAGGGGAAGCATCAACCATTATGGAATTAATGCCTCCTCTAGAGCGCTATTCTGGCGAAGTTCTTCGTGAATTATCTGATCTTCGGATAGGAATGACTGTTACGATGAAGGATTTACAGGTAATGTTACGAGAAGATTCTAAATCAGCGATTCTTCCTTTTGTTGAAATCTTGCCTCAGCGTAAAAATGAAATGAAACTGCACACGA
This sequence comes from Brevibacillus nigriterrae, assembly GCF_049846925.1. Lineage (NCBI taxonomy): Bacteria > Bacillati > Bacillota > Bacilli > Caryophanales > Paenibacillaceae > Brevibacillus > Brevibacillus nigriterrae. The sequence goes on from NZ_JBNCMT010000036.1 coordinate 27,600, forward strand.
TTCCGTTTTTGTTCGGAAGCGCTGTTTTTCATAAGGACAAGATGATTGGTCGTTTATCGCAGAGGGAAACAAGAGGGGTTTTGTGGATTCGAAATGATATTATCACGACGACTGTTTCAGTCAAAACAGAAGAAAATAAAGGTTCGATCTCCCTTCAGCCAGTGAAAGAAACAACGAAACTAGTTCCAGAAATTAATGAGGGAAAATGGATTATGAATATAAACATCGAAGCAGAAGGTGATCTGGTTCAAAATGAAACCAATCTCGACCTGCTCAATCCGCAATTGTTAAGGAAAATCGAAAAGGATGTTCGTCAAGATATCGTACGACGAGTTGAAATCGCACTAAACCGGGTTCAAAAAGAAATGAAAGCAGATGTATTCGGTTTCGGAGAAGCATTTCATCGGAAATATCCAAAAGAGTGGGCAAAGGTAAAAGATAATTGGACCGAAACCTTTGTAAAACTGGAAGTTCACACGCATGTGAAAGCGTATATCAAGCGACCAGGTCTAATCAATGTACCGGGAGCAATCCCAGAGAACGAGGTGCAAACCAAATGAGATGGAGTGTAATTTTGGGCGTCACTTTCATCGTTGTACTTATTGTTCTGTTTGAATGGCCAAGAATGAAAAATCATCCCAAGCGGGACAAAATTGCCTTCGCCGGCCTTTTGCTTATTGGCTGGGTACTTTCCATGTTGGATTTGCAGAACATGGCAGGCCCCAATACATTAGTCGAAATGATTTTTAAGCCAATCAGTGTAATTTTGGAAAAGTAGCACCTGACAGGAGCAGTAGAATGACAAAGTGGAGAGCTTGCCAGATGGGAAGCTCTTTCGATTTTTTGTCATTTTTTGATTCTCTTTACTTTATAGATAAAAAAATTATCCAAAGCTATCGACTCTTTTAATTTATTATGATAACATGATACCTTGTTAACGTTTTAATACTTTAATATGATAAACAAATGATTTTGGGGGGAACATCATGAAAAGATTAACAGGGTTCGTTCTATTAGTTAGCGCTATTCTTTTATTGTTATCAGGATGTGGGGGATCAACTTCTAGCTCTACTGGAAACAAGTTAGTTATTGGTATCGACGATAAGTTCGCTCCAATGGGATTTAGAGATGAGAAGAACGAAATCGTTGGATTTGATATAGACTTAGCAAAAGCAGCGGCAGAAAAAATGGGAAGAGAAGCAGTGTTTCAACCGATTGACTGGAGTTCAAAAGAATCCGAATTAAACAGTGGTCGTATCGACTTGATTTGGAATGGATATACGATTACTGATGAGCGTAAACAAAAAGTATTGTTCACAAAGCCATATTTGAAAAACGCTCAAGTCATTGTGACTCTGAAAAAATCGGATATCACGAAAATGGACAACCTTGAGGGAAAAGTGGCGGGTCTACAATCACTGTCTTCTGCTGCTGATGCGCTAAATGCAAATGAAATGAAGTCTAAATTGAAAAATGTGGTGGAGTATAAAGATAACGTACTGGCATTAAACGATTTGAAAATCGGCCGAATTGATGCCGTAGTGATTGACCAGATCGTTGCAGACTATTACATGTCCAAGGAAAAAGATGTATTTAAGCAGCTTGATGAGTCACTTGCTCCAGAAGAATATGGCATTGGTGTTAAAAAAGGCAATGAAGCACTATTAAATGAGCTTCAAAAAGCATTAGATACAATGAATCAAGATGGCACTTCCGCTAAAATCTCTGAAAAATGGTTTGGTGAAGACAAAGTCTTAAAATAAGGGGTAAACTCCATCGAACTTTGAAAATCGGGTAGGAGCATGTGTATGAACACTGAATACTTATTGAATATTACGTTGCCCATGTTAGAAGGGGCACAGATGACGATTTTGCTCTTTTTCATTGCTATTGTCGTTTCCATCCCACTTGGCTTCGTCGTTACATTAATGGTAAATAGTAAAAACAAAGGTCTTGTCTGGTTTGCAAATGGTTATATTTACATCATGCGAGGAACCCCGCTTTTATTACAACTGCTGTTTATCTGTTTTGGGCTTCCGATGATACCAGTGATTGGGGAATATCTTGTTTTGGATCGGTTTGTCGCTGCCTGTATTGGCTTTATCCTAAACTACGCAGCTTACTTTGCCGAGATCTTTCGTGGCGGGCTTCTGTCGATTGATAAGGGACAATATGAGGCTGCACAAGTGCTAGGCTTCAGCAGATGGCAAACTACGACCAAAATTATCATTCCACAGATGTTTCGTATCGCTCTGCCTGCCGTATCGAATGAATCCGTTACGCTTGTGAAAGATACAGCGCTCTTATATGCAGTTGCTGTTCCTGAGTTATTGCACTTTGCTCAAACTGCGGTCAATCGTGACTTTACCATTGTTCCGTTTTTTATTGCCGGAGTGATTTATTTGCTGATGACTCTTCTGTTAACAGCATTTTTTAAATGGCTTGAAGAAAGATACAAATTTGCATAAAGGGACTGGCGTGAATGGCTATCATACAGGTTTCTAATTTGAAGAAGTCGTTTGGCAAACTGGAAGTACTGAAAAATGTTTCATTTGAAGTGAATAAAAACGATGTTGTTGCCGTGATCGGTCCCTCTGGTTCAGGTAAGAGTACTATGCTAAGGAGTATCGTTCACCTTGAACAGATCAATGATGGAACGATACAAGTCAAAGACGACTATCTCGTCAAAAACGGTATGTATTCCAGTAATCAAGAAATTAAGCGTATTACATCCAATATGGGAATGGTTTTTCAACACTTTAATCTCTTTCCTCATTTGACGGTAAAAGAAAATCTGGAATTAGCTCCGAGATTGGTAAAAGGAGAATCGTCAGAGGAAACCAGTCGGAAGTGTCTTGAATTATTGGAGAAAGTGGGATTGGCAGATAAGGCAGACGTTTATCCATCAAAGTTATCAGGTGGACAGAAGCAAAGAGTGGCAATCGCCCGTGCCTTGATGATGAGCCCGGAAATCCTATTATTCGATGAACCGACTTCAGCACTTGACCCTGAATTAACCGGTGAGGTACTCCAGGTAATCAAACAGCTTGCGAAAGAGCACATGACCATGATCATCGTTACCCATGAGATGGGTTTCGCAAAAGAGGTAGCTAACAAGATTTTGTTTATGGATAACGGAGAGATACTTGAATCGGGGGCTCCTGAGCAACTATTTACGAATCCTCAATTTGATAGAACAAAAGCATTCTTAAATAAAAGTTTAAAGTGATACGTGAAGAGTGAGATAAAAGTGATCTTTGTTTAGATAAGGGTGGGGGAGAAGAATTCCCCCCCTTTTTTTTATAACAGGGACGAGTGGTATGAATTACTTGCTGTTCAGCTAGTAATTGGTCGATTCAATCCGCATTACATTTTTTGCCAAAAATACAATCTGTTCACTATAACTTTGGATATATTGTGAAAAATGCATTTTTCTGTAATATAAAAATAATTGGTTATAATGCTAATACTCAATTGGGAGTGGTGATACCTAATTTATCTGATGGAAAGGGTTTATCTTTATGAGTGTAATCGATTACATGCTTCAATTACTTCTTTTGATTTGCAGTGTGTTTTTGGTGATGTCAATCATTTGGAAGCTTCGATCATTACGCAATAGAGATGAAAGGGGACTGTCAAAAGGGACATTATTCATCATACATGCAGTGAAAAATGACATCTTGAAAATTGCTTATCTATCCAGGCAGATGAAAGAATTCCTGCAAAAAAAAGAAATGAGAGAGGCGTTAGGCAATTTGGAATCTTTGGAAAAGATAGCAGGTCACATGTTGAAAAAAGTGGAGCACTTCAGTCTTCATGCAGAGTCTTTCGTCATCAATACCGGCAGCCATCACTTATCACACCTAGTAGTTTCTGCTCTTGAATTGATTAAACCATTGGCAGCAGAGAGAAATATTGAGCTGGTAACTGAGTTTTCTCATGATGTAGAACTGCTGTGTGATGAAATTCATGTACGTGAGGTAATTTGCAATTTATTACTTAATGCGCTGGAAGCAATGGAGCATGTGGAGGACGAAGCTCGTATCCAAATCGCAATTGCGAAGGAAGATGAGGACGTTCTACTAAAGGTGATAGATAGTGGAACAGGTATTTGCAGGATAAATGAGAAGTCTGCATTTCATCCGTTCTTTACTACGAAATGTGGAAAAACAAACTTCGGGATGGGGCTATATTATTGCCGATGTGTAGTAGAGAAGCATAATGGTTCAATAAATATCTGTAACAATTCAATGAAACAGGGAACGACGGTGGTAATTAGATTCCCTAATGAACGAATCGTACGATGGATCTACCAAAAAAACTTCACTAGAGGTGTTTATGGAAAAGATTAGCGTGATGATCGTAGAGGATGATGTGTTCTGGCAGAAGCAGCTTGCAACTGATTTGGGAAAAGAAAATGATATCGATGTTGTATTCATTGCTTCAACCAAAGAACAGGCAGTTGAAGCTGCACAATTATTGGACCCGGATATTATCCTGATGGATATTCATCTTACTCATTTTCGATATGATGGACTGGAAGCAGCCAAGGAAATGTTCAGAACAGGAAAAGTGAGCGGCAAGATAATTATCATTAGCTCTGAATCAGATAAGGATGTCATTATTAAAGCGTTTCAACACGGTGCAACGAACTATCTGACCAAATATTGTCTGATGGACATCCTTCAGGCGATTCGGGAAGCATATTATGATCATTCTTCTATTCATTTTGATGTAGCTCATATCATCCGTAACGAACTTCGGTTAATGGTGCTGACGCCATCAGAAAGGGAAGTATATGATTTATCTCTCAAAGGTTTCAACAAAACACAGATATCAGAAAGTATGCAAAAATCGTTCAACACAATAAAGACACAGTGGAAGAGTATCAAGAGCAAGCTGTAGCTGCGGCAGGGGGTGAAAAAAGTTCATCCTCCATAAATTAGAAACACCCTCGTATAATTCAAAGTGTGAAGAGGGGGTGATTTTAATGGAAAACATGATCAATGTAGCTGGTCTTCTCTCCGATGAGGAATTGGCTGCTATCGCTGGTGGTCAAGTTTGTCTCGACTGCACAAATGGTGGTGGTTACACGGGTGGAGGTAATATTTGCCAAAGTGGGCTCATCTGTGATGTTGGTTGCTAATTTAGTTGACCGCGGGGAAAAAGAATGAGACAGGGACACCTCCCTGTCTCATTCTTATGAGAAACACATGTACACAAACCTGTTTCATCTGCTGATAGGGGGGCCTTGGAAAATGAAAAATACCCATGAAAGCTGGAAGAAAGCCAGCTATGTAACAGAAAGAAAGATACTCCCGGAACAGCCAAGAAATACTGGTGAGGAGCAAGTAAAAGCATGGCGCTCTCGAACCGGGCTTGAAAGAGACGAAATCTATATCCGTCGCATTACTGAAGATGGATTTGATCATAAACAGTTTGCACAATTACTTTCACAAACGGATGATTTTGAACTAAATAGCGAAAATTCTTGGGTAAATACTTTCAACCGTGTCTTTGCCCAATACATAGATGAGGAAGCGTTTGCTGATTCAGAGTTACTTGACAATCATCCTTTCCAGACGTTTTTGCAGCCTTTCTTGATCTGGGCAAGAAATGAACTGCAAGCTGCATCGTCAGAATGGCAAACAATGTTTGGCGAGCTATCTTTCGACTGGGATGCTATTCTTGAAGGATTTATGCAGACCCTTCGATTGATGTTGTCAGAAATAAGCGGTCGAACCATCATAGCAGAGCTTCATACGGTTTGTGAACAGGGGCAGCTTAGAGGAGAGTCGCCAGAGGACCGATACAACTGTTTTCTGCGAAGCCGGTTGACTGGAAAAGAGCAGATTCTCCAACTTTTACGCAAATATCCTGTGCTCGCACGCTTGCTTACCGAGATGACCGAGAAAAAGCTTCGTACCACAAGTGAAACATTGGAGCGGTTCATCAAGGATCGATGTGAATTGGAGAAGAAATGGGGCGTTGATTTTTCGCAGCTTTATCACATCACACTGCAAGCGGGAGATTCTCATAAAGGAGGACAAAGTGTTGCTGTACTCCATTTTCGCTCGGGGCATAAATTGGTTTACAAACCACGTTCATTGGAAATGGATGATTGTTTTCAGCAATTGCTTGTTTGGTTAAACGAACGAGGTGATCATCCCAGTCTGCCTGTACTGAAAATTTGGAATCGTGGTGAATACGGGTGGAGTGAATTCGTCGAAGCGAAGCCTTGTGAGGAAGAAAAGCAAGTACAACGATTTTATCACCGTCACGGTTCGTACCTGGCTATTCTTTACCTGTTACAGGCAGCAGACTTTCATCATGGAAATGTGATTGCGAGTGGAGAGTATCCCTATCTGATTGATTTGGAAGCTCTCTTCTATCGATATACACCAACGGAAGGATCAGTATCAGCGACGGATAAAGCCTCAGGGTTGCTGCTCACTTCTGTTCTACGCACAGGATTACTTCCGGCATCCCGGTTCAAAAGCGGCATGTTTAACGGGGTAGAAATCAGTGGGATTGGTGCTCATTCTGGTCAAATCCTGCAACAACAGGTTTACAGATACGAAAACATTGGGACCGACCAGATGATGTTGGTAAAAGCTCAAATTCCTCTTGCCAAAAGCAATAATCGTCCGATCTGGAATGGAATCGAAGTAAGGGCAGAAGAATACACGGATCAAATTGTTCGAGGGTTCGAAGAGATGTATCAGTTGATTGCTCAACATAAAGAGGAACTTCTTGCAGAAGAAGGTCCAATCAAACGTTTCAAGGGAGTGGATACCCGTGTCCTTATTCGTTCCACTCAAGTGTACGCCAAAATGCTGGAAGCAAGTCTTCATCCAAGCAACCTCACAGATGGTTTACAGCGTGTACAACTGTTTGATTTTATGTGGAGATTGGCTGAAACCCATCCTGTCATCACCCAACTCATCCACTCTGAATGTAAGGACCTGTTAGATCATGACATCCCTTATTTCTCAAGCAAAGTAGATAGCCGTGATATTTGGGACAGCAGAGGAAAGAAATTCGAGGGATATTGGCCAGTTGACAGTTTTACTCTTGTATGTAAACAGCTTGCTTCCATGTCAAAAGAAGATTGTCAGCGACAAATAAACCATACTCATCTGGCTATGCTTACCCTGGAGCAATCGTGGGAGCTGAGATTGACAGATCGAAAAAATGAAACAAGGAAACCGGAGCATCTGACATACAGTAACCAGCAGTTCTTGGAAGCGTCGATAAAGATCGCAGATGATTTGGCTACCACTGCGATTTGGGGTGATGATCGTCAGACGGTATCCTGGTTAGGAACGGGTGTGGATGAGTTCGGCCAGTTACGTTTTTCTCCCTTGGATTTTGGCATCTATGATGGATCGCTGGGGTTGGTGCTGTACTATGCTTACCTGGCAAAAGAAACAGGAAATAAATCGTATGAGCAAATTGCCAAAGCTGCTCTGAACAGCTCTATGGAATGGCTGCAAAAACCGGGAACCATCGAGTCAGGATCTCTATTCTACGGGTATGCTGCTTATTGCTATACCTTTATCCACTTGGCTGCGTTGTGGAATGAGCCTGAATGGTTGAAACGAGCACTTACCTTCCTTCCTCAACTGGAACGAATGATGATGCAAGACCGTAAATGGGACCTGATCGCTGGAACTGCTGGCATTTTGTTTGCCTGTATAAAACTGTATTCAGCTACAGGCGATCAGAAAGCGCTCCAGTTGGCAATTGCATGCGGCAACAGACTTATTGAACATGCAAAGGCTCTTCCTCAAGGCATTGGCTGGGTGTCTGATTTGACGAGAGGGCATCCTTTGGCGGGGCTCTCTCACGGAGCTTCCGGTTATGCACTAGTGTTGACAGAGTTGGCGATGCTTTCAGGAGAAGAACGATTTGGGGCTGCGGCACAGAGAGCCATTCAATACGAACGTACCTTGTTCTCAGAAGAACATGGCAACTGGATTGATCTTCGCCATGGAGATCAAAAGTATCCTGTCCAATGGTGTCACGGGGACCTTGGAAACCTGGATGTTCTCTTATTCGCCGCTACTAGCGGGCAGGATCACTCATTACAAGAAGCAGTGTATCAATTAGCTGCAAGGTCTTTGAACGAAGCCAATGCGGATGGGTGGTTTACTGGTATTCCAGATGGATTGGATACTCCAGGTTTATTGGTCGGTAAATCAGGAATCGGATATGCATTACTGCGTTTAGCCAATCCTTCTGTTCCATCCATTCTTGCTCTTGAAACCCCTGTTATGTCAATTTTGCCAAAGGAGAGCACTGTCCTATGAGTGTTCAACAAGTGAACAATCCGTCATATAAAAGGAAAACACGATGGCGAGTTCCGTTTATTGAGCAAATGGAACAGTCCGAGTGTGGAATCTGTTGCTTGTCGATGATTCTTGCTTACAACCATTGTCATGTTCCGCTACATGAACTGCGGGAGCGTGGCGGGGCAGGACGAGACGGAATCACTCTTCTTACTTTATTAAAAATGGCTCAATCCATGGGAATGGAAGGGTACGGAAAAAAAGTAGAGTGGAAAGACCTGTCAGCAGTGCAAGCTCCGGCAATCCTGCACTGGGAGGGTAATCATTTCGTAGTATTGGAGAAATCCAGGCTTAATAAAACAGTTATTCTCGACCCAGCCATCGGACGCAGAGTGATAACGGATGAAGAGCTTCGTGCCAAATATTCAGGAGTAGTTCTCTGTCTTACTGCTACCGAGCGAGTGATCATGAACAAACCCAAGAGAGTATGGGGCCATTACTTGCGATTACTGAGGAAACAGCCATGGCTGGTGACCACCATCATTGTCTGGTCTCTATGGATTCAGATGCTTGCTCTCATCTCTCCCATCACAACTCGTTATCTCATTGATGAGATCATCTTTCCCAATGAACTGCAACTCATGTACGGACTAGGGGTGGGACTTGCCTGCCTCACGTTGGTGAATTTCCTGTTTGTCTTCCTGCGATCACGGTTTCTCGTGAAGTTGCAAAACGCACTTGATTGGCAATTGATGAGCAGTTTCTATAAGCATCTGCTCCGGCTTCCCTATCAATTTTTCCAACTGAGGACAAGTGGGGATTTGATTGTCCGAGCAAACAGTAATATGGCAATCAGAGATTTACTTACCACACGTACAGTTACCGCTATTCTGGATGGTGGCCTGGTGCTGTTTTTCCTGATCTACATGCTGGATCGTTCTCCATTGATGACGGGCTGGGTCGTGTTGGTTGGGGTTGTGCAGGTTGTCGTCTTACTCTCGATGAGTCCAACGATCAAGCGTCTGTCACAAGAGCAGATATTGAAACAGACTGTAGCCTTCACTGCATTAATCGAATCACTTCGCGGCATTTCAGTAGTAAAAACAGAAGGGATTGAACAGCGCACGTATGATAAGTGGGCTGTCCTTTATCAGGAACTGTTGAAGACAGAAATGAAGCGTGGTATGGCTGAAGCAAACGTGGACAGTATCGTAAATGGGCTTCGTTTTATGGCACCTCTCTTACTATTGTGGTTAGGCGCATGGCAGATAGTTTCCTATCAAATGACAATGGGTGAGATGTTTGCCTTTTTTTCGCTTGCCTTGGCATTCCTCATACCGCTTACTTCTTTCATTACGACGATTAATCAAATGATCGTTATCGGAGCCTATTTGAATCGAATATTAGATATTCACGAAGCCATGCCGGAGCAAGATGAGAATGCTGAATTCCTTCCGCCTGCTTTACAAGGCAACATTGAGTTGAATCAGGTCAGCTTCCGTTATCATCCATACAGTCAAACCGTGATTCGAGATGTTTCCTTACAAATCAAAGCAGGACAGAAAGTAGCCATAGTCGGTCCATCCGGCTCAGGAAAAAGCACGTTAGCCAGCCTCTTGTTAGGGTTGTACCATCCCACGGAAGGAAAGCTCACCTTTGATGGAATTGACCTTGCAATTTTGGATAAATCGGCTTTTCGTCGTCAAATCGGTGTAGTTCTCCAGAATAATTTTGTTTTCAATCGCAGTATCGCTGAGAATATTTCTTTGCATGACCCGTCCATACCCATATCCCGTATAGTAGAGGTTGCCAAAATGGCAGGGATCCACGAGGACATAATGCAGATGCCGATGAAGTACCAGACGCTTATTTCGGAAGCGGGAACAAATATTTCCGGGGGGCAAAGACAACGTCTTGCATTAGCCAGAGCATTGGCACATTCTCCTAAGATCATGCTGCTGGATGAAGCAACCAGCGCTCTTGATACATTGACCGAGAAATCAGTCGAAGAGAATCTAGTTAACCTCTCTTGTACCCGGATTGTCATCGCTCATCGGTTGAGTACAATTATGAATGCCGATTTGATTGTGGTTTTGGACGAAGGACAAATCGTAGAGCAAGGAACGCATAACGAGTTAATGCAAAGAGACGGCAGGTATGCATCGTTTTATCGGGCCAAGTCAAATGAAACAGAGAAAAGTAAAACGTATGAACCTTCTGAATCCGGGAAGGAAGCAGAACGGATGCAAATAACGGAGGTAGTTGGATGAAAGGAATAATCAAATGGGTTCTGTTGATTGTAATTGCATGTATCCCGTTGACAGGAATTTATGTGCTCAATAATAAGGGGCTTGTAGCGGAGTTATTTATGGACACAGGCGGGTTTCAACCGGGTGAAGCATTCCCGTTGGCGTCAGGTACGGAAGTGGGGGGCACTTCCATTCATTTAGAGGATTACAAAGGCAAGAAGTTCGTCGCCATGATTGCCAATATCACGTGTGAAGTATGCAAAAGCTCCTATCCTACGATCAAGCAGTGGAATCAATTGTATCCTGATATACCCCTCGTCATGATTGGAATAGGTGGAAAGGAAGAGTACAATACGGTGAAGCAAAAAATGCAATTGCCGGCTCCTATTCTGCATGCAGATGATCAGATTCAAGCTATGTACCGTATGAAGATTACTCCTGTTTTCTATGTTGTTGATAAAAATGGGATCGTCGTTGACCGGATGAATGGCTTTAGGGTAAAAGACTTCAAGAAGTTCATGGATAAGGCAGGGAACCCTTCATGAACAGAGGATATGTACACTTACTCATGCAGGGACTTTCAGTTGCTGGGGTAATTGTGTCAGGATACCTTTTCTGGTCAAAAGTAACCAGCCAGTTTTTCTGTCCGGTGGGAAACTGTGAGGTAGTAAACAACAGCCCGTACGCTCAAATTGGGCCTTTTCCCGTGTCGCTTTTGGGAATCTCGTATTATTTATTCTTGTTCGTCCTGATCCAATTTGTTAAAAATGAAAGCAGCTCAACCGTTTTTGCCCGATTGCTCCGATTCTCAATCATTATTGGCTTCCTGTTCTCGCTCTATTTGACAATTGTAGAGGTAGCTATTATTCATGCAATTTGTATGTGGTGCGTCATCTCGTTTCTCATCGTTATCTTACTTACGTGGTTGGAGTTTCAGAAGAAGAACGAAAAACATCAAAGGAGCTAAAAAAGGGCGAATGCCCTTTTTTGATTTACTAAAGTTTATTCCACTTCACATCAATCTGAATCCCAGCATCAACAAATAGATTATAAACGGGACATCTGCGCTCAACTTCTTTTTGAAGGAACGTCAGCTTTTCTTCATCTTCATTCGTTTCAATATTTACGGTGAAACGAATTTTCTGGAAGTGGGGCGTAACATCTTTTTCACCCATCAATCCACGAATGTCGATAATACCAACTGTTTCAAAGTCGATTGCCGAAAAGGTAAAGTTAATTTCTTTTGCAATCAGTGGAATCATTACACCTTTACATCCGTTCAAAGCAGCTGCAACAAACTCCATCGGGTTGGGTCCTAAGTCAGTTCCACCTAACTCTACAGGTTCATCCATTGGAAAAGAAGAAAAATTTCGAATGGAAATATTGGTTTTCACCCCAGATTCCCACTTGCCGGAAGCAGCCACTTTAAATAATGTTGAAGATTGAGACATATCCACACCCCTTAATCAAATTCATAAACATAGCATTCTTATCGGAATTATATACAATACAATCAGAAATGTAAATATATTCAAATCCAGTAATCCTTTCGCAATTATCAGACTATTCTTTGCTGATCGTTCTAAAAAGGTACGATTTTACCCAAAGGAGGCGAATAATGGCAAGACATAAAGAATTTGATGAAGCTGCAGTGCTACTCAAAGCAATGGTGCTTTTTTGGCGAAATGGATATGAAAAACGTCAAAGCAAGATTTAGTAGACAACATGAATGTCATGTATATGTTGAAAAAGAAAGTCTTGTTGCCCATTCAACGAGTACGTGTATGGTTATAAAAGGAATTTCACTCGGCCAGCGGGCCGACCGGTGTGTCGCATCTTTTGGGCGCAACGGTTTCCAAAATCGAATCCCCCTTAATTCATAATTTTATTGATAGTATTGCAAAACCTTCACGAATTTTCAACGATTCAGTGCGCTCGGCGCTCGGCGCCGGCCAGTTGCAGGCGAAACGGCATCTCATTCTTGGTTGTTTATCCGGAAGTGCCGATTCGGCTCGATCGGCACCTTGGTGCCTTCAGCGACCAGCTGCGCGGGGAAGCTGCAGATGGCTTGCGAGTCTAAAACTTTATTTTCTTTTGATAACCCTTCGCTTAAGAAACAGCTTTCCTGGTTTAGTAGAAGCTGTTAAAAACAAGATACTAAACTCCAAGTTCATCAGCCAAATCAACGTATTTATCCAAATAGTCTGGTTGGTAACGATACTTACCCAATGCGATTGTGTCGAACTCATCCATACCTTGATCTGCAGTAACACCCAACAATTTCAAAGCAGCATTGATGTCACTCGTAGATTCATCAATTAACTGTAACCCTTTGTAGACATGAGCACACTGACTGCCTACTCCGCCAAAGTATTCGGTAGTCATTATGGCATAGATCGGATCATCTAGCCCTGAGATTTTGGACATGAGAACGGAAATTACCGTTTCACTTGGAAAGAGGATAGGGGTCTTAGATAATACAGGTAAATAGCCTGTAGCATTCATTTTCTTTTGCCAATAGGCGGAGTAATAGTGATCTATGTGAAACATTGTTAAATGAAATCCTAATTGCTTGCCGTGCAGGTCATAATTTATTGCATGCTTCTCGTCATAGTTTCCTTTAAGGATAACAGCCGTAATGTTGTGTCCCATGCTACTAAACCTCCTATTTTTCATAGCTTCAAGATAGATTTTCTTAACTATTACATATCGATTACATAATTAATTGCTATACTCCTGCCTAAGTGATTAATTCCGTTGATGGAGGACGCAATGAAAAAATTTGATTTATCATTATTAACGATTTCCATTTTGGTTGTAGGTGTAATATTGCTTCAAATGTCAAAAGGAGAAGCCACTATTACGGCTGCAAAAGTAAACAATACGATTATTACTGAAGGGCAATATATTTCAAAGCTAAAAGAAAGTGACAGAGGGCAAACCCTTGATTTTTTAGTGACTGAAGAACTAATTAAGCAGGAAGCGAACAAAAAAGGGGTTACTGTTACCACTGAAGATGTTGATCAGGAGTTTAAAAAATGGAAGGATAGTGTAGGGTCAGAAGAACAGTACAAACAAATGTTAGATCAATACGGAACGACAGAAAAGCAGTTGAAAGAGCAGATGAAGTCGAGTTTATTAATTGATAAAATCTTAAAGGATGAATTGAAGGTAACACAAGAGGAAATAAAAAAATACTATGACGAAAATAAGGATCAATTTGGTACTGCTAATTTTGAAGAAATGAAAGAGAAAATTGAGCAAATGTTAGTTAATCAAATGAAGCAGGAAAAAATCCCCTCATGGATAGATGAATTGAAGAAGAATGCAATTATTGAAAAGTAAAAAAACTAGAGGCAGCCGAATAACTGGCTGCCTTTTCGTGTTTAAAGTGCACTCCAATCGTTCGACACATCTAATGATTGGGGGTGCATTTTTTTGTCTAAATACATCGACTGATTCAAATCCATGCCTTTTTTAAGAGCCTGACACCAAGCTCAATTTCATCACAAGAAAGATGGCTAAATCCAAGTTTAATGATTGGGTCATCGGTCTTATTTTTAATAAAGTAGAATGAGGTAGGACACACGTTTACACCATAAGAAGAAGCCTGTTGGATTAGCCATTCTTCTGAACGATTCAGGTGTACTTTGATTAATAAGTACAGACCTGACTGCTCGCCAATAATAGAAACATGTTGGCCAAATTGCTTTTTTAATTCAGAAACTAAGTGTAGCATTTTCCTCTTATAAACCAGTCGCATTCGTTTCACGTGACGATTCCATTCTCCGAGTTCCATAAATTTTGCCATTGTGAGTTGGCTGAAAAGCGAAGTGGGATTCTCAAAATGAATAAATTGCTTTTTATAGCGATGTAAAACTTCTTCTGGCAACACCATATAAGTTAAACGAATTCCCGGAAGAAATGATTTGGAGAAATTCCCTAAATAAATAACTCTTGCTGAATCAATGGAGGCAAGAGCAGGAAATGGTTTTTGTGTATAGCGAAATTCACTATCATAATCGTCTTCAATAATATATCCAGATCTCTTGTTAACCCATTGAATAAGCATTTGCCGTTGTTGAATCGACATGCTTACGCCAAGTGGACTTTGATGAGAAGGGGTTACATAGATTAATCGTGAATTCATTTGTTCTAATTGTGAAAGATCAGCACCTGTTTCATAAACCGGCAAAGTTTCAAACATAAAACGATGGAATTGGAATGCTTCCCTGGCACCGTCGTAACCAGGGTCTTCAACGATAATACTCTGGAATTCATCCTTTAATATATGTCCAAGGTATACAAGCATTTGTTGGGTACTACTTCCGATAATGACGGCATCTGCATTTGTTTTCACTCCACGTGATTGAAATAAATATGTGGAGATTTGTTCGCGCAGGCATTCTTCCCCAAATGGTTCTCCATATCGAAAGCTATCATCTAATGTTAATACTTGATTAGCAATTCTCCTCCAAATTTTCAATGGGAAATGGGTTTGATCAACGGCATCTGTCCTGAAATTAACTACCGGAGGTTTCTTTGACTCTGTTTGCTTTTTAGGATGAGAGATGAATGGCTCCTGAGAGAGTAGGGGCTCTAACTCATTTACAACATAACCTTTTCGACCCTCTCCACGAATATACCCTTCAGCAACAAGTTGTTCATATGCCATTAAGGTAGTATTACGGCTGACATGTAAGGAATCTGCAAGTTGACGAATGGAGGGTAATTGCTCATTCGCCAGAATGTCGCCTTGCTCAATAAATGATTTAAATTTCTCGTAGATTTGTTTGTATTTCGGAGAGTTATCTTTGAAAGTAAAAATGGTATTTTTCATTTGCGTTCCTTCTGACATGTAAATTTGTTTGTTATTGTATCTTATTTTATGTCAGTCTGTATAATATTATTTTTTTATCGGTTATTTATTTCAATTACAGGTTGAAAGGATGATTATTGTGTACATTCCAAAGCAATATCGTATGGATCATGATGAGGCAGTTCAAATGATGAAGTCTTATCCGTTTGCTTTATTGATTACTGTTGATGAACAACGCCCGTTGGCTACGCACATTCCGGTGGAAATTCGTGAAAATGAAGGGAAAATCTATGCAACTGGGCACATTGCCTACGGAAACATGCAGAAGAAAACCTTGGATAATAATAGTAATGTGTTGCTTATTTTTCAAGGACCGCACGCTTACATTTCGTCAAGTTGGTATGAGTCCGAAGAGGTTCCCACATGGGACTATCTCGCTGTACATGCGTATGGAACAGCACGTATAGTCACGAAGGGCGAGCTGAAATCGGCTTTGGATTCTATGCTAAAACACTATGAATCTCACCGAGAAAATGGTCGGCTCTGGGATACGTTTACTCCCGAATTGCTAGAGAGCGAAATGAAAGGAATCGTTGGCTTTGAAATTGAAATCACCTCTATTCAAGCTGCAGCTAAAATGAGCCAGAATCGCAACGACACCGATTATCAATCGATTGTTACAGAGCTTGAAAAATCAAATGATCAAGAGGAAATTCAGGTAGCTAAGTGGTTGCGCGAGAAACGGAAAGGGTTATTTAAATGATCAAATAAATCATGTGCAAAAATACAACAAGGAGATGCATTTTATGAACTTTTCAACGATTTGGCTGTTTGTAATTGCTGCTGCTACATTGTTAATAATACCCGGACCAGCAGTGCTCTATATTATGGCAAGAAGTATCGATCAAGGAAAGAAAGCGGGCGTGATATCAGTTCTTGGTGTATCTCTTGGTGGTTCGGTTCACGTTTTAGCTGGAGCAATTGGAGTTTCTGCGATCCTTATGACATCTGCAATGGCTTTTAACATCGTTAAATACTTGGGTGCTGCTTATCTTATCTATCTAGGATATAAAACTCTATTTTCTTCATCTGTTAATTCAACTTCTGAAATTCCAAAATCCCCTCGAAAAAAATTAGGTAAGATTTTTTATGAATCAGCACTCGTAGAAGTTATGAATCCGAAGACAGCACTCTTTTTTTTAGCCTTCTTTCCGCAATTCATATCACCATCTGCTGGATCAGTCACAGTACAATTTTTGCTTTTAGGAACTATATTTATTATCCTGGCTTTTATTAGCGATGGTCTGTATGCAGTTCTTGCAGCAAGTATTAGAAAGAGAATGCTGGGTAGTAAAGGGAGTTCAAAGGTACAGAATCGGATAACTGGTTATTTATATATTGTTCTAGGGGTATTCTCCGCCTTTGCGAGCCCATCCAAAACATAAGAGTAAAATGAAATGGAGAGATATTTTTATGCCTAAATTTATCATTGAAGATGATTTTTGGTCGTTATTCCCTCATGCAAAAATAGGCACGGTTATTTGTCAGGGGATTAATAATTCAATAAGAGACGTTGAAATCTACGAGAAGCTGCTACGGGAGGCTGAGAAAGAAGCACATAAATTTTTAAGTCTGGAGGAATTTAGTAGCAATCCAGTCATATCCGTTTGGCGAGAAGCTTTTCAGAAATTCAAGACAAAGAAAGGGGCAAGGTGTTCCATTGAAGCTTTATTAAAAAGAGTGAAAAATGGCAATCATATTGGAACAATAAACCCGCTTGTTGACATCTATAATTCAATTTCATTATGTTATGGGCTTCCGTGTGGGGGAGAAGATATCGACACTTTTGTAGGCGATATTCGGCTAACGCAGGCAAATGGTAACGAACCATTTATCCCATTGGGAAATGATGAAAATGCATCTCCATCTGAAGGTGAAATTGTTTATAAAGATGATGACGGTGCAATTTGCAGATGCTGGAATTGGCGTGAAGCTCAGCGGACGATGCTAACAGAAAATACGAAAAATGCATTTCTCTGTATTGAATTAATAGATGAAAAAAGAAGTGATGAGTTTCATATGGCGCTTAAAGAATTGTCTGATTTAGTGTCACATCATCTTGGTGGTATTGTGAAGATTGAAGTATTAGATAGTAATAATAGGGAAATGACAATCTTTGGTTAAGGTCACACTGTGAGTCAATATGGACAAAAGAAGTTGTTAGATGAAAATAATTCATTAGACTGAAAATTATCAAGACCTAATTTAAGAAAAACCAAATAATTTAAAGCCTCAAACATATTGTATATATCTAATATGTTTGAGGCTTTATTTGTTATATTGGATCTTCATGCATGTTAATTGGATTTAGATGGAATATATGACATAATTAAAATACAAGCTAAGAATATGGAGGGAGCCGCAATGTCAGAAAACATCTCTAACAATTCGGGGAAAATGCACTTCATGTTATGGGCCACACCGCCGAGAACAACTTTTTCTCAGGACATGACCAACGAAGAACGGAACATCATGATGCAACACATCGCCTATTGGACGGACAAGCAGAATCAGGGGATTGCTCTGGTGTTCGGACCGGTTCTAAATCCGACATCTCCACATGGACTCGCAATCATTGAAGTTGAGAATGAAGCACAAGTCCCAAAACTCATCGCAGAAGACCCTGCTGTTATGGCAGGAATAATGACAACGGAATTTTACCCAATGTTGGCAACACTACCGAAATAACATCTTTATCGAGAATTCAACCAATACAACCTACGAATTGAATCTGAGGTAATACCAGGTCGCTTTGTCGAAAAGACGGGCGACTTTTTTCTTTATTTAAGTGGAGATGTTAACTTAAAAAACGAAAAGTTTATTTTTAAAAAGTCGATTAATGAAGGTACTGCAAGAAAAATGATAGCTGAATATATCGACTACAGTAACCATGAACGTTTCTAGAAAAAATTAGGCGATCTCTCCCTAGTAAAATATTGAGAATTCGCCACTTAATAAGTACTTATTCTTTTTATAACTGTCCACGTGAAGGGGCTATGACAAAGTAATTAGTAGCTCTAAAAATAAACATTGAGATAGGAGCGTTTAATGATAATCTATTTATAGCTTACATATTTGTAATATACTGTAATTTTAACACCGAAAGAGGGGATCTTACCTCAGAAACGCATTTGTTAGTCAGAAAAACTATCTTCTCCAGAGGGAAGAAATTTGGAGTCTAGCAGTAACATCATATTCTACAAAAAATTATCCCGCGTCTAATGAAAAAATTTATATCCAAAGGTGTTGTAATCTCAAGATAACAGGTAGTCTGCATGAAGTTGGAGACGCATTTTAGGAAGGGGGTTGCCAATTATCCTAAGTTTTGAGTAGTTATCTTCCTCTAAGTTGTAAACTAACATTTTCTAGCTCTATCATCATGACAAGAGTGAAGAGGAATCGTTCTACTTTGATAATATAGCTTTGCATATGATATATATTATTTTCTTAAAGTGATCTGTGCTTCTTTCAACAGAGAGTAAAAAATTCCATGATGAGGTATTAGAAATATGTTAGAAGTTTATGCCCTACAGGTTCCAAATGAAATGTCCCTTCAAACTTTTTCAAAGCTTTTGAGTTATGTTTCTGTTGATAAACAGTTACGCATTAAACGATTTAACACAAAAAAAGATGCCTATCGTACGCTTTTAGCAGATATACTTATCAGGTTAATCATTTCAGACAAGTACGAACTACCTTTTCAAGAAATAACATTTATGTACAACTCCCACGGGAAACCATTCCTTTCATTGGATAGGGGTCTTTCATTTAATATCTCACATTCAGGAAAATGGGTTGTCGCAATCGTTGGAAAAAGACATTTGGTTGGTATAGACATCGAGGAGATTAGACCAATTGAGATGGAAGTTGCCAGGCGGTTCTTTGCTCCTGAAGAATATTCAGATTTGAAAGAAAAGGATGAAAGGGAGCGCCTATTGTTCTTCTATGATCTGTGGACTTTAAAAGAAAGTTATGTAAAGGCAATTGGCCGTGGGCTTACCATACCGTTGGACTCGTTCGTAATACAGAGAAAGGATTTATTCGGACAATTTGTCATCCGCCAGAAACACTCACCCCACAACTTCTTCTTTCAGCAATATGACATCGACAAAGAGTACAAGCTATCTGCTTGTGCTACGACTGACACTTTTCCCGAGTCCATTAGTATATTGAATATTAGCGAGATGTATAATCGGTTACTATGAGAGTAAAAGGAGTGTAGGAAATGAGAAAATTAAAATTGTTTTGTATTCCACAGGCGGGGGGAACGGCTGCAGCCTATTTGAAGTGGAAACCTTACCTACACCCTTCTATTGAATTGGTTGGCGTTGAACTCGCTGGTAAGGGAAGAAGGTTTTCTCAACCACTTTATGAAAGTGTAGATGAGGCAGTTTATGATATTTTGTCCTCAATTCGGAAAGAAATTTCTGACTGCAGGTATGCAATATTCGGTCACAGCATGGGGGCGCTATTAGCGTTCGAACTATTACATGTACTGAAAACGGTAGGTTTAGATCTGCCGGTATGCACTTTTTTCTCTGGGAAAAATCCCCCACATCAAGCACCTTACAAATATCGGCACTTGCTAAACGACGAAGAATTTTGGTGCGAAATCAGGGAAATCGGAGGTACCCCAGAAGAGATATTTGTGAACTCCGAACTAAAGAAAATGTTTTCTCCGATCTTACGAAGGGACTTTAAACTGGTAGAAACGTATAAGTCATCTCCTGAGCGTGGTACGCTTGACTGCCCGTTTGTGGTAATGCACGGAAGTGGTGATAACCTCACTTCCACTAAAAAACAGGGGGAATGGGCGCAATACAGCAAATGCAAGACAACTATACACTGCTTCAACGGAGGGCACTTTTTTATCTTTGATAGTGCCGAAGATGTGGTGAATTTGGTGAATAAGTATTTGCTAAAATACGTTTCTCCGATTGTCTAAAATAGTATGGTTTTCTTTTAATACATCAAATATTTTTTTTGATTATCCACTCTCTCCTACACAATTCTAATACTTTTAAAAGCTTCTTCCGCTTAATTGGAATGAGATATTTTGTAAGTAAATATATTAAGAATCAAAAAAGTGATGATATCATTCATCACTTTTTTTGTTATATTTTACTGATTTTTTTGTTAATGCTGAAAACAAAAAGATTAGTTTGATATGTGGGTAAAGTGGAAAGATGGGAAACAGACATTTATGGAAGTTAAATATACGAAAGACCTCGACTCTGGTTTGAAAAGTGCATGCAGATCAATTAAACAAACTGGCGCACTTAATACTCACGAGAAAGGTATAACAATAACCAATCTTTCAAATCAGTTAGACATAAGATTACAGGAACTAGGAGACAATGGGTACCTAATAAACCATAACAGATGTGTTGAGGTGAGGTTTCAAAAACGGAGGGCAAACTTCAGAATTTGATTTATAAATTAGGTATCTAGACATCTTGGAAATTTAATAGGATAATAGAGATGAAAAAAGTAATAATTTGTAAAATTAGAAAGAAATAAGTAAAAATGATACAAAGTGTAATATTGTTATTTATTACAATATATCGTGACTATAATTACAGGGGGAATATATGGATTCAAAAGTGGATTATGTAACTATGAGAATCTCTGACAGAGAATATAAGACAACTGAACAGAAGAATATGATGCTTTTTCTTTTTGGCAGATTTGTGTCCTTGTTCGGCACCAGCGTTTACAATTTCGCTATCAGTTTCTATGTCCTGAAGGTAACTGGTTCAGGACTGAGTTTTGCTATCTCGCTAGCACTGGGAACCATTCCAAGCATCATTTGCGGGCCTGTATCTGCCGTGTTGACAGATAGAGTAAACAGAAAAAAAATGATTGTGTTCATGGATGGTATAAGCGGGATGATGGTTTTGGGATTACTTGCCACCGCCACTGTTGATCAGTTAAGCATTCCATACATATATATAACCACTGTTTTGTTATCCATTTGCCATACGTTTTTCGATACACCGATGGGAGCGTCAATTCCCAATCTGGTCAGCAGGGACTCTCTGCCCAAGATTAACTCCTGGAATGAAGCGGTAACCTCCATCACTAACATGGCTGGGCCGTTTTTGGGTGGACTCATCTTTGCGTTTGTTGATATTAAAGCATTCTTGCTCATTAATGCGGTCTCTTTTTTTATTTCAGGTATTTCCATGATGGGTATTGATTTCAACTTGAACAAGAGAAATGAGGCTAATGAAGAAGCGGCACAAAATATGACATTAAGTGCGAGCGATAGAGGTTTTGTTGCTGAATTGAGAAGCGGAATTCGTTACATTGTCAATGAAAAGTGGATGAAGGCTTTACTCTCCTTTTTTGTCTTTTTAAATTTTTTCATGACATTTGGAATGGCTGTGCCTATACCATATATCGTTAATGAAGTTCTTAGACTATCCACGGTTCAATTTGGAATCATAGAAGCTATGTTTCCGTTTGGGGTTTTGGTTGGATCTATTATTTTTTCTGTCTCAAAAGGAAATATAAGTAATTTTAGGAAAATGATTCAAAGTTTTGTGGTTATTGATATCGGGGTTTTACTTCTGGGGATTGTAACCTGTACCTCTTTGTTTACTTTAGGAAATGCCGCATATTTTGCGATTATTGCTTTTCTGTTTTTCATAGTCTCGGCCGCTGTTCCGTTCATTATGATACCGGTGAACATCATGTTGCAAAGCCGGGTTCCTGATGAAATGAGAGGCAAAGTTTTGGGATTGCTGGGGACTATCGCAACGTTATTGATTCCGTTGGCAAGTATTTTGTCAGGTACTTTATTGGACTCTATTCCAGCCTATATGTTGCCTGTTTTTTCAGCTCTGATCCTTTTTGTATTGACTTTCTTTATGTATAGAAGCGAGGAGCTTAGAAAAATATAGCTATTCGTCCAATCCAAATGCCAATAGAAGATCAACCAGGAGGAAGATTTATGTTAGTAAAAAAATTTGAGGAACAGGTATGCAAATCTCCCCATCACCATGCCATAGAAACAGATCAAAAGATTTATACATATGACCGTTTGAATAGAGAGGTTAATAAAATAGCACGAACTCTGCTCAAAAATCACAGGAATACAGATCTTTCCCGTGAAAAAGCGGCTCTGTTATTCGAGCATGGTGCGGAAATGATCGTAGGAATGCTGGCTGCGCTGAAAGCGGATTTGATCTATGTTCCGATTGACCCTGGATATCCGGAAAAAAGAGCAGAATTCATCATAGACCATGCAGAAGCAAAAACGATCATTACCAATAACCTGAATATGGACTTGGCCCTTCGGTTAAGAGGCAGCGTGGATTCAGCCATTCAAATCATCAATATAGACGACATGGATGAACATGTAGATGAATCGAACGTGTCCATTCCTGCCAGAAAAGAAGAGATTGCCTATATCTTGTATACTTCAGGCTCAACGGGACAGCCAAAGGGAGTCATGCAAAACCATAACAATATCCTCCATTTTATCAATTGTTATGGTAAAGAATTATCGATTACCGAGAATGATCGATTGACACTTTTTTCTTCTTATTGCCATGATGCCGCGGTAATGGACATTTACAGCGCCCTTCTTAGCGGGGCTACACTCTTGCCAAAAGATATAAGAAAGCAGGACAGCTTGGAGTCTCTTGTCGAGTGGATCAAGGAGAAGGACATCTCGATCTGGCATTCGGTGCCGACGTTATACAGACATTTTATGAATTCCTTAAAAAGCGCGATTGAATCTCGCAAGCTTCGTCTGGTTGTGCTGGGAGGAGAGGCCGTCCTTTCATACGATGTGGAAGGTTTTCAGAACAAATTCCCGCACGCCGTCATGTACAATCTGTACGGACAGACGGAATCCTCTTACAATTCCGGATTGTTTATTACACATGAGACGGTCGTAGACAAAATTACGCTAGGTGGCGTGGTTGATCATACCGAACTGCTTGTCGTTGATGAACAAGGGAAAATGGTAGAGGTAATGGGAGAAGGAGAAATTGTTGTCGTCGGAAAGGGCGTTTCTCTTGGTTATTGGAAGGACGAGGAAAGAACGAAGGCTGTTTTTTTACAGCACGCCGACAACAGGAGAATGTATCGTACCGGCGATTTAGGCCGTTTGCTGCCAGATGGAAAAATCGAATTCATGGGAAGAAAAGATTTTCAGGTAAAGATAAGCGGCTTCAGAGTTGAGCTGGAAGAGATCGAAAGCACTCTTTTTCATCACGAATCGGTAAAAGAGGCTGTCGTTTTAGCCTTCATGGACAACAAGGCTGAAACGTGCCTGAGAGCCTATTTTGTCAGTGATCGAGAAGTTTCAGACAGAGAATGGCGATCCTGTCTGTCAAAGAGTTTGCCGCATTATATGATTCCTGCATCCTTTTCCAGAATAGATTCCATCCCGAAAACCTCAACGGGGAAAACGGATCGCAAAGCACTGATGGAGCTTGTCCAACAGACAGATTCAAGGGAAGAGTACATAGCACCACAAAATGAGACGGAAGAAAAATTGGCCCGAATCTGGAGCCGTGTGTTTGGGATTGAGAGGATAGGGATAAGAGACAACTTCTTTCATTTGGGTGGCAATTCTTTGGCCGGGCTGAGAATAGCGGCCGAAATATACATCACGTTTCTGAGAAAGATCGCCGTTTCCGAGATTTTTAACAGACCGTGCATCGAAGAATTGGCCGCATGGCTAAATGAATCTTCATTTGAAAGAACATCGGATATGCCATTTACCGAAATCGAGTGTATGGAGGCACAGGAATATTATCCAACTTCCTATGTTCAAAAAAGATTGTATGCAATCCAGCAGGGAGATAGAGAGAATACCAGTTATAACGAATTGAAAATCTGCTCCATCAAAGGAGAGTTGGATAAGGAAAGACTTGAGAAGGCTTTTGGACAGTTACAAGAGCGGCATGAAGCGTTGCGTACAAGTTTTCACGTTGTGGCAGATGAGATCGTTCAAAAAATTCATGAACAAGGGAATGCAGCGTTTTCCTATCACAAATGCGATGAGAGTTTCAACGATAGGATGGAAGAGCTTGATGAATTGATCAAAGATACGATTCGTCCTTTTGACCTAAGCGAAGCAGGTTTGCTAAGGGCACATCTAATGGAATGGAATGACGCATCTCTGCTGATATTGGAAATTCATCATATCATAGCGGACGGTTTCTCTACGTCCATCCTCTTAAAAGAGCTGTTTGATTTATATGAAGGAAAGCAGCTGCCTGACGTGAAGGTACAATATAAGGACTTTGCAAACTGGCAAAACCGTTTGTTCAACAAAGGGGTTCTCAAAGAGCAGGAAGCGTATTGGCTGGATCAAATGAAAGACGAAGTCCCTGTATTGAATCTGCAGACAGACCATCCGAGACCCTCTACACAACACGTTGCAGGGAAAACTGTTTTTTTTGAACTGAATGAACGTCTTGCAGAAAAGATCAATCATCTTCTCAAAAGCACCGGTACGACATCATACATGCTTTTATCAGCCGCTTTAAACATATTATTGGCCAAGTATAGCGGGCAGGAAGACATTATTATCGGAACTCCGGTGCTGGGTAGAACACATCCAGACCTGGAGCAAACGGTGGGAATGTTTGTAAATACGCTCGCTATAAGGAATACGCTTGGTGCAGGGAAAACGTGTAGAGAATTTTTGCTCGAAGTAAAAAAACAATCTTTGCGAGCTTTTGAGAACCAGGATTACGATTTTGGCAGATTGATTGAAAAACTGGGAGCATACGCAAGTCCGAACAGAAACCCGCTGTTTGACGTAATGTTTTCCGTGCAAAGGTTTGACATTGGCTTGATAGATAACAACAGCAAGCTGGAAGTAACAGAGTATCCGGTGCAACGGAATACTGCGAAATTTGATCTGGCCCTTATCATGAGCGACGAAAATGAAAGATTGCAGGGCTTTATAGAGTACAAGACGGGATTGTTTGAAAAGCAAACAATAGAGCGTTTGATCGAGCATTTTGAACTTATCTTGGAAGCGGTAACGAAGGATATGGACGTTTTCCTTCAGGATATCGAAATTGTCACTGAGGCGGAAAAAGAACAGATCATCCATCACTTCAACGATACCAAACAGGACTATCCCGCTCATAGGACGATGAAGGAAATATTTGAGGAAGAGGCTGCCTTCGCTCAAGAAAACATCGCTGTCGTATCCAACGGGGTGGAGCTTGGCTACAGGGAGTTAAACGAAAGAGCCAATCAGCTTGCCCGCGTGCTGCGAGCGAAGGGAATCACCAGAGACAGCATCGTAGCCATTCTCTGCGATAAAAGCATAGAGACGATTATCGCCATGGTTGCGGTAATCAAAGCGGGCGGAGCGTATTTGCCCATCGATGAGGAGTATCCGGAAGCGAGAATCAGATATTTGCTGGAGGACAGCGGAAGCAGGATACTCATCGGAAAAGAGAATCAGGCGAAACGATTGAATCTGGAAGAAACCGGAGTCATGTTCATCGATGTGGCAGGTCGGGAAGCTTCGCAGGAGAGCAAGAAAAATTTGAGTGAAATCAACCAGCCGACAGACCTGGCTTATGTGATTTACACCTCGGGCACCACCGGAAATCCTAAAGGGGTGTGTGTGGAACAGAAATCCCTGATCAAGATCGTGAAGAATGCCGGTTACATTGACATCAAAGAAGGGGATAAGCTGCTGCAATCCGGCTCTCTCTCCTTCGATGCCTCGGTGCAGCAAATCTGGCTGGCGCTGTTGAACGGGATTCCGCTGCATATGGAAAACAAGGAATTGATGCTGGATCTTGAGCGAATCGAAGAGTACATTCACAAGCATCAGATTACCCATATCATCTTCCCGACCACCTTGTTCAATCAGATTTGCCAAGAGCGAATCGAGACGTTCCAAAATATCCGCTACGTCATCGCCGGGGGGGACATCATTTCGAGCAAACAGGTTAGCAGACTGGTGAAGAAATACAAAGATATCACCGTCGTCAACGGATACGGCCCTACGGAAAATACGGTCATCTCCACTGCCTACATGATTGCTGGAGAGTGGGATGAAGACAAGTCCGTGCCAATCGGAAAGCCAGTAAGCAACTCGACCGCCTACATCATGGACAAGCATCACAAGCTGTTGCCTGTCGGCGTTCCCGGAGAGCTTTGTGTCGGGGGAGACGGCGTTGCCAGAGGATACCTGAATCGGCCAGAGCTGGCCGAAGAGAAGTTTGTCCTCAATCCGTATGTACCAGGAGAGAGAATCTACAAAACGGGGGACTTGGCAAGATGGCTGCCGGACGGAAATCTGGAGTTCCTCGGCAGAATGGACCAGCAGGTGAAAATCAGGGGCTATCGCATCGAGCTGGGAGAGATCGAGAAACAACTGACGAAGCATTCGCAGGTGAAGGAAGCTGTTGTCATCGACAGAAAAGACGAGTCAGGCGCGAGCTACCTGTGCGGTTATCTGGTGGGAGATGGAGAACTCTCCGTAGCAGAGGTAAAAGAGCATCTGCATCGGGAATTGCCGGATTACATGGTGCCTGCTTATCTGGTTACGCTGGAAAAGCTGCCGCTTACTCCCAATGGAAAAATCGACAAGAGAGCGTTGCCAGAGCCGGACAAGTCCCAGACAGAAAGGGAAATCGTTGCTCCGCGAAATAACGTGGAACGAGCGATTGCCAGCGTCTGGTGTGAGGTGCTGGGACTCAAACAGGTGGGTATCGAGCAGAGCTTCTTTGACATCGGCGGAGACTCGATCAAGTCGATCCAGATCGTCTCCCGTCTGAGAAGGCACAGTGTCAAGCTGGAAGTAAAGGATATCATGCAATATAAAACGATTGCCGAAATCGCCAGACATATCAAGCAGACAGAAACCGTCGCTTCGCAGGACGTGGTGGAAGGGCCAGTCGTGCTTACCCCGATCATCAGGCAGTTTGCAGAGGCTGTGGACAAGCAGGTCTTCAGCCATTTCAACCAATCCATGATGCTCTACGCCAAAGAAGGCTTCGAGGAACAGCATGTGCGCGCGGTCTTGGAAAAGCTCGTAATTCACCATGACGCGCTGCGGATGAGGCTCTCCTATGACGGAGGAGTCAGCGGATTCAACAAGGGAATCAATACCAAGCTGTTTGAATGCAAGGTCGTGTCGCTATCCTGTGAACAAGAAATAGAGCAAGAGGCCAATGTACTGCAATCATCCATGGATGTGGAAGCAGGCCCCCTTGTCAAGGCGGGATTGTTCAAGACAAACGAAGGAGACCACCTGCTGCTCATCATCCATCACCTGGTGGTAGACGGGGTGTCCTGGAGAATCCTTCTGGAAGATTTCATGTACGGTTATCAGGCAGCCAGGGAAGGAAAGCCGATCCAGTTGCCGGAGAAGACCACCTCCTTCCAGGAATGGGCGAAAAAGCAGTACGAATATGCAAACAGCAGCAAAATGGAAAAAGAAAAAGCCTATTGGAGAAAGCTGGCCGAGGAGCCCCTGGATCAGATCCCGAGGGATGGGGAGACTTCGAAAGCGGTCTGGAAGGATATGGTGAAAAGAACCATTACCCTGGACCGGGAAACGACAGCGAAGCTGCTGAAAGAAACGAACAGGGCTTACAACACAGAGATCAATGATATCTTGCTATCCGCGCTGGGCTTGGCAGCCAGAGAGTGGTGCGGAGCAGAGAAAATAGCGATTGCCCTCGAAGGACACGGCAGAGAAGAGATCGTGGATGGCGTGGATACGACAAGGACAGTGGGCTGGTTTACAAGCTGCTATCCGGTGATCCTGGAGATGAAAGACCAGGAGATCGGCATGGTGATCAAGCGAACCAAAGAATACCTGCGGAAGGTTCCAAACAAAGGGATTGGCTATGGAATGCTGACGCAGTTGACCGATAGAAACAGTGCTGACCTCAAGATCAAGGCAGACATCAGCTTCAACTATCTGGGACAGTTTGACCAGGATGTAAATAGTGAATGGATTACGTATTCAGAGCTGGCTAGAGGAAGCGAGATACACCCAGCCTTCTCGTTCGACGAAAGCATTCAAATGAACTCGTTGGTGGACAGAGGAGAGTTTAAAGCGAAGATTGATTTTAATAGAAATGAATTTTCGAGCGAAAGAATAGAAGCCTTTGCCCAGCTATTCAAAGACAAACTTATGGAAGTTATCGCCTGTTGCACCTGGAAAGAGAAGACCGAGTATACCCCGACAGACTATGGTATTAATGATTACTCGCTCGAAGATGTACAGGAAATACAAAAATATGTAAGCGAGAATATCGATGAAAAAGCTGTCATCCAAAAGATCAACAGGCTTACACCGATGCAGGAAGGAATATTGTTTACCTATCTAAATAACAGGCAAACGACAGCCTATGTCATACAAATTCCGTTTGTTGTCGAAGGGACAATCGATTTGGATATCTTGGAGAGGTCATATGATGTCCTGCTGAATCGATACGACGTGCTTCGAACAATCATTTTCGATCATTGGAGGCACCCTGCTCAGATTGTGCTTAATCAGAAAAAAGCGAGCATCGTTTATGAAGACTACTCCAGCCTCCCGTTCAAAGAAGAAGCTTACGCCAACTATAAAACGCAGCAGATATCTTCAGGCTTTGATCTTGAAAAGGATATTCTCTTCAAAATCAATGTAGTGAAAATGGGATCAAATGATTTTAGATTGCTGATAACCGTTCACCATATCATCTTGGACGGATGGTCGATCGCAATCGTAATTAATGAACTGCTTTTCATCTACCGAGCGCTCGATCAGGGTAATGCAGTTCATCTGAACGAAGTATTTGAATACGACACGTATATAAGATGGCTTTCCGAGCAAGATCAAGACGAAGGAATGAACTACTGGAGAGAATATCTTGCAGATTATCAGCAGACCATTACCCTGCCTCAAAAGAAGAGCGAGAGCGAGGACTACAAGGACGGCATTCAATCGGTGAAGCTTGACAGGATCGCAACCGAAAAATTATTGGAAGTTGCAAAGCGAAACCAGGTGACGCTCAATACCATTTGTCAGGTTGCATGGGGGTTGTTGCTGCAAAAGTATTCAAACAGCAATGATGTCGTATTTGGAACCGTAGTCTCCGGAAGACCTGCAGAGATGCATGGCATTGAAAGAATCGTGGGAATCTTTATTAATACTGTGCCTGTAAGAATTCAGAATACAGAAAATCTGACGGTTAAAGAGTTGATTCAGAAAGTGCAGAATCAGAGCAATACAGGAAAAAAATATGAATATTTGCCGCTTGCCGAAATCCAAAAATTAAGCACGCTGAAACAGGATTTGGTGCAAATTCTTACCGTTTTTGAAAACTATCCGGTAGATACGGCAAATCCTGAACAGGCAGACGGTTCCCGTTTTCGGATGAAAAAAGAGAGCTCGAGAGAACAGACGAATTATGACCTGAATATTGCTTTCACACTCGAAAACGAACTGATGCTTGACCTGATGTACAACGAAAATGTGCATGAAGCGACATTTATTGAAAAGATCGCTAATCAACTGATTCTGATTTTTGAAAACATCCTGGCAAACGAAGATGAGAAGGTAACGAATATTGAGATGATTCGGGACGAAGACAAAGAGCGAATGAAATCGGAAATCAACAAAAAGAAACAACATTTAGAGAAATGCAATGATCTTGAGTTCAGCTTTTAGCCTACGGTTTTACCATTACTAGGAGGTAACAATGAAGTATAGTCTCTATGAGCTTCATTCGTTGGAGGAATTGAAGGAATCCAAACATTTCTGGATGCAAAAGGTAGCAGAGGCATCATACGATCAAGTGCTTCTGGATGACAATAGCAATCCGTCCCCCTTTCAAAAAGCGGTGATTCGAACAGATTTGAACAGACAGCTTAGCGAAAGAATAGGGAAAATTAGCGGCAATGTTGATTTGTTGACTTACATCATCATGATGTCAGCCTTTCAAATGCAAGTGTACCGATTGATTCATAAAAATTTCTTCATCAACATACCTGCTTATGAGGAAAGCAACGAGGAATCGACGGAGCCTGCCGACAATCTCTATCTTCCTTACAAAACATTGCTGAATGACGAGATGAGTGTAAAAGAAATCATTGGGAACTGCAAAAAGGAGCTTATTGAAGTCTATAAGCATCAGTTTTATCCAATGCAGCATGTTTTTGCGGAAGCCGGGATGGAAGAGACGGACAGGCCGCTCGGACAATTCAGCTTTAGCATGAAAGGCTTGCATCAACCCCAAGACATTCAGCAGTTAATGGAGGCATACAAAGACCAGATTCACATTTGTATCGAACGCAGCGAACAGACGATTTCTCTGGAAGTAACCTATAACAGCAATCGATTCGGCAAACATACGATCAATAGCTTTCTGAATTGCTACGTGCAGGTATTGGAGCATGCCATGAGCAATGTCAATGCCGCAATATCTGACATCGATCTGGTGACGGCTGAAGAAACGGTGCAAATTTTGGATCACTTCAACGATACCAAACAAGACTATCCCGCTATTAGGACGATGAAGGAAATATTTGAGGAAGAGGCTGCCTTCGCTCAAGAAAACATCGCTGTCGTATCCAACGGGGTGGAGCTTGGCTACAGGGAGTTAAACGAAAGAGCCAATCAGCTTGCCCGCGTGCTGCGAGCGAAGGGAATTACCAGAGACAGCATCGTAGCCATTCTCTGCGATAAAAGCGTAGAGACGATTATCGCCATGGTCGCAGTTATCAAAGCGGGCGGAGCGTATTTGCCCATCGATGAGGAGTATCCGGAAGCGAGAATCAGATATTTGCTGGAGGACAGCGGAAGCAGGATACTCATCGGAAAAGAGAATCAGGCGAAACGATTGAATCTGGAAGAAACCGGAGTCATGTTCATCGATGTGGCAGGTCGGGAAGCTTCGCAGGAGAGCAAGAAAAATTTGAGTGAAATCAACCAGCCGACAGACCTGGCTTATGTGATTTACACCTCGGGCACCACCGGAAAACCTAAAGGGGTGTGTGTGGAACAGAAATCCCTGATCAAGATCGTGAAGAATGCCGGTTACATTGACATCAAAGAAGGGGATAAGCTGCTGCAATCCGGCTCTCTCTCCTTCGATGCCTCGGTGCAGCAAATCTGGCTGGCGCTGTTGAACGGGATTCCGCTGCATATGGAAAAAAAGGAATTGATGCTGGATCTTGAGCGAATCGAAGAGTACATTCACAAGCATCAGATTACCCATATCATCTTCCCGACCACCTTGTTCAATCAGATTTGCCAAGAGCGAATCGAGACGTTCCAAAATATCCGCTACGTCATCGCCGGAGGAGACGTCATTTCGAGCAAACAGGTAAGCAGACTGGTGAAGAAATACAAAGATATCACCGTCGTCAACGGATACGGCCCTACGGAAAATACGGTCATCTCCACTGCCTACATGATTGCTGGAGAGTGGGATGAGGACAAGTCCGTGCCAATCGGAAAGCCAGTAAGCAACTCGACCGCCTACATCATGGACAAGCATCACAAGCTGTTGCCTGTCGGCGTTCCCGGAGAGCTTTGTGTCGGGGGAGATGGCGTTGCCAGAGGATACCTGAATCGGCCAGAGCTGGCCGAAGAGAAGTTTGTCCTCAATCCGTATGTACCAGGAGAGAGAATCTACAAAACGGGGGACTTGGCAAGATGGCTGCCGGACGGAAATCTGGAGTTCCTCGGCAGAATGGACCAGCAGGTAAAAATCCGGGGCTATCGCATCGAGCTGGGAGAGATCGAGAAACAACTGACGAAGCATCCGCAGGTGAAGGAAGCTGTTGTCATCGACAGAAAAGACGAGTCAGGTGCGAGCTACCTGTGCGGATATCTGGTAGGAGATGGAGAACTCTCCGTAGCAGAGGTAAAAGAGCATCTGCACAGGGAATTGCCGGATTACATGGTGCCTGCTTATCTGATAACACTGGAAAAGCTGCCGCTTACCCCCAATGGAAAAATCGACAAAAAAGCACTGCCAGAGCCAGATGTTTCCCAATCAGAAAGGGAAATCGTTGCTCCGCGAAATGACGTGGAACGAGCGATTGCCAGCGTCTGGTGTGAGGTGCTGGGACTCAAGCAAGTGGGCATCGAGCAGAGCTTCTTTGACATCGGCGGAGACTCGATCAAGTCGATCCAGATCGTCTCCCGTCTGAGAAGGCACGGCGTCAAGCTGGAAGTAAAGGATATCATGCAATATAAAACGATTGCCGAAATCGCCAGACATATCAAGCAGACAGAAACCGTCGCTTCGCAGGAC